>JAHIVN010000076.1 GCA_018816645.1 Patescibacteria group bacterium | reverse complement strand
CTCTGTTGTGTTGCATCAGAGCTTCCATCATTTATAACTATGATCTCAAAATCATCACCTGTTTTTGTCATAGCATCACTCGACCTCTTAACAGTGTCGACCACTGCGTCTTGTTCGTTGTAGACGGGGATGATTAGGGAGATCATAGGTGAGAGGTTAGCTTATATTGTGTTTCACGTAACCCTTTTCGTTTAGTAGGTTTGGAAACCGATTTCCATCCCTTACGTAATGTATTGAACACAGGGCCAATAATACCAATAGGAATATATCGAACAACAACACGCACAAATTTAATTTTACCGATTGCAAATACAAATCTTAAGCACCACTCGACTGCTATTCTTGGAAGGGGAATGTGTACGGGTTCATATCCATAATCTGGTTGAATCTTCTTCCATTTATTTCTAATAAAAGCACCACGCTTTTTAAAATCAATCATATGACCATGCATATCCATAGCTTCGCTAATAGGAATCTCTTTTAATTCCAACAGGCCGCCTTCTTGCATCTGTCTAAGTAGTGTTTCTCCTTGTTCAGATCGTGCAAGTACAACTGAATGGCCTCCCTTAATATTCTCATATTTAGGTGACCATGCATCTCCAACCGATATATCGGCTAGTTCATTTGTAAAGTCTACAAGTTGTAGGCTGCTCGATGTAATAAAGAATGGAATTAAATAATTATAATGAAATTTTTCTGATTTAATAACGCGGCCATCTTTTAGTTTGATCTGCAAATATCCCGGCCATTCTCCAGCCCTATATTTAAGGTCTGCTATCTCGTTTTCCGATTTTATACCATTAGACTTTAAAAAATGCTGTATGGCTCCAAAATACATTTGTGTGCCCATATAAGGACCAAAAACATATTTAATTGAACGGACCGAAGGATGATTCATCATTTGCAGTTTCCTTATTGATGCTACCTGGTCGGGTAATCCAATGTAGGCAAGTGGTCCTTCCTCTTTTTCTAATTGTTCCAATATTGTATTTGTTGATGTAACACTGTAGACGCTCTGTGCACATTTTAGTATTTCATCTTTTGTACGCGCGATAATTGGTTCTGCTTTATGTGGTAATTTAGCTCCCACTTGCAGACAAACTGCTCCATTGATTATTTTTTGTTCAAGTAAATAAATTAATAAAGCGGATAGCACTCCTCCAGATGCGGCATTGCGCCTAACTTTTTCATCTGTTGTATGTCCTATATAACTTTTTTCGACTATTCCACACAGATAGCTGTACTCCTGTTTTCCAAATACAAAATCATTCAGCTGAGGATATAAACATGTTTTTGCCGGGCAGGCGGAGTAAGCTTCTTCTGGTATATCAGCGGTATTATTTATTAATGTTGGAATAGGTATTCCTTTTTTCTCACTAAAAGCAATTGCTCCTCTGGATAAACCAGCGCATGTTCCACACTGTGTGCATAAGCCAGGCTTAATTATATTAGCCTCCAATTTATTCCAAGTATCATTCATTTTTTTATGCAGATAAATGTTCGCCTTAGACAAAGTAGGCGCTTAATCCATTCTGGGAAAATCTTTTCTAGTAATTTTCCAAAATTTATTAACCAGCACGGTCCTACAGGTACTAGTACGAAAGATTTTTCGGTTTGTACCTCCAGTTCAGTAGAAGCAAAAATATTAAGCAGAGTTTTGCGTCTTAGCATTATGTGTGGACCTTCTCCGTGGTCCAATTTTAATTTTGCAGAGAGCCAATGAACAGGTTCCCATAAAACACTTGGTGTAGTGAGAACAAATATCCCACCTGTTTTAAGAACGCGGCTTAGCTCGGCTACAAATTCTTGCGGCCACGGAACATGTTCAATGGTTTCATAAGTTAGCACTACATCAAAAGTAGAATCTTCAAAAGCTAATGGTATGCCAAAAAAAGGAATTAAATTAATCGAGAGAGAGTTTTCGGCAAATCGTTTTTGTGCAGCTCTTTCAAATGAGGGAGCCATGGGCATACATGTAAATTTAGCTGTAGGATACTTTCTACTAAAAAACAGGGCACCATTGCCTGTTCTGCAGTCGGTATCCAAAACTTTTGCATTATCTGGGATACTGAACAGAGGCGCAGAGTCTTTAAATCTTCTGTAATAAGAATCAATCTGACTGTTTATAGAATCATATTCGGGGACACTATCCCAGTGAGCTGCAACTTGTGACATTGTCCAATTACGCTTCATAGTTTTGTTTGGGAAGTGGGGTCATAGAGCATCCTCTTATCCAATACCATAAACCTAATATGCTGCTTATGAACGGAGTTGTAAACATTAATAGCGCTAGGATTACTATTTGTTCCATGGGCACCCCATATGGGGTGAGCAATGTAATTAGTGCGATGTCTCTTGTTCCCAGTCCGGATGGTGCAATGGGCAACACAGCAATTGTGCCTGCAATCGTAAATACAAGTACTAATATTCCAGAAGAGACTTCTATCCCTACACTCCTAGCGACCAATATTGCCCACATATAATATACAATCCAGTTTACAATCGTTAACAGCAGAACATATGTTGCAGTATCAAATTTTAAAATCTTCTTAAAAAAGGGCATGGAGCTTTTAATATTCTTAACAAATTGTTTTTTCTTTTCCAAAATAAATAATGATGCAATCAACGCAGATAAAAACATTAAAACAATCGTCGTTATAAGCCAACCAAATATAAAGACACATGCAATAATTAATAAAAAGCTTGTAATTATTACATCTGCTATGCGATCAACAATTACTATGCCTATAGATGTTTTTTTATTAAGTCCTGCTTTTACAAGATAGGATGCGCGCCCAATCTCTCCTAACTTAGCTGGAGTTATAGAGGCAAGAAATATGCCAATATTATATATGTACCATGATTCTTTTAGGCTTGGAGACAACTCGGTTTGTTTTACTAAATAGTGCCATCGCAGCATTTTTATAAAGTATATAACAAATATTATTGCAAATGATAAAAGTAACAGTGGTATATTTACTTGAGAAAGAACAGTGCCCAAATGGGAAAAACTTATACGACTCAAAATCCAGATAAATATTACTATTCCTATCAGTCGCATTAGCCTAAGCCAGTTTTTTTTGCTTTTAACCATCAAAGTGATTGTAGTGTGAAAACGAGATCACATACAGATTAAAAATATCACAAAGTTCCCATTGCTTTACATAATGGGAAGTGGGCATAATCAATGCATATGAAGACAGGTGTTTTCGTTGGTCGCTTCCAGCCATTCCACGATGGACATAAAAAGTGCATAGAAAAAATACTTGAAGATTGTGATAAATGCATAGTTCTTTCGCGAGATACGCAGCGTAGCGAGAAAAATCCTTTTGAATTTGAAAAATGCAAAGCGATGATTCGTTCACAATTTCCTGATGAATCACAAGTTAGTGTTATGAGGATTGATGATCCGGATTCAAAACTAAGTGTTTATATAGGAAGAGATGTTGGTTACGAGCTGATCCAATTGGATGAAAAAACCGAAGCAATATCTGCAACAGATATAAGGAAGAAGCTGTACGCAGGTGCTGATAAAGAATTCAAGGAAAATCCTCACCCACTCGAACAATGAAGAATCGATTTCCTGTTGTGTGGTTAACTGGAAATTCCGGCGCAGGTAAAACTACTCTAGCATTTGCAGCCAGAGATTATTTTAACGAAGATTCAAACATGGATTCACCTCTTGCTCGTAGAATAGTTATTCTTGACGGGGATGAGATGCGCAACTCGGTATCAGTTGATGAAGGATTCTCGCCGGAGGATCGTCGTAGACATAATTTGAGAGTAGCACGACTTGCAAACCTAATGTCTGCACATGGCTTTTTAGTAATAGTCGCTGTAATCGCCCCTTTCGAAAAAGTCCGAAATGAATTGCAGCCAATTTGTGATCCTAGATGGGTACACATTAAACGTGATGGTCTTAATGGAGCCGATCGTCCCTACGAGCCTCCTACCAAACCTGATTTTGTAATCGATAATAATGTTTTATCGATAGAAGAAGGAATCAATCAAATGATTTCCTATTTGCGTGCGTTTGAGATTTGCACAGGGGAGCCAAAGAGGATGCCGATTAAGAAGGAGGGGACAGTAATTAAGGTGGGGTGATATTACTTTAGGTTAGGTACGTCAGGTAGGTAAGGTAGGTTAGGTACGTAAGGTAAGTAAGGTAGGTCATCCATCTATGTATTCCTACCTAACATACCGAACCTACCGTACTTACAGAACCTATTTACAAAGTCAATAACTGCTATCATATACATATGAAGAGATCACATATTATCTGGTTCATCCTATTTGCAGCTTTCGTTGTCTCCCTTTGGATGCTGCCCGTACTAATGGCAGGATTTCCGTGGGAACTTGTATCCCT
>JAHIVN010000006.1 GCA_018816645.1 Patescibacteria group bacterium | reverse complement strand
TGAAAAACCTTAAAATTTCTCTAAATTTTCGTTCTGAAATGTGTGCCTTGTTTAAATACTTGTTTTTCATTGTCTAGTATCGTTTAAGATAGATTATATCATCCTAAAGTTGTCTAGACCCTAGTTAAATTATAAAATCTAATAGAATTACCAGCTGTCACATTATCCATCTGTTCAAATGACACCTCGGCCAATTTCGCCATCCGCTCAATCACCCACTTCACATCACTTGGCTCGCATACAGTTGATTCAAAACTCTGTCCTTGAACATTTCTTCTGTTTGACGGTACCAAATAAGGTGAATCCGTTTCAGCCAATATTTGCTGCCTGTACTTCTTCCATCCAAGCTTAAATATCTCTCGGATTTCCTCTGCTCTGGAATAAGTAATAATTCCATTAAACGAAATATAATGTCCCGCCTCCCAAACTGCTTCTGCAGTTCTCAAGCCGCCTGTAAATGAGTGAAAAAAAGCTTTGATTCCAAATTTGTCCTTTGATAATTGATCATTGACAATTGATAAACATTCTTCCTCTGCTCCCCGGCTATGTATAACAAGTGGTAAATCCACTTCTTTGGCAAATTCCACCTGTCTTCTGAATAATTCCTCCTGTAATCCCTTGCTCCTGTTTCGCCTGCCTGCGCAGGCAGGATGCTTAGCTGTTAACTGTTCACTTCTCTCCAGCCAGTAATAATCCAGCCCGCACTCTCCCACCGCCTTAAATTTGTCTCTCCCGATCTCAAATACCGTTTTCAATTTATTCATAATCGACTTAATCGTTTGATCGTATATATCCGACCCCGGCACTAGAAGCTCAGGCAGCAAACCTATCGTTGGAATGATGATATCTGGATACTTGTCATGAAGACTCAGGACCGCCTGAGATGTATCAAGATCAATCGCAGTATCAATAATTCTTTCAACACCAGCACTTACAGCTCTTTGAATTGCTTCTGAAATACTTGAATAACTCTGGGGACTTGAAGCAAGATGGGCATGAGAATCGATCATCTCAAGATACTTTCGTGCCCAATTTAGATTTGTTTGCCTCTACTTCTTCCGGATCAAGTTTTTTGTAGATAACTTCAATCTTTCCGATTTTGTGCCCTGGTTTGATCTCTCTGTACCTCCAATTATTCTTTCCTGTTTCGACTTTTGCTTCCGGAATTTGAAGCATGTTGGCCAGGCGTATCGATGAGTCGGGCATATAAGGATACAAGAGAACGCTTAGGGCTTGGATGATCTGTAAACAATTATATAATATTTCGCCGGCCTTTTTTCTGTCGTCCTTGACTACTTTCCACACGGCTTCCTTGTCAAAATACCTGTTTGCAAAAGCGACAAATTTCATAATTCTAGAAAGTCCTTCTACCAATCGTACTTTCTGAATTAATTCACCTGAATCTGAAAGAGTATCTCTTATCTCAAATCTCACCTCGTTTGAAAGCTCCCCTTCTGGAACTTCGCTCCTGAAATTCTTTTCGACAAATGTAAGCACCCTATGGATAAAATTTCCGAGATTTCCTACCAATTCATTGTTTACAGAACTTATGAAGCTGTCCCATGTAAAGTTAGCTTCTTTGTTTTCAGGCAAGTTTGAGGCCATGTAATATCTGACCGGATCAACTCCATAGATCTCAGCAATCTTCTTCGAATCAATAGTCCAGTTCCTGCTTTTACTAAATTTCTTCCCCTCGTAATTCATAAATTTGTTTACAACCACATTCTTTGGTAGCGTATACCCCCTCTTTGAACCAATAAGCATCGCCGGCCACAGAAGAGTATGGAAAACCAAATTGTCCTGTCCCATGAAGTAATAATGTTCGGCCTTCTTGTTCAGCCAAAAATCTCTCCAGCTTCGGGACTGCTTTTCGTATTTATTGAATATGACTTCAGAAATATCATCCTTTATATCTCCACTTACCCTTCTGCTCCACTCTATCGCCCCGGACAGATAACCCATGACGGCCTCTAGCCAAACGTATATCTTTTTTCCCTCAAAATCTTCAAGCTGTTTTTCCTTTGGAAACTTCTTGATCTCTTCTATAGGCAGATCTATCCCCCAATCCAAGTCTCTTGTAATCGCCCTATCCCGAAGCCCTTCTTTTAACCAGCCCTGCGTCTCTGCCCACACCCACTTCTTCCACTCATCCTTTCTTGCCGTCACAAATTCCTCCAGTTCCTTTCCTACTGACTTAAACGACAGAAAATAGTGTTCTGTATCCTTCAAAACAACCTTCGACCCGGTCAGCTTGCTTGCAGGATTGATAAGTTCTCCGTCCTCAAGCCACCTGCCGCAAGCCTCACACTGATCACTTCGTTGATCCTTCGCCTTACAGTGAGGACACATCCCTTCAACATATCTATCTGGAAAGAACTTCTTATCTTCAACTGAGTAATATTGCTGCATAACTCCTTTTTTGATAACACCATTCTTCAAAAGTTCCAGGAATAATTCTTGCGCTATTTCCTTGTGATTTGCAGTAGCTGTTTTCGTATAAAGATTGTAACTAAGCGCATATTGCCGGAATAAGGCCAGATCCAGCTTGTGATACTTCTCCACAATCTCAGAGGGTGTAACTCTCTCCTTATCCGCTTGAACCGTGATTGGAGTACCGTAGCAGTCTGATCCGGATACCATCAGCACATCCCGACCCAAAAGCCGCTGAAAACGAGCAAAAATATCTGCAGGAAGTAAATACCCTGCCAAGTGCCCTACGTGAAGATCTCCGTTGACATACGGCCATGCTATAGCAATCAATACTTTCACGATACAAGTCCCATAAATTTATTTATTTAATTGAATCGACCTCAAAGCAGTCCCCATGTATACCATGCATCAATGTTAAAATCAATTTTGCCGTAGGTGGCTTAGCTATTCTCTCTTAGTATTTTCATATTTTGCATTCCCTAAACTTTCTGTCCCATTTTCGTTCTCCTTCCCTTCTTTCCGAGATTGTCCCATAGAGATACTTATGAATAATAGTTCGAAAAGAAAAACAAGTGATATAATAACTAGTAGAATGTGCCATTCCCAGTACCCGAAAACTCTTACCCACGCCAAGCCCGACAGAAGAATTCCGAGAAGTACTCCCCTCCTTATCCCAACATATACTTTCGGCCCTTCGTAAAATTTCCTGAAAAACAGCTTATCAAAGATTAGGTGAACAAGTGAAAATATTGATGCTACCACTGGAATAAACATAACAGTTACAATAGCAAAGTTTCGGATATTTAGATTATTATCAGCGTCATACGGCATTAAAGCAAAGTTGATCAGATAGAAAAACAATCCAGTAAAGAAAATTGATGTTAAAAACGAATATAAAAAAACCATGTTTTTCATCTACAAAGCTGTCCCATTATAGCAACACGCTTTCACAAGTAAAATCCTGCACTTTCAGTTCACATTGAACTATATCCTATAATTGCAAATGTTTTTTAAATTAAGTATAATTCAGAAATATCTTAGTTTACCCTCATTGTTATGGCAAAAAATAAAAAGAAAAGTGCTCAGAAATCTGTCTCAAAAGCGCCCTCCAAAGACGAGAAAATTGTTTCTATAAAGCTAGAGCTTATTGCTTTAGGAGTAGTGACAGTCCTCTTTGTACTCAGCATAGTCACTGCGGGATTTTCAAAACTGCCATTCAACTTAAAGTCCCCTATTTCCGGTGGACTGTTTGGCAGTGAGGAGATGGACAAAGATGAGCTTAAGGAAAGGCTCCTCGAATATATTAATAGTGAACTTCTAGGTGGACAAAGCACTGCAGAGATATCCGAGATAACAGAAGATGATGAAAGCGGCATGTATAAAGTCAAACTAGTAATAGCAGGTACAGAATACGAATCGTTTGTTTCAAAAGACGGGAAATTCCTTTATACACAGCGAAATGAGGTTACAGAACCTGCTTCTGCAGATTATCCGAAGTCGGACAAACCAGAACTGTTACTTTTCACTATGAGCTACTGTCCTTACGGTAATGTTGCTGATGATTTTGTAAACCCAGTTGACAGGCTTCTAGGAGACAATATTTCCTTTGAGCCTCACTATGTCATTTACGACAGTTATGCAAAGAACAGTGGAGCAAAGTGGAATGAATACTGCTTGGATAAAGAGGAAAAGTACTGCTCAATGCACGGAGTGCAGGAGTTAAACCAAAATGTAAGAGAACTGTGTACATTCAAGTACCAGCCTGAAAAATACTGGGATTTTGTCCTCGCAGCTAATGAGAAATGTGACGCCTCAAATGTTGATTCGTGTTGGGAAGGAGTCGCAAAGGATCTTGGAGTAGATATAGATAAGATAAAGAGTTGTCAGTCGGAAGAGGCCCTGTCTTTGCTTGCAAATGAAGTCAGTCTAAACGAAAAGTATAGTGTCTCCGGATCGCCAACAATCATCCTAAACGGCAAGTTATATGAAGGAAATCGTACACCGGAAGATCTAAAACTGGGTATCTGCTCAAGTTTCAACAATGAGCCAGATGAGTGTTCTCAGACTCTTGGATCTGATTCAGGTGCTCCTTCTGGAAGCTGCAACTAGCTAAAAGAGAAGATAATCTCTAGAATCTTAAAGCTCCCTCTTAGGGAGCTTTTTATTGACTATACTTATCGTGTTCAAAAGTGCCAATGAAATATGGAACTAGTACTTACGAAACTGCACAACTAGATGAGTTATTCTGCTCAACAATCTCACCATAAATTTTTAACAGGGTCACAACTTAAACCGGTTCTTGAAATAAGAAACTTCATCCGCCAGGCAGTAACTATTTGGACTTAGGACTCTTTTTAAAAACAACTAAATAGTAAACAAACGCACCAATCCAATTTCCAAATACAAGGATCAGTATCCAAAGGACCTTTTGATCACTGCCGCTGGAGGGAAAGTCTTTTTCTTCACGACTTATCACATCAATAAGCATCCACAGCCAGAGAGCAAATACCAAAAGGCTAAATACTCCTACTACCAACATAAGTAAGGCTGGCAGACAGAAGAATATGTTTGATAAACAAGCAAGTGGAGCGAGGAAAACATCATCTTGCATAATACAAATATTAAAAAAATTATAAAGCTAATTTTAACAGTTTAGAAACAAGTTGGAAACTCTTTGAACAAGCGTACTACTAGATACAAACCAGCTACTATACTCTAAGTGCAGCCTTTGGTACTATTAAAATATATTAACATATTCTTTAAATAATGTACTATGAGGCTTTGCAAAATTAAATGAATATACAAGGACAACTAAAACTGCCCCAGGATAAGGCTGTTTCTACAGAGCAACACCTTAAATAGCCGGCATGCCTGCCTGAAAGAGAACTTACTTCTACTTTTAAGATAATGATTTAAAGTTAATACACACGAGTAGTCTTTTCACAGACGCTAACCGAAAGACAAATAACAACAAACTACCCTGTACGGAGGGGTTTATTTACAAGTGTCAAGTCAGCGGGATCTCTACAGTAATAGAATATGAAAATATACTATGCTTAAACGAAGGGTTGTCGAATGTCACGACGGGGTTGTGTGGTGTGTCATGTGGTTATGACTACTCTGGTCGCCGACATAGTTAGTTCTCGGCAATATATCCACAATACCCTGCCCTGTTTGACGCTAATTGGGGGTTCTTATGGCAGCATGGTACGTATTTGGGTTTAGGAACCCTCATTTCTTGGGACAGTACTTTGACACAAACCTGTTACCATAGATAAAATAGCGCCATTTCCAGCTTCTGGCATCTTCATTTGCATAATCTATGCCAATTCTCTCAGATGACCCAATTTTCATATTCGGCATTTCTTTCGGTATTTCCACCCATACATGTTCACCCCTAGTAGCCACTATTCCACTTAAATTTCTATCTATATCAAACGCTTTCGTCAGTTTTCCCGGTCCACTCGTCAATTGCTCTACGTTTTTAACATTGCGGTTTACAGCCATTTTCTCCACCCCGTCAACAGGTTCAACTGCACGAATTAGAACTGCGGCTGGAAAAGTAGATTTTTCGGTAACCAGATTGAGCATATTGTGCACCCCATATGTAAGATATACATACACGAACCCTCCTTCCCTGAACATTACCTCACACCGCGTTGTCGGTCCTTTATGAGCATGGCAAGCTGTATCATTGAAACCGCGGTATGCCTCTGTTTCAACAATGATTCCTGAGTATCTGATCCCTGCCACCTCTCTAATTAAAAGCTTCCCCAGAAGCTCTGCCTTGCTACTTTTCTAGTATCTTGTAAATAAAAATCTTTCGAGAGGATATTCATATGGAAGAATAATCAAGAATGTAGAATTATTAGTCTATGGGTATTCTACCAATTTGACGGCCAATTCTCAATATGATAGGATCATCAGGACTTAGAACTCATTCTAGGAAATCTAAAAAGATGTTATAATGCTAGATACTTAATATTCATCATTGTTAGAGTAATGCCAAAAAGAACCTATCAACCAAAAAAGAGGAAAACTCTTCGAAAACTCGGGTATATGGCAAGAAAAAGCACTCCTGCAGGGAAAAGAATCTTAAAAAGAAGAATAAAAAAGGGGCGCAAACAGGTTTCCGTCTCTGATAGATACCGAGTACTCAGAAAGAAACCAAAAGACAGAAATAGATAAGCGATTACTTCCCCTTGACCAAGATTGAGAAGAAAAGCAGAATTGCTACACTGTACACATATTGATTTTTATAAATTATGCTTCCCCAAAAATACCGGCTCAGCAAAACAGAGTTTAAAAAGGTCCTTCAGACAGGAAAGTCTATTCACAACGACTACTTTGTTCTCCTTTATAGATCTGATACCATACTCAGCACTCCTAAGGTCGGATTTGTTGTAAGCTTAAAGGTAGGAAAGAAAGCAACGCAAAGAAATAGGGCTAAAAGACTGCTAAGAGAAGCAGCTAGATCAAAGCTGCCCAAACTGAAACAGAATATACAGATTGTGTTGATTGCGAAGAAAAAACTTCTTGAACTCGATATCAAACAGATACAAGTAAGCCTAAATCAAGCCTTTGATAGGACTCAAATACTTAAACCCGCGGAAGATTGAAAAATCAATCCGGATTTTATCCTATATCATGGTCTGAAAATTTTACCATTGGAAGTGAGCAAACGCTTTGTTGGCCTCTGCCATTTTATGAACATCCTCTTTTTTCTTCACTGCTCCTCCTGAACCCTTATAGGCCTCAATGAGCTCAGTTGCAAGTGCTTTCTCGAAACTTTCCTTTTTTCTTCTGGATCTTGCCTCGAGAATAATCCACTTGACAGCTAGAGCTAATTGTCTATGTTCAGGAACAGGAGCAGGGACTTGATAGTTTACGCCACCGACCCTTCTTGGCCTGACCTCTAACCGCGGCATAACACTATCGATCGCCTTTTCTAGAATCTCTAAGGGTTTCTTTTTTAGTTCTTTCTCAAGTTTCTCAAGTGTTGAATATACAACTTTCTCAGCAACAGATCTTTTCCCGTCTCTCATAACAGCAGTAATAAGCCGAGTTACCAATACACTTTCGTATATTGCATCTGGTCTTAGTTTTCTTTTTTTAGCCTGCTTGCCTCTCATTTTTTTGGAAACACATTAATAAATAAATCTTATACTCCCTTATTCCTTTGGTTTCTTTGCTCCATATAGAGATCTTCCCTGCTTTCTGCCACTGACAGCCTCGGTATCATATACTCCCCTTACTACCTGATATTTTACTCCAGGCAAATCCTTTGCACGTCCGGCTTTCACAAGCACAACTGAGTGAGTCTGCAGATTATGCCCTTCTCCCGGTATATGAGCGATTATTTCCTGCTTATTTGAAAGTCGGATCTTTGCCACCTTTCTTAGCGCTGAGTTAGGTTTTTTAGGTGTCCTGGTATATACTTTCAAACATACGCCTCTTTTAAAAGGATTCTTTGCCTTTTTGAACTTGTTTTTAATTGCATTATAGTCAACATGAAGTGCCTTGTACTTAGTTGTCTCAGAAAATTCCATGCCTTTATAACGTACTATACCTTTTTTTGGTTTTCGTCCTTTTTTTACTAATTGTGAAACTCTTGCCATAATTCAAAAATAATTAATTAATTTCATATAGTGTTTTCGATTATACTAGAAAACTGCATCTAACGTAAATACTCACCTATCGGAACATATCTTCCAATTATAACATTCTCCTTGAGTCCACGTAAATGATCAGTCTTACCAACAAGCGCTGCATCTGAAAGAACTCTTACAACCTCCTGGAAGCTAGCAGCAGATAAGAAACTTCCAGTATTAATTGAGGCTGCGGTAATTCCCAGAAGTTTCCTTGAGAATTCGATAATTACTTTCCCTGCCTTCTTTAAATCATCATTTTCCTTAAGTATTTTATAGTAGTTTGCATATTCTCCAGGAAGATGTGCGCTATCCCCAGGCTCTTCAACGAATACTAAGTATGCCATCTTTCGAACAATAACTTCTACATGCTTATCATCTATAGAAATACCTTGTACTCCATAAGTCTCCTGTATGTTATCAATGATGTATTTTTCGGTATCTTTCAACCCCTTGAGCTTCATAAGATGCTTTGGATCGGCTGATCCCACCGTAAGCTGGGCGCCTTTTCGAACCTCATCTTTATCCCGTACAAGAACATCTTCTTCGGAAACATCATATTCCTTTTCCTGTGTCTTTGATCCCTGCAGTACAATCTCATCATCTCCGACAGACAAATCTCCATTAAAGGGTGCCTTCTCTACTCGCCCGCTCTTTCTCTCTATGATCTCTTTTCCTGCTTTTACTTTTCCACCTTTCTTTCTGAACAGTTTATCCCCGGTCTTCAAGGTATATTTCTTTTCGATTTTATCTTGATATCTGATAATAATCTTTTCGATATTTTCATCGTCGTCCCGAACTAATTTAACCTTACCGTCCATATCACTCAATGTTGATTTACCTTTAGGAATTCTAGCTTCGAAAAGTTCTTCTACTCTGGGCAGCCCTTGAGTTATATCCGTTCCAGCTCTCCCAGCCAAGTGCTTCGAGTCAAGAGTCAGCTGAGTTGCAGCTTCTCCCATTGCCTGAGCGGCTATTACGCCGACTGCCATACCTTTGTCAACAAGCTTCTTAGTTCCCAGATTATAGCCATAACACTTTCTACAGATCCCCTCTTCTGCTGTACATGTAAGCGGAGAACGAACAGAAATTTCGCTTATTCCTTTCTCCACAACTTTCCCTGCCAACTCTTCTGTTATCTCGTCATTCTTCTCAACAATTACTTCTCCTGTCTTTTCATCTACAATATCATCTGCAGTCCAGCGTCCAATGATTCTTTCCTCGTAACTAATTCTTCTGTTTTCAGACTCCCTAACAGGAATCCCCTCCTCAGTCCCACAGTCATCAATTCTTGTAATAACATCCTGCGCAACATCAATCATTTTTCTTGTTAGATATCCACTGAGAGCCGTCTTCAAGGCAATATCCGTTAGACCTTTTCTGGTACCTCTGGCCGCTACGAAATACTCAAGTGGATTTAACCCCAAAAGGTAATTAGATCTAAGTGGAAGTTCAACTATATTCCCCATCGGATCAAGAATCAGTCCTCTGATTGCTGAGATTTGTCGTGTCGGATTCTTTACAGGATATGCTCCTGAATTCTCTAGGATAACAACATTTCCCTTCTTCTCATACTCCTTCATTGTAAGATCAGAGATCTCCTCTGTGGTCTTCATCCACACTTCTTCTGAAAGCGATTTTTTTTCTTCCTCAGTAATCAAACCGTTATCATAACTATCGTTTAATCTTTCTATCTGTTCTTCTGCTTTCTTCAGGAGAGCATCTCTCTGGTCTGTTGTTACAAAATCATCTATAGAAACAGAGAACCCCAGTAATGTTGCATACTTAAATCCAATATTCTCGAAGAAATCTAGTACTTTAATGGTTTCTTTCTTTCCGAACTTTTTGAAACAAACTGCAACAAGCTCACTGATTCTGGCTTGATTGACTTGCTCATTTACGAAGCCAATCTTCGTAGGAAGACCCTCGTTGAAGATCACTCTTCCCAGACAGGTTTCGATCAACTTTCCGTTTATCAGCACTTTTATCTTCTCATTTAAACCCACTTCATCAAGATCATGTGCTGTCATAAGATCATCCTTTGTGGCAAAAGACTTTATCAGCTTAGTTTCTTTCTCGTCCATTTTCGTCAATAGATAGATTCCAAGAGCCATATCTTTATTTGTATTTATCACCGGATTACCATTTGCCATAAGAAGCATGTTCGAATCCGGCATCATACGCTCAAGTGCTTCCTCAACTGCTTTTTTGGACAATGGGACATGTACTGCCATCTGATCTCCATCGAAATCTGCGTTGAAGCCTTTACAAACCATCGGATGAATCCGAATCGCGTTTCCCTCAGACAAAACTGGGAAAAAGGCCTGAATACCTTGTTTATGTAATGTTGGGGCTCTGTTTAGAAGTACTGGTCTATCCTTGATAACGTCCTCAAGTATATCCCAAACCTCTGCCGATTGCTCTTCAACATAGTTCTTTGCACTTTTAATATTAGGAGAAAGACCTTGTGCTATGACTTCTCTAATGACAAACGGCTTAAACAATTCAAGTGCTATGTCTTTTGGCAATCCGCACTCATATAATTCTAGTTCAGGACCAGCTACTATAACAGCCCTTCCAGAGTAATCTACTCTTTTTCCTAAGAGATTCTGCCTAAACCTTCCCTGTTTCCCACGAAGTGTATCTGACAATGATTTATATGGCTGTCCTCTTGAATTTAGTACTGGGCGGCCTTGTCTATGACTATTATCTATTAGAGCATCAACAGCCTCCTGAAGCATTCTTTTTTCATTCCGGAGAATAATTTCAGGGGCGCCAAGATCAATTAATCTCTTAAGTCTGTTATTTCTATTGATAACTCTTCGATATAAATCATTTAAATCTGAGGTGGCAAATCTTCCGCCCGGTAATTGAATAATTGGCCTAAGCGCAGGGGGAATAACGGGAATAACCTCCATAACCATCCATCTCGGATCTATCTTGTTTATTTGCATTCCTTGTACTACTCTCAGCCGTGACATAAGCTTCCTTTGTTTAACCTTGGATCTTGTGGCCGACTTTTCTTCGATTATTTTTTTCATTTCGGCATCCAGGTTGACAAATCCCAGTAAAGTTCTTACACCCTCAGCTCCCATCAGAACCTTATAAAACTTTGACTTCAGTTCCAATAGATCAGTATTTTGCTCCTCAGAAATCACTTCTCCAACAACTATTTTATCAACCAGATCCAAGAGCAGCTCGTGTTTTTCTCGAAGCTTTGTTTTCTTCCTCATATAAAGCTCATGAAGCTTTGCTATCTCCTTGCCCTGCTTTGCTTTTACAGATTCTACTTCTAAGCCCTTTTTCCCGTCTTTTGTTAACTTATCAAGCTCCGTTTTATATTCCTTTTCCTTTGCAGCGATCTCTTTATTGAGCTCCAACTCTAGATCCTCCAGGTCCTTATCCATTCTATCCTGAGCACCTTGTCTGACAACAGCTTTCTTTTCCTCATCAACATCAGTTACAATATATCTTGCAAAGTATATGACAGCCTCTAATTTTTTCTTCGGGATATCAAGGATTAAGGAAAGTTTGTTTGGTATACCATGTGAAAACCAAGTATGTACAATTGGGGCTGCCAAAGAAATATGCCCCATCCTTTCTTTCCTGACTCGATTGTGCGTTACTTCTACACCACACTTATCACAAATAATTCCTTTGTATCTGATCTTTTTATATTTTCCGCAATAGCACTGATAGCTTTTCGTCGGACCAAAAATCTTTTCACACATAAGTCCATCTACCTCAGATCTTTGTGTTCGATAGTTAATCGTTTCTGCTTTCTTTACCTCCCCGTTTGACCAAGATAAAATCTGTTGTGGCGAAGCAAGTGTAATTTTGAGTTTTGAAAAATCTTTTAACATAATAGCTATAGTGCAATATAATCTAATTATTATAAAGTATCTTGTTACTCTTCTTTCTCCTCCTCATCCTTCACTTCTCTCTGTTCTTCATACAGGTCCAGATTCAAACCCAAAGATCGTAGTTCAGAAAGTAAAACCTTAAAAGATTCAGGAACTGTCGGTGCTTCCACGGGTAGTCCTTGAATAATTGCCTTATATGCATTGGCTCTTCCAACAACATCATCAGACTTAATGGTAAGCATTTCCTGCAGCACATTCGGAGCGTTATGCGCTTCCAGGGCCCAGACTTCCATTTCACCAAAACGCTGACCTCCAAATTGAGCTTTCCCTCCTAAAGGCTGCTGTGTAACCATTGTATATGGACCCGTTGATCTTGCATGTAGTTTATCATCAGCAAGATGCTTTAGTTTCAGCATATACCGAGGCCCTATGACAATTTTTTCCGGAAACTTTTTCCCAGTTCTCCCATCATAAAGATCTAACTTGTTTCGAAGATCTATTCCCTTTTCCTTGGCCAAATCGATAATTTTGTTGTT
>JAHIVN010000005.1 GCA_018816645.1 Patescibacteria group bacterium | reverse complement strand
TCCATTAGGATACGGAGGAACTGGAGCCTCTTTATCAGATCCAAATGCTGACCGGATTTTATTTTGGGACGATAGTGCAGGTGCATCAACGTGGCTTACACTTGGGAGCAACCTATCGCTTACAGATACAACGTTGAATGCTGATATTTTGACATATTATTGGGGTGGAAGTGGAGCTCCAACTACAAAGACGAATTATAAAAGGTGGTATGGGAAGATATCTACCTCGGCAGGAACTGTAACTCTTTACCCTACTACGACTGGGGATGCCGCTGGAGATGCGATATTTACTAATGTGTATACTATCCAATGCACTCCGGCATATGATACTGCAACTGTTGCCGATATGCCATTGTGTTCTGTGAAATCATTTACCAGCAATAAAACTCTGATAATCAATGTGACCGAGAGTGCTACAGTTATACTAGGTGGGGAGGGGCTCGCAGCTGGGAGCCATCCAATCTCTGTATACGTTACCATAATAGGAGATTAGTTTTTTTATTGTGTAATGGAAAGTACTTATCAACAAGTTGACAATAAAAGAGAAAAAAAGACGATCTACAAAGGTAGGTCGAATAAACTTACGATACTTGTTTTGGTATTGCTAATTCTTTCTCTTATTGGTGGGATATACCTTTATAGGCAGTATGTTGTAACGAAGGACGAGGTTGAAATCCTAAAAGATCCAGAAAGGTATGCGGCAATCTTGGCAGATGAGGAACAACAGATACTGGATAAAATCGGGAAACATATACTTCTTCCGGACGAGGAGCCTACATTATATTCGATACTTGACGTGGAAATGGCTAAGAAGTCTTATGGTGATTTTTTTGAAAATGCCAAGGACGGAGATCGCTTGGTAATTTATAGTAAAAAAGCCATTATTTATAGGGAAGAAATAGATTTAGTAATAAATGCTGGGCCCATAATGTATTTACCTCTAGACTCAGATACTAATTAAGAACAGTAACGGAAAAGCTACTAGACGTAGGTCTATAGTTAAACACGTTTACCTTAATAATCTAGATTCATCTTGCTAAAATCGGTCAAGAACTGCCATTTGGACTTAAATTCGATGAAAAAGTTGGAAATTTGATCGAGAAAGGTTAAAATCTGTTCGTAACTAGTCGTGTCGCCCCGAAGGTTATAACGAACAAGGAACAAAGTGACGCAGTGAGTTTACTGAGGGCGATCTGTCCACAACGAAGTTGTTAGACATGGTCACCCCGACCAAGTTGTACACTGTTCTCCTTGACCCTTGAAATTGCCTGATATAACGGGCTTATTTCATAGTCAAAAAGGTTCAAATCCTTATACCTTGGTGGGTTCAAAAATAAACCTGCCATTATTTGCACCTTATGTTCGAAACTGGCGATCTCCCAATAACGATCTATTTGTGCACCGAAATTAGTAAGCATCCGGACTTTTGTAAGGAAAGATGCTATTATTCAACTATCCATTTGTTATAAGTTCGCAATCTATAAATATTCCTGCAATATGATAAGCGATTTTGATAATCAAGTTAAAAAATATTTAAAATGAAAAAATCTAAACAAAAAACAATCCATTTTAGAAAAATAAAAGAAAAAGAAGTAAAGTCGATCTTAAATTCATTTCATCTAGAATCAGCAAAGGAATTTTCGGGTGTACTTATACCATTCAAAAAGAAATATACTGACTACGGTCCACTCAATGATAAAGATAAGGGATGGATTGAAGTACTAGCAGTCACTATGAAGTTTTTCGTTGATTATCATGGTAACAAAGTTGCTGAATACAATATTCTAAGATTCGTCAGGTTATTATCTGTAAATACTATTGTATTACAGACTTGTTATATGGAATTATTTAATCTTTATCTCTCAACTCTCTTTGATCCAAATGGAAACATTAGAAATGGGGGTTATAGAATACTTGAAAATATGAAAATGGGTTTGCTCCCGTCTTCAAACAAAGATACTAAAACTCAGAAACTACGAAAAGCCTGGATGGAACTATTCTTTGAATTGCTAAGAATAGAAGAGGACTATACAAAACTTAACAAAAACCTACTATTGAAGGCAGAAATGCATGGCAGAAAGTATAGAAAAGACTCAGTTGAGACGAATGATAAATTCCTTAAAAACATTAGAAGAGGTATTGAGATGATTGACCGTGGCTTTTACTTCGACAAGATTCTTGAGGAGTTTGGACTTATCGAGCAAGTAAGAGTCAAAGAACAGCTAGAAAAATATTATGCATTTAAACGTGAATTTAAGAAATAAGAGTAGTATTCAAGTTGCTTAATAAATTCAAATAATACTCAATAGAAGCGAGAGTTGCACGGAAATCTAGTTTCATAATGGTGTCCGTAAGCTCTGACTTGGTTTCATATTGTCAGCTAAAATAAATATATTGACTTTTGTGATAGCCACATTGTAACATCTACATATGGGAATTATTAAAGAAAATATCATTAAGAATCTGTTAGCACTGACAGTAATCCTAATTTCATATCCGATTTTTCACACTATGTTAAAAGGAGTAGATGAGACCCAGGTTTCAAACCTGCTCATCATAGTTAGTATCTTTTTCATTTCGATACAGTTCGCGGGTTTTTCATTCTCCTACGCAGATTCAAAAAAAGACTCTGGAATGAAAATGCTGGGTCATGTTCTCACTTTCTTTGCGATGCTG
Source organism: Patescibacteria group bacterium (assembly GCA_018816645.1). Taxonomy (GTDB): domain Bacteria; phylum Patescibacteriota; class Dojkabacteria; order JAHIVN01; family JAHIVN01; genus JAHIVN01. The sequence continues at coordinate 8,535 of JAHIVN010000005.1, read as the reverse complement.
CTGACTGGAATTCTCCTTGAAACTATAGTCATAACAGTACAGCTGGTATACCCCTCCTTTTTCCCAGTCATGACTATATTATCAATCTTGATTTACATTACAGTTCTTCTATTTGATTTTTGGGATGCACTAAAACTCCAAAAGATTGAAGGATGATAAATTCTTCAGGACAAGCCTTTGGTTCTCTATTTTATTATCTCAGCATAAAGCCAAAGACATTGACTTGTGTTCCCCTTCCCTTTTGGGATTTGATTTTGATATTTAGATCGAAAACCTCACATATCGCCTTTACGATTGAACATTCCCAGCCCAGCACCTGTTACCGCGGTAAAACCTGCTAAAAATTCTTTCTTTATCCTGCTTCGTCATCCCGGATCCAGTATCTTCTACGTTCAGTTTCAGCTTCCCTCCTATTCCGGATCTGCATCTGTAACTAAACATAGTCAATCTTAGTAATTACTTAATTTTTTTAATTTAACTAAACTACCACCAGCTAAAAGCTGGTGGGTTTGAGCCAGCACTAAAGTGCTTCTGCTAATCAATATTTTGCACTGGCTCTCCTTCTTGATCTTCTATATACCTTTTTATCACCTCATTCGTAACTTTTCCGCTCGATATTGCTAAATACCCCTGCTCCACATACTCCTTCCCCAGTACTTTTGCCTTATTTCTTTTTTGATTTGGAATACTTTATACGAGCTCTTTCCCTTTATCTTTTGCATCATGCTGCTTACTGACATTCCCGGTCTGTATGATAGAAACAAATGTACATGATCTGTTGCTACCTTTCCACTTTCTATCTCCACCTCTATCTCTGTGCATATCTGTCTTATTAGTTCTCTTACTATATAGCCTCACCTCTCCCTTCAATATCTTCTTCCTATACTTTGTTACAAACACTACATGTACTTTTAAGTCATATTTCGAATGTGCTGTTTTTCTGTAGTATTTCATTCCCTATATTATCATGCTAAAGCCTCCGGCTTAAAGCCGGGGGATTTCAACCCCGTCACGGAACATCAAGTAAACCGTACAGAGTTAGAGAAAGTGAAGTACCTTTTGAATTGATAGAACGTGTAGTAGAGTTAAGACAGGAGTATGGATGGGGAAAGCTAAAGTTACAAGTACTGTTAAGAAGAGAAGGAATAAAGATAGGACAGACAAGAATACAAAGGATAGTAAACAAGGCAGGACTGAAAAGAATAAAGAACGAAAGGAGGTACAAACTAAGAGTAAACAGAAGACATATGTATGCAGTACCAGGAGAAATGATGAAGCAGCCCGGAGGATTAGTCTATCTGGATGTCAAATATCTAAGATTGATAAAAGCAGGGCCAAAAGTCTATCAGTTTACAGCAATAGACCACGCTACAAGACTTCTAAGGATAAAGCCCTTCTCAAGGATAACCTCCGTATGTGGGAAGATGTTCTTTGAGTATCTGGATAAGTACTATCCATTTGACAAGATACAATACATAGGAACAGATAATGGCAGTGAGTTTCTGGGAGACTTGGAGAAGGAACTTACTAAAAGAAAGATAATACATGTCTTCCCAGCACCAAGAAGTCCCAAACAGAATCCCTTTGTAGAGAGAGTGATAAGAACAACAATAGATGAAGTGTATCAAAGAATAGGAACAGAAAAGGATATGAAAGAACAGCAGAAAGTATTAGACAGGTTTGTTACTGTATACAACGAGATAAGACCGCATGAAAGTTTAGGCTTGAAGACACCTTTGGATGTATATAAAATGTTACGTAATTCTTAAGCACCACATGCGCAACATGTATGCAACCTGTACAAAATCTTGTTCTGCTTCACAAAATAGTGTAGCATAAAGTTAAAGGAATAACTATATTTAACATTCTTTTCGGCTCCATTGATTAGAAGACATTTAATAAGCATCAAAAAGTCCCTTAAGAAGGCAGTTCCGCTTGCCACTGCATTCTTTACTGCTGTTTTTCTTATTCTATCTGTACTATTACCTGGACTAAGCAATAGGTCTATTGCTGCTGGATCAGCATCTTTTGAGCAGCATCTCAACATAATCAACGAGGAATTCGCAACATATATGACGACGTTTACCCCAACTAACAACTCTCTAGGGCTAGTGCACTGGGATGCCGATGCCTACCCTAACGCTACTGTGTACTTCGAAGTAGTAATAAAGGGATCATCAAACGGTCCAAGTCCAGAATATTACGCAGAGCTTTATGACTCGACCGGAACTATTGTAGCTGGATCTCAGGTAAAGGTTTGCTACGGATATGGCACAGCAGTATGGGCAAGGGTAAGGTCTTCAGCAATCACGCTTACAGACGAGACCGACTATAGTGTAAGGATTAGGTCAAGATACTCAGACACGAAGGTATCTATTCGAGCCGCCAGACTCATTGTGGTCCAGTCAGATTCTTCTCCGCTGACTGCGACTCAGTCACAAGTCGAAATAGCAACAGCCCAAAACACCACCTCGGCGTCACCTGTAGAAATTTTGAATCCGAAATACTACAATTTTGACTCTGATAGATTTTTACCCATTCCCACCCCGGCATTTGAGGCATCACTTCTTGCCCCTAATCCAACAATAGAGCAAGAAATATCGATACTTGATAAGACAGCATCAATTACAGGAGTGACTACATATGTACCTACAGATAATTCACTTGGTCTTTTTAGATGGGACACCGACAAGTATCCGGGAGCAACAGTATACTTCGAGGCGATGGTTCTCGGATCATCCAATGGATATAATCTCAGATATTACGCATCATTGTATTCAGCAGCAGGCGCGGCAGTAGCTGGATCTGAAGTATACAAAGAGTATGCAAACAATCCCGCTGTTTGGACTAAACTGAGATCAGGACCGATAACCCTTACCGACGATACCGATTACACAGTAAGGATCAAAACAAGATATGACTTCGTCGAGACCTATGTAAAATCGGCAAAGCTCATTATAATACAAACAGATAACGCAAAAATAACTGCAACACAGTCAAATATTGAGGTGGGCTCCGCCGATGCCAGCTTTACTAATACAACATACTCAGAGCTTACAAACTCAAAGATATACCAGTACGATCAGGATAAATTCTCCCCAACTCCCGAATCCGCCGGAGATATTGAATTTCACGCAAGTCTTGCGGTAGTAGACGCCGCCGATTCAGTAGAAGCCGAGCTTTACAATAAGACACAAGGACAACAGGTCGCAGAGATTACACACACAGGAAACACTTCCTGGACGCTAAAAAGAGGTACAAACGTAGATTCCTCTGCTTACTGGAATACGTCGAGTGATGATGAATACATAGTAAGAGTTAAATGCACAGATAATAATGGCGGGGGATGCTCAGGAAGTATTGCAAACGCAAAAATCGCCATTTACCAGAATTCTTCAGCCGGAATATCGGCGCTGGAAACTCCGATTGCCATTGAAACCGTTACAACAACAGACTCTGATTCCACTTATACAAGCCAAAACTTTCAGTTCTACTACAATCCGTTTTTAGACCAATCACAGAGCAGCTTCAACGGCGGCACATTTAATTACCACTTTGAAGCCACAATGAAGACTTCTGCAGGAACAGGATATTCCCAACTTATAAACCTTACCGATAACTCAGTAATTTCAGGATCTGAAATATCAACAACAAGCACAAACTTTGAGCTACAAAAGTCTGGGGATATAACAAATAGCCTACCTCGGTGGCCAAACACACCAAAAAATATGGATATTCAACTAAAAAACGCGGGCACAGATACCACCTCCGTTTCCAGCGCGTCACTTTTTGTAGAGGTTACAAATCTCGCGACAAGTGACGTTACCGCGTATGCTGATCTCTACGATGTGACTGGAAGTGCTATGGTTGCCAGCTCACCAGTATCGAGCAACTCGTCTTCCGGTGGAAGAGCAAGATCTGGAAACATCGCGTTGACTTCAGGCCATCTGTACACAGCTAGGGTGTATTCGTCCCAAAGCGGTGTACCGGTATACCTGCTATCTTCTAAAATTATATTATCTCAGTCTGATGTAGATGGTGTGGGAGCAACAGAGATTGTCCACAACATGATAAATTATCCGGCAACCGACACTGACAGCACATATACAAATCAAGGAGCATACGTATATTTTGACCCAGCAAACTTCGAGGCTGGAGCGCTGGCGTATTATTTTGAGTCCGTAATGAAGACATCCGCTGGTACCGCATACGCAAAACTGAGAAATACCACAGATTCCTCAGATATCACCTCATCAGAAGTTACAGACGCAAGTGCTGACTACATTGTAAAGCGAAGTTCGAATTTAGCTGATTATATGCCTGTGGCGGCAAAAAGCCTTGATACTTCAATTAAAAACTCTGCCTCTAACACAACCACAGTGTCCGGCAGCAGACTTATTATTCTTGCGTCAGACATGGCAAACTCCGCACCCGACGCACCCGTAATTGACAACTATAACGATGGTACATGGGGGACAGATAACACGCCGACCCTGCAGTTTGACTTATCTGACCCTAATTCTGGAGATGTCATAGCATACACAATCCAAGTTGACGGTGATTCGGATTTTTCATCTCCCGTAGTTGATTACACTGAGCCGTCAGGATCGGAAACACCTAGAGATGATGTCACCTACACAACTACGGCACTGGATGATGGACAGTACTACTGGAGGGTAAAAGCTACCGACAGCGAAACGGCAGATAGCGATTGGGGGACAGCTAACAGCGGAGCCATAGCATTCGGCATTGATACTTCAAACCCAAGCGCGCCGGGCACTCCTACATCAAGCTCTCATACAGTATCCGTCTGGAGTTCAGATAATACCGTAGATGTAGACTGGATGGCGGCAACAGACTCAGGCGGCTCAGGAATAGATGGGTACTCATATGTATGGGATACGACATCCGACACGATACCTGACACATCCAAGGATGTTGAAGAGGTCACCCTTACCGCGACTTCGTCACCTCTAGGTGACGGAAATAGTCACTACTTTCATGTAAGGGCGATCGATTATGTTGGCCATGCTTCTTCGACCGTTCACATCGGTCCCTTCTTTATCGACACAGGAAATCCCACAGGAACAATAACTGTAAACATCGGCGACAGCTATACAAACAGCACTACAGTAACCTTGGCTCTTACTGCAGACGACGACTATTCATCAAGTTTTGACATGATGCCGTGCAACAACATATCTTTTGCCGGGTGCTCATGGGAAACATTTTCATCTAATATAAGCTGGACCATAGAAACAGGGGACGGTATTAAGACTGTTTATGTAAAATTCAGAGACGAAGCTCTCAACGAATCCGAGACGTATTCTGATACCATCACATTGGATACGACAGCTCCCACTACGCCCTCTTCACTTGCCAGCACTTCGCATACCACCAGCACTTGGTCGGCGGATACTACCGTCGAAACAAGTTGGGAGACAGCAACAGATGTAGGCGGATCCGGTGTTGATGGTTATTCATATATTTGGGATACGACATCAGATACAACACCTGACACGACAAAAGACATAGAAGAAAGCACCACGACTTTAACTTCGACCAGTCTGAGTGATGGATCTTCTCACTATTTGCATATACGGGCAAAAGACAACGCGGACAACTGGTCTGAGGCAGTTCATCTAGGCCCATTCAAAATCGATACGACAAGCCCGACAGGTGCTGTGACTATAAATAACAACGATAACTATACGAATTCTGCAAATGTAGCACTATCGCTTGTATATACGGATGCTGCTAGTGGAGTTACTCACTATCTTATCTCAGAGGACCCAAATTTTATCGGAAGTGTATGGATGGCAATCACATCAAGCATTCCATACACGCTTACAGGGGATGACGGAGCAAAAAATATTTATGTCAAATATCGGGATGCAATGGAGAATATGAGCTTAATATATAATGACACAATCATTCTCGATAGAGAAACAGAAGTACACTTAAATACTTCTTCGGGGGATCTGCAGCTAAACGGCGACATTTTACAAACAACAAAACTGAGACCTACTTTTACTGGTACTGGCGAGACAGATGCTACTGTCACGATTACTATTAACTCTGATACAATAATTGGCAACACTGCAGTCGGAGAAGGAGGTGTCTGGTCGTGGCAACCAGAGGTCGATCTTTCAAAAGGAGAACATACTCTAACAATTGAGATAGAGGACCTCGCTGGAAATACAAGTAATTTATTGTTCAATATGTTAGTCTTAGGTGATACACAGGTTACTGATGGCACAATTAGTATGACTGGAAGCAACTTAAGATATGTCGTAATTCTTGGTATAGCATTGATTGTTCTAAGTATATATTCTTGGCTGAGAAGGTCAAAAGAGACAAAGAGTATAAGTGGAAATATTTATTTTAGTCTTGTTATTTGAAAGAACTTCAAATCTCGCTTAGTATCATTTCCCTTAATCTCTATATACGAATAGGATTTAGGTTAAAAACAAAAAGACGGTTACTAGACGCTCCAAATTCTTAAATCGTGAATGATTATATGTTTTCACCTTTTTCCCTTTTCTATAAATCAATCAATATCACATAATTATTTATTTCAAGTTACGGAAAGTAAAGTAAGAATTCCCATTTATACCCAAACACCTTAACATATGAGATAATCGTATCAATATATGGGAGTAGCCGCCTGCCTGCCGAAGTGGAACGGAGGTCAGGTTCGTACATAGCACAATTGACCCGATTATTTAAAAATGTCTACTCAAATTACTATGTTAAAACAAATACACAAACCACGTTTTATACAAAGTAATATCCCTTTTGGAAAAAGGAATAAATTAACAACGGGAACTATTTCACAAAATTTAATATTTTTCACCGAGGAATAGAAGGAAGGACCAAAAAGAAAACGGATCGATGCTGGGGTAAGTACTGCAAAAAAAGGATTCAGATGGATCACAGAATGGGAAGTTGGTAAATATTATTTTTAATCAAAGTTCGTTCCGATGCCCACGACCTGACCAGACAAGTAAACTAAAGAAGAACATGAAACTTAAGCTTTACAAGGGTAAATGAATCTGGTACATTATTAAAATTACTGCAGATAGGGTTTATTATTCTGAATTATGTTAAACATATATTTAAGCAAATTTTTCAAGAAAAGAAGTTTAATAACTTTGTCGTACATAATTATTCCAACAGTGATTGTAATAATGAGTTTGTTTCTGTCAAAATTACCATTGAAAGTTCAAGCTGCGAGTGTCTCATGGGATGCTGGAGGAGATGGATTGACGTGGGAAGATGGAAATAATTGGAGTACGGATGTAGTACCTGGGAGTGACGATGATGTAACGATAGATATGACGGACACGATAAATATAAACGCTTCTACCACTATAAATTCTCTTTCTCTTGGGAATGGATCCGGAACCACCTCTCCTACTCTATATTTTAACTATGATTCCAGCGGAGATTCACTAGTAATCGATGATGGAAATCTAGTAGTTAACTTAGGAGCTACTATCACACATACAGATGCTGTGCAGGGAACTCTGAATGCAAGAATTGATATAGATATCCAAACAGGAAATGCGAATATCTACGGGGATATAGATGTAACTGGAGCAGGATATGAAGGTGGAAGATCTAGCTCTGAGAACGGATATGGAAGTGGTGCGGGAACAGCAGGTACTGGCTGGAATCTAGCTGGAGGAGGAGGAGGTTATGGGGGGCAAGGAGGAGATGCTTCGAGTGGGGGGATAGGGGGGACTTATTATGGTGTTTATGATACACCCGTTGATCTCGGAAGCGGAGGTGGAGTTGGTGCTGGCGGTTATGATGGAGGAGATGGTGGTGGGGCAATAAAGATAACAGCAAGTGGTACTATTACGGTCGATGGTAATATTAACGCTGATGGCGGAGGCGGAGAGATTCCTGGAAATTGTTTCGGAGGAGAAGGACCTGGGGCAGGAGGATCTGGTGGAAGTATACATTTGATAGCGGATACGATAGCAGGAAGTGGGAGTATAACTGCAGATGGAGGAAATGGAGGATTAACATGTGCTTATTCTGGGAACGGATCTGGAGGAAGAATCATGTTCAGCTTCGGAACCACTAATTCGTTTATATCTTCGGGAACGATTAGTGGAGATGCAGGTACTGGCGGGAATGCTGGGGAAAATGGAACTGTCTTAGTTCATGAGAGTACGAACAATGATTTGTGGATCATAAATTCTCAGACCTGGCATGCAGATCCTCTTTCGGAAGGAACCAGTCATAGTTATAGAAATGTATATTTAGATAATAACAGTGTCTGGACACTTGATGGATATAACACTACTGATACAGATGGAGTTGGATTTAACTTCGATGTTGTAAATTTCAGTATTGTTAGCGGATCAACGCTGGACTTGGAGGAAAGAGGTTATGACGGTGGAAAGTTAAGTTTAGAAGATGGGGATGGAAGTGGTGCAGGAACAGCAGGTACTGGCTGGAATCAAGCTGGAGGAGGAGGAGGTTATGGGGGGCAAGGAGGAGATGCTTCGAGTGGGGGGATAG
>JAHIVN010000075.1 GCA_018816645.1 Patescibacteria group bacterium | reverse complement strand
AGAAAAGTATTCTTTCAAAGGCATTTATTAGAAAGCGAATGGAGATTCAATCATCGAAAAACAGTAATGCACGACATTGAAAAATTGTTACGTAATTTTTAGTTTAACTGGGCAAGACCCTACTTTATTACCTATTACAAATGAAGCAACTTACTAAAAAAGAAATAAAGAAAACTTTCAAGAAACTAAAAAGGTCTAAGGATATGATTCTAATTTTAGAAAATATTCAGTACGCAAGAAATGTTGCTAGTATCTTCCGTACTGCCGATGCTGCTGGTGTTATGAAGATTTTTCTAACAGGCATCTCACATAAACCTCCTTTCGGAAAAGATTTAGTAAAGGCCTCCCGTCACAAAGAAAAAGTTATCCCCTGGGAATACAACACATCAACCGGAAATGTTATCCAAAAGTTGAAAAAGAACGGATACACTGTTATTGCAATTGAAATTACTGATTTTTCGATACCACACAGCCGGCTTGAACAGGAAATTAAAGGAAATAGGAAAGTAGCTTTTATCGCTGGTAGTGAAGTTTATGGTATTACTAGGAAAACTCTTGAAAAGTGTGACTTGTCAGTACATATCCCCATGATTGGAAAGGGGAGAAGTTTAAACGTTACTACAAGTGTCGGGATCATACTCTTTTGTATTTGATCTGATCTAATTGTTGATCATTTGTTCAAATTCCCACGCAAAATCTCTCAGAGCTTCATTTTTTAATCTTCTAAACGAGGCTATAGAACCAGCCTTGTATTCGCTGTTTCGTCTTGATAGGAATCGTGGTTTTCCAGCAAGTCCTGGATTCAGTGAGTAACTGTCGAATCCCAAATCCCAAAGTATCTGACTTTCTTTTGCATCATCGAAAGCTATCATTTTGATAATCTCGAACTTTAATCTTGATTTAGAACGAATGTGACTAGAATTTTTTGCCTCCATTCTGAGAATAGAGTTTTTGATTATAACCTGAAGTGCTTCTGCTCGAGTCAGCTTTTTGTTGTATGCTCTCATCTTTACCTGCTTAGAATTTAGAAACTTACTCTGTTCCAGCTTGTATTTCTGTGAAAAGTTGTTTAGAAGAAGCAACACTTCGCTTTTTGTGATACACAAGTTTGAGTGCTTATTTGGAAATGACTCTAATACTGCTTTATATCCCCAGTCCCAAAAAAGATGAGTCATAATAGCGAGTGTTGTAATGGTTAGGATGATATTTAGTCGATCAAGAAAATTCAAAAGCAGGACAGTACAACCAAAGTATATCATTGAAATCAAAATGAGAATCAGAAGCTTGGGAAATAAATCCCTTGAATAAAGTAACGGCTTCTCGATAAAAACATCATATCGTGTTGTTGCATAAGAAATAAACAACGATCCGACAAAAACCATTACAGCCCCGAATATAAGAAAATGAGTCGATTTGTAGGCAAGATATCGATTAAACATGATCACTGCTCCAAAAGTAAACATACATGAGCCAATAGTCAAATACAGATAACGATCGGAAAACTGGAGCTTTCTCTTTTTAAGGTACAGTGCCAGGAAGTTCATAGTAGATATCATAAAACCGAAAATGATGTATAGGTAAAACAAGCTGTAAGACTCGGAAGTAGAAAATCTAAACTTCGTTATCTGCAAACCACCAAAAATTGATATTGAATCATAATTTATGATCTGGTTTGTAAAGGTGATTAAATAGAAGACATATAGGCCGTATAAGTAAAAGATCTTAGACAGCTGATATGCTATTTTCGATTCTGAAAACGTAAAATATCTGTTTGAGATGTAGTAAAAAAGGCTTATAGCCATTAAACAGAAAATCCATCCTAGCTTCAAGTATATAATAAAATGATTCTCTGATACTGAAAGGCCAGCATTTAAGAGAAAGAATAGAGAAAACCCCGTGGAAATAAAGATGAGACCGGCAAATAGAGATTTCCGTCTCCGAAGGTTTCGTGAAAGTGTATAAAAGCCACTGACCAAAAAAAATGTTTGGGCAATGGTGAACAGGATATGTATCAGCTTAGCCATATATGAATTATAACATCACTACACTGTATTTGAGAAGATTAATGTAAAAGTTGAGGTAGAAATTACGAATGAAATATTTACTAAGTTGCCTGTACCTAGGTTGAAGAATTATTGGTTCCAAGGTGAACAACTCCGGGGGGAATTTTATGTGAGTTTGAAAACTATAAAATTGATTTTAAAATTTGATACAATATTCCAAAATTAATAAACTTATAAAGAAAATAATTAGTGGAAACAGAAAGACCAAATAATGGAATATTACTGACACAAGCGCAATTAGCAAGCATTCGAGCTCAATATAACTCATCAGACAAGCTCCAACATAGGGTTACAATGACTAGTATCAAATGTATTTTAGAAGAGCATGATGAAGGGAAAAGATATGATTCCCCTGTAGTTGTCGACTTTTTAAGGTATGTTCATTGTCATATTGTTGCTCCAGAAGACGGTGTAAGGCTAAAATTTCCCGAAGATCTTTATGCAAAAGCACTAGAGAAAGCCGAAAGAGGGCTAACACTAGAGGTGTCTAGACGTCAAATAGGATATCTTGCTGGTCTATATGATAATTCAAAACCTGAAGATCGTCCTTTTCACAAAATAGCACTTTCAGGAATAATAGCTAATTTGAGAGGAGATTGTCCACTTTGCATAAGAGACTTTTTGGCTTTTTTGAAAGAGAACATAAAGATGATAGATAGAAGACCTTCGGTTCCTCCTGATCTTCTATCTGCTGCTCTAGAAGCGGCAACGTCTGATAATGTTACCCGTATAAGTGATCACAACGCAGGTCAACTCATTGAGTCATGAAGAAAGCCGTCTATAGCTTCCGACCAGCCCTCACTTTCAATCCCAAAGTACTTTGTAACTTCGAGATATGAGAATTCCTCTGCATCAAAAACAATTCCGGACAAGCTGCAGGCCAGGGATTCTAGATGAGCCTGATGAGTCTGAGCAATATACACAAGCCCAAAATCCTTTCCTCCAGCAACTACTCCACTGGTTACTATGTCCTGATAAGAAATCATTTCTATCTGTGGAAAAATCCCCACTTCTCCAAAGAGCGAGATTTCGTCGGGCTTCAGATTTTGATTGCGGCCATATCTAAATCTACCTGTTGCATCGAATGGTTTTCTCAAAGATTCGATCGACATGCTTTTCGTAAAGCCTAGCGTAAACGCATTCGATAAAATTGTTTTTCCAGCGCGGGGAACAAGAAGCACTTTGTTTGATCCTTTAGCTTTTATGACTAATTGAAATACAACCTTTGAGATATTTCTGTCTTTATCAAGAAGTAATTTCTTGGATCCAACAAGGCCAGATTCCCAGATCATTTCAGAAAGTCCAGAAAAATTCTTGTAAAAGCCATACTTTAAAAAGCCAATCTTACCTGATTTCTTTCGTCTATCACAACCTTGCCACTTCGAAGTTTGAGCAGATCTGATGATCGAACTGACTACGCGGGCAGGCACGCCTACAGCTAGATCTTTCCCTTGGTTGATACTAGATTGTGTATCTGGAAGAGCTAGCATTCTTCGAACAGTACATATTTTCTGTGAATTCATCATTAAATCGATAGTATTCATTTGAAAGCACTATATCAAATAGACTTTGAATGGTATCTCCATCTATACACAAAGCAATATAGCCCTATAACCATTTATCTACACAACTTCTTCTATTCTTCTTTACAACTCTCATTATACCGTTTAAACTCTAAACATGAAAACCTATAAAGATACGGGTATAGTTTTCAAACAAGTAAATATTGGCGAGGCAGATAAAATTCTATCTATTTTGACAAAGTACCACGGCAGAGTAGATGCTGTGGCAAAAGGAGTGCGTAAGATCACAAGCAGAAAGGGAGGAAGTGTCGACCTGGCAACGCTTTCTCAATTTGCTTTCGCAAAAGGAAAAAACTTAGATATAGTTACCGAAGTCGAACTGGTGAACGATTACAAAACTCTCAAGACTAATTTAAACTCTACCTTTAAAATATTTATAATTTGCGAAATAATAGACAACTTCATCAAAGATGGAGAGAAACAAAAGGATATATATGATTTAGTCATAAGGCTTTTTGATCTCATAAGTATTAATCATTCTCTTCTTACACTATGTTCGTTTGAATTAAAGCTTATGCTCCTCTCCGGCTTCGATCCAAATCTTTCAACATGCCTTAAATGCAGCAAACTGCTTGAGGAAACTGACAGAAAGTATGCATCTAAATCAGACCTTGGGTTCCTGTGTCCGCGTGATGGGTTAAATCATACTCCTATAAACAATAAACTCATTAAAAGCCTAAGATATCTCAGAGAAAGTGACATTGAAGATTCAGTAAAGCTTTTGCTAGATGAGAAAGCGTTTTCACAGCTTCATAAAATGATACTGGGATGGCTGGAAATAGTGATTGGAAAAGAACTGAAGTCAAAAAAGTACATACTTAACAGTAAATGAGAAGTGCTGTCTATCAAATCGTATATAATTAGTTATTTTGATCGATTTTGGTACAATGAGTTGTCTGCTTGTTTGAGCCGAATAGAATTATAGCAGTTCTATACACATTACTTTTTGGTTACAATAGATGAATAAATTCAAAGGCATTCTTCTAGACTTAGACCAAACGCTCTGTAACTCAGAAGATTACGCTCTTGGCAGCTATGGCAAAGGAGAGGAGAACTCTTCGGAGAAAAAAGTGTATGAATTTCTAAAAGATGATTTGAAAGTCATAAGCTGGCAGCGATTCAAGGATGTCTATTTCCGTTCACGTGCAGAAATAAAGCTGATACTAAAAGGTCGTGGTGCTTCACATAGCAGGTACCTCTATATCCAAAGAACTCTTGAGAATTTGAACTGCCGGTTTCGGCCTGATCTAATATGGAAAGCGACAAATGCTTATTGGAAACATACAATTGATAATATGAATTTATATCCAAATGTATTGGAGGCTCTCAAGGTAATCAAGCAGAATCATTTGAAAACGGCCGTTATAACAGACCTTACAGCAGACATTCAGATAAGGAAACTAAAAAAGTTGCAAATCGAAAAATATATAGATTATCTCATCACTTCAGAGGAAGCTGACGCTGATAAGCCAGCAGTGAATCAAGCAAAGCTGGCACTAAAAAAGATGAAACTTGGCAAGGAAGAGGTTATAATTGTTGGAAATAATCCGAAAACAGATGTCGCTCTTGGAAAGAAAGCTACTATAAAAACTGTGCTATTTGATTATGATCTTCTATATCTATCATCTGAACATAATGCAGATTTCTACATTAAAGACTTCAGTCAGCTACCTGAAATATTAGCCATTTCTGTTCCTAAATACTCGCACGCAAAGCTCATTGTTTTTGATCTCATAGGTACTTTAACAAACGAACCGCACCTTGTCAGGAATCTACTCACCAAACTTATTCCAATCGAGTATAAAGAATTAAAGAAAGAATATGAACTGTATAAGGTTGACGAGATCTCAAGAGATGAATTCTGGAAACGATTGGATGTAAAAGATTCCGTGAGTGTTGAGAAAACACTAATGTCAAAAGTTATCTTGAGAAAAAAGGTTCCAGTGCTTTTGGCGAGATTGAAGTCCCAAGGCCTTAAATTATCTATTCTTTCAAATATTCCCAAAGAATGGGGTAGAGAATTAATCGAGAAATTCCAACTTAAGCAGTATTTTGATGCAGTCATATTTAGCGGAGCGCACAAGACTAAAAAACCGGATCCGGGACTCTACAAGATATTATTACAGAAATTTCCACGCGTAGATCCGGAGAAAGTGTTTTATATTGATGACAATCTAAAGGATCTTTCAGCTGCGAAGAATTTTCTGATGAAAACAATTTGGATGAAACTTGAGGAGCAGGATGCCGACTTTATACCGGATTATGTCATTTCAAATCCTACAGAGCTGAGCAACTTGATAGAGACTGCTAGTGTCTAGAGAAAACTAAATTCGAATTAAACTTTTGATTGTAGAGTGTCAGAGCAAGTAAGCCATCCCTGGGCTGAAGCCCAGGGCTTTAGCCCTCGCGTGTCATACTTGAACACTGGGCTCTAATATATTCTTTCAATTTATATTCGCTTATCTTTCCACTTGTCTCTGCAAAGTAGCCATCTGACCAAAATTTATTCCCCCATACAAATTCTTCTAGCTCCTTCATCTCTT
>JAHIVN010000074.1 GCA_018816645.1 Patescibacteria group bacterium | reverse complement strand
ACCAGAAAAGATTGCTTGTGAGTATGGGTACCAGATGAAGAAATGTTTCTACAAGTTTCCTATTTTATTTTATGATACAATCACTTCAGCCGAGTCAAACCCTATTTTCTCTCCTGGGCATTATCTACCCGATGAGGTCACCCCAAAAGGTGGAAATCGCAAACAAGTCTAAACATCCTTGCTAAAAGCAGAAGATATTTCCTTTGTCCCTTCTCTCTTTTCTATTCCTGCAAGTGGAATTGTAAACCAAACCCTCGTCCCCTTTCCCTCCACTGATTTGATAACTATCTTACCCCCGAGAAGCCCAACAAGAGACTTCACAAGATAGAGTCCAAGTCCGGTACCTTCATTTTCTATCGCTGATGCATTTTCAGCTCTGAAAAATTTCGTGAATAGTTTTTTCTGCTCACTCTTTGGAATGCCAATCCCTGTATCCTCTACAGAGAACTTCAGGTTTTTACCATCTTCAACTATCCTAACATCAATTTTTCCGCCTTCCGGGGTATATTTAACAGCATTTGATATAATATTTCGAAAAGACCTCTCGGAGAAGCTTTCTGTCAGTCTTGATTTTTTCCAACTTCATTTCCTCAATATTGAAAGTTAATCTTTGCTTATTCTTAGCAATATCCTTTGTAAACTCACAAATTATATCTCCAGCAAGTTTCTTTATATCTATAAGGGATGGTTCTACGAAAAGCTGTCCCGACTCTATTCTCGAAACATTCAGCAGGCCGTTTACAAGACCGATCATACGTTTCGTAGAACTGTATGCTCTCTGTACCAAGATATCCTGCCCTGCTTCCAACTTACCGGCATCCCCTCCTATAAGCATCTCCAGCGTCCATCTTAAAGCAGAAAGAGGTGTTCGCAGTTGATGTGAGGCTATAGAAACAAATTCTGTCTTCATACGATCCACTTCCTTTGCTTTTGTTACATCCCTTTCTATTCCCACGAAGAAAACAACTTGTCCAGAATCATCTAAAACTGGAGAAATACTCGCAAAAACAGTATGTTTTCCACCTCCCTTTCTCATATTCTGAACCTCTCCTTCGAAAACTTTCTTTTTTATCTTTATAGTCTTCCACATTCCCTCATATACTTCCTTCCTCATAAACCCTCCCCAGCTTTGTTTGCTTCCTGCCTTTTGTCCGATCACTTCCTTCCTATTGAAACCGGTAATTTTTTTTACCGCTCGATTTACATACACGATGATTCCGTTTGCATCAGTTATCACGATAAAATCCGATGCATTTTCAACCGCAAGTTTAAACTTATCTAAATCCACAGCTCTCTTTTGAGAAAGATTCTTTTCCTCCTTTACGTCCTCAAGAAGGCTCAACATAGCTAATCGAGTATCCTCTAGCTCCTTTACTTTAAGATCCAAAACTTGAGTTTTACTTTTTATCTTGAGCGACATGTTCTTATACAAATCCTGAATTCTTTCTCTCATATACTCAAACGATTTAGCTAACCTTCCGATCTCATTTTCTTCTGACATTAGTGTCTTATCAACGGCAAAGGAGAAGTTGCCTTTTGAAACTTCTCTTGAATATGATTCTATTTGTTTGAGCGGATTTGATTGTTTTCGGATAATCAGATAAAGTATTATAATGGTTGATGAAACGGAGATAAATATCAACAAGGCAAGAACTTCAGGTAGATTCAGCGACCCATAAGTCAAATCTTGTTTCAGTAAGCTTTGATATAAGTAGCTGTCTCCGTTTCCGATTTTCCCTAGAACCGCAAGTTTCTTCGCCCCCGCCTCATCTGAGACTTCAAGTGTTGTAAAATCACCCATCTCAAACCACTTACCTTTCGGCTCATTTATGCCAAGCGGATCAAGGGATTCTCCCGGATATTTGTTCTCATTTATCAAAGCCTCCTTTTCACTGTCACTCAATGCCCAAAGCGTTTTGTATTGCGATACACTGTCCGAAGAAAAAACGATAACTCTATTATCATCCAATATCATCGTTCTTCCCGATCCATGTGTCAGTTCAATCGAAATCGCATTTATGATCTCGGTCGAATTTATCTTCACCACTATTACACCCAATAGATTTTTCGTTTCATCGTATACCGGAGTGGATACATAAAACCTTGGCTCGTTGCTTGTAACTCCCTTTGCGATATACAGCAATTGTTCTCCCTGCAAAGCATTTTGGAAATATGGCCGGAAACTATAGTCCTTACCAACAAAATCAGGATTTGTCGACACATAAGTAATGCCCATCTTATCCATCAAATAAATTGCCGAGAATACTTCTCCTCCAATATAATGATGGTGTAATATAGAAAGAATAGACTCCTGCTGAGGAATCTTTTTGCCTTTTAGAAAGGTCTGAACTTCAGATAATGAAGCTAGGTGGTCAGATATAGCCTTAGAGTATTCTATCCTCATCTCTATCTGTTTGCACCCAAATTTTCCCCGCAGGAGGACTCAACTGCTCAAGGATCTGTCTCTTGGGTTCACCCGTTTCAAACACCTCATTATCATCTGCCATATATTTTTCAGCCTCATCGGGATACAGATCCTTAGTGTATTTTCCTTCGATATCTTCTATCTTCATCCCCAAAAACTTTGCCCTTGCAGCATTTACTTTTACTACTTGATGTCTCCTATTTTTATAAAAAACCATGACAGGGATATTGTTAAATATCATCTCAAGTTCATCTTTCACCCCCTGTACTTCTCGCTCCATTTTCTTTACTTCTGTGACTTCAGAGATCATGACTATATCTTGGACAGGCTTCCCTTCGTCATCTTTTACAACTGTTGCAGATATTCTTCCGATTACTTCTTTCCCCTCTTTTGACACGAAATTCAGCTCGTAGGGATGAATATCTTTACCCATCATTCTTTTAGCAAAATTAGCCATTACCTTCACCTTACTGTTAGCTGTCAAAAAAGGGAGCTTTAATAAACTCTTCCCGATAGTCTCCTCCTTTGTATATCCTAACCAGTCAAAAAGTCTTCTATTTACATTCAGAACTTTCCCGCTTTTATCCAGTATTACTATTGCCTCAGGAGAAAGGTCGAAAATGTTTTCATATTTATCCTTACTTTCATCAAGCTTCTCATGCGTGCTGTAACTTTCAAGTATGTTATTTATTTGTACAGCAGCGACCTCAATTGCCTTTAACGCATAAGTTGAAAAATTGTCATATTTCTTTGAGGTAATATTCATAACAGCTTTGCACTGTCCACCTACTTTTATTGGAATTATGCCGAAGCCCTTCTGCGTCTCCTACCTCATCCCTGAAACTCGATTCTGAGTACATTTTGAATACCGACTTTCCTTTGAGTATCAGCTCGTACTGAGGATCCCCCTTTTTGTAGTGAGAAACTTCCTTCACAAACACATCGGACAATCCCTTGGAAAAGATAAGTCATATGCCTCACTCTCACTATTTAAAAGGTAAATTCCCCCGCCATCAATCTCATCAGGCTCAAGTATGATATCCAGTATCTGAGCTAATGTGCCTTCAAGATCCTTTTTGTATCAACTAGCCTGCATAGTCTAACCTGCAGATCAAGCAGGTTATTAAGATAATCAATATCAACACTCTTGTTTTTTTTCTTCCCAATTTTATTTT
>JAHIVN010000073.1 GCA_018816645.1 Patescibacteria group bacterium | reverse complement strand
TCCTTCTATAACAACATCAGACATAGTGATGGAGTCTGAGCATTGATTTGCTATCATAAGCTGCAATGTGTTATCTAAATTGCCTCCTTGTTTGATCCAAACACTGAAAGCAAGTGCACTTGGGTTTTCAAACAAAACTTCATCAGTCGACGAGTCATATGTTCCTTCCTTCGGTGTTAGATCTTTTGGGTATTTGAGTCTGAATTGCCAATTAGTGTTATCATATGTGGCCCATTCCGCGATCATATCAAAGTCATTGTCCGCGTTATCTTGTTCTTCAAGCTCTAGGTTGTCCTGGTCTTCTAGGTTTCCTTCTTTTTCTTGTGTGACATCTGTCTCATTTCTAGCATCGGTTTCGTGAGTATTCTTCTCTTTGTCGCTACTAAAAAGTAAGTAGATACTTACTGTGCTAACTCCTACAAGACACAAGACTAAAAGAATTGTGATTATGTACAGGAGAGAATTTTTATCCTTTGTCTTGCTAGGATCTGTCTTCTCTGTCGCTACTTCTTCTGTAGCTTGCCTGGGCATGTCTTCCATTATGGTCATTTATTAATAGGTATTTACATCAATGTAGCAAGAATTTGAGCTGGTTACAATCAAGATCATTTTTGAATTTATCGATATGACTTTGGAAGAATGTTGCTTGACAGTCATCATTTTTCAGACTAACATTAGAAAATCTATTGGTTGACAAATATGATTCGAATAAAGAATCTTACAAGAATATATAGTTTGGGAGACGTTCGAGTAAAAGCTATTCAAGATGTGACACTAAATGTTGAACAAGGAGAAGTAGTTACGATCATGGGGAAAAGTGGATCTGGTAAGTCAACTCTACTCAGACAGCTTGGCCTTTTAGATAGACCAACTTCGGGCGAAGTGTATATTGAGGGGGAAGAGGTAAGCAGCATGGGAGACCGAAAGCGTTCTCACCTGCGTCTTGAGAAGCTGGGATATGTATTTCAAGAATTTGCATTATTACCGGAACTTTCTGCTTATGAAAACGTGTATCTTCCCGGACTTATGCTTTCCAAAAAAGGAGTAGATTTTCGAAAAAAAGCCCGCGAAATTCTTAGCCTAGTTGGACTAGGGGAGAGGATAGATCATAAACCTAGAGAATTATCCGGTGGGGAACAGCAGAGGGTGGCTATTGCTAGATCTTTGATCAACAGTCCCAAATATATTTTTGCTGATGAGCCTTGTGCAAACTTAGACACTCTCTCCTCAAAGGCTGTCATGAATACGTTGGTAGATCTAAATAAAAGACTGGGGATAACTGTTATATTTGTTTCGCATGATCCCGACGACAAAATGTATTCCAATCGTCAGATATTTTTAAAGGACGGCCGCTTGGTAGAGCCGTATTTTTGAAGATCAATTATGAGAAATATACTTAAAACAGGTATTTTCTTAACTCTCAAGTCTGTTTTTAGAGGTAATTTGAGAATTTCTCTTATGACTATCCTTATGATGAGCCTTGTTTTCATAAATCTTCTTTTCGCTCCAGCCCTGCTTAACGGTCTTATCGATACAATAAATGGAAAACTTCGGGAAAGTATAACTTCTGACATAATTCTAGACTCTACTAGCGAGGACGGCTATATTCAAGATGCCGATAAGTTTATAGGAGAAATATCTGAAATCGATGGAGTTGATTCGGCAACTTCGAGAACAAATATTGGAGCAGAAATTCTATACCAGAAATCAAAGTCGAGTTACGGAATAACCGTAGTTTCACCGGAGAGTGAGAAAAGGGTCTTTGATATAGAGAACTATTTAGTCGAAGGGGAATTTCTCGAAGAAGATGATGAGGGGCAAATTGTATTGGGCGTACAGATTGCAGGAAGAGGGGATAAGTCTTTAGAGCTGTATTCCAGCTCTCTGAAAGATGTCCACGTGGGAGACGTGGTCACTGTCAAGTTTAGTAATGGCTTAGAACAAGAAATGAAAGTAAAAGGGATTTTTGACATGGATTTTATTCAGATAGATACTTTGTCGCTGATAAATCAGAAAGAGTATGAGAGTATAAATCTTCAGTTAAAAAATACAGCGCGTCAGGTAAATTTAAAGCTGGAGGAAGGATATGATCTTGATTCTATGGTTGTAAGGATAAGGAATGAATTTCCGGATATTGAGGCAAGAAGTTGGAAGGAACTGGCCGGTATAGTAGAAAGCATGACCCAGAGTTTTGAGATCATAATAATCATTTTAAGAGTAATAGCGCTACTTGTTGCTGCGATAACAATTCTCATCGTGACTTATGTTGACCTTACAAATAAAAGAAGGCAGATAGGGATCCAGAGGGCGATAGGTATTATTCCGGAGACGATCATTCTGACATATGTGCTGAGGGCTGCATTTTATTCTATGGTAGGTACTTTAGTCGGGGCACTGACTTTTATGTTCATAATAGTTCCTGTTGAGCACAACCACCCATTTACCTTTCCGTTTGGTGATGTTTTGATGAGCATCGACTATTCACAAATGTTGAATTTCTTTGTTACACTGATGATAGTCTCAACAATAGCAGCATTAGTACCTACCATCAATACTATACGGATAAAGATATTAGATGCTATATGGAGTTAATTTATTTATTAAATAAGTTGGTATGAAGAAAGTTTTAATAGTTTTAGGGATAACCGCTCTTGTTTCCTGCATCTTGGCGGGGGGTATCTATATTTATTCTAAAGTAAAACCAGACGAGTCAGCGACGGAAGAAGCTTCTATAAATGAAGAAAATGCACAGGAAGAACTGGATAAAATGGAAGATGAGATCAAACAAAAAGATGCGGAACTAGATGAAGCCATAGAAGAACTCGAAAATGCACAACTGCAAGAGGATACATCTAACGAAGAAGTCGTTGTCACAGAAGGTACAACTTACGAGGATGCTTATATAAACGAGTTAGAGGATGAACTAGATTACTACTATGATCTTTATTACGAAGCCTTAGTTTTGGCTCAGGAAACAGAAGCGCTTATCGATGAGTACAATGTGGCCTTAGCGGCTACGGAGGAGTTCTATGATGAAGTCACTGAAGATGTTCAAAGTGCAATTGATAATGCAGAGAATTATGCGGAAGAGATAGAAGATAAGTTTGATGTATATCAATCAACTATTGATGAAGTAAAGCAGCAGTATGACTCGTTACAGCATTTGGTTGATAGCAGAAAAGAGGTTCTGACAGCTGAGCAAGATGGAAAAATCAAAAGCAAGGCAAAAGCTTACAGCCAGTACTTTGAATCGTTGAAATCTGAGCTTCCAGAAATCAAAAAGTATCAAGATGTTCAGTATGTACAGGAATTCATAAATGGGTACTATGCTCAAATGCCCGATTACCTGGCTGGCGAAGGTTTGAGTGCTATACTTAGCTCGTATGGTGCTTCTTTCAGTGTTCCGTCTTTTGATTCAAATAGTTTAAAAATCCAAATACCAAATTTAGTGAAATAAATCACCGAAAACCAAATCCGAGAGATCTCTTCGAGAAAGTTCGGCGAGTTATTGATAGTTAAGCACAGGAAAAATTCATCCAAAGTGGTTGTAAATATTGATCTGGCGTAGCCATCTTGTTTTCTGCCTTTGACTTTGGACTATTCAGATAAGATAATGTTGACAGATAAAATATTAATTTTCTCTATGAAACTATTTCTTGCCTCAGAAGCGAAACATCCAGAGAGTATCAAGAAACTGGAACAGTTTATAGGAGGAAGTCTGAAAGATAAATCAATTGCATACATACCAACTGCGGCAAACGGAGAATTCTTTGGCGCTTGGAAAGGAGGTGAATCTATTAAAGTTGCAATGTCTCTAGGTGCGAGTGTTGAGACAGTTGAGCTGGAGAATCTTGTTTTCGAGAATCCAGTCGAGAGACTCAAAGATAAAGATATTATTTGGGTAGCTGGTGGAATGTCGGGATATCTTTTGTACTGGATACGCCGAGTACGATTAGATAAAGTTTTACCGGAATTGCTGGAGAGAGGATCTCTCTATGTTGGTTCAAGTGCTGGAAGTATGATTTGTGCGAAAACACAATATAGTGCTGAGTGGTACATAGGAGAACCTGAGCCTGGCTGTTCACTGATTCCGGGTCTTGGTCTTGTCGATTTCGAGATTTATCCTCACTATGAAGAGGCTGTGCTTTCAGAGATTGAAAAAAGGTGGACCAAGGGGAAGCTGTGTTTATTGAAAGACGGTGATGTGGTTACAATAGATTCAGGAAATGTTAAAGTCTTGGGCGAGGAAAAGTTTCTTGAAAAATAACGAAGTTTTGGTAATTTTATTTGAATGCGAGGGATATCTTCACATCTAGCCTCAATTTTTATATAATCACGGAATGACTGTCAGCCAAGTGTACAGAAAATATAGGTTATTACCTGGAATGCAGAAGCATATGCTCGAGGTTTCTGCTGTTGGGGCATTTCTATGTGATCACATCCAGGAGGTGATTGATAATGACAGTATCATTAAGGCGCTTACTTTGCATGACGTCGGAAAAATCGTGACTATAAAACTTGGTCTTATACCGGGGACGTGGGGAAAAAAGCCTTTGGAGTATTGGCGTGAGATTCAGGAAGATTTCAGGAAGAAATATGGGGTTGGAAAAGAAGCAACATTGAATATTTGCAGAGAAATTGGTTTGTCAGATAGACTGATTGAACTGGTAGAAGCTACCAGGTTTTCTAATGCGGATGAGGCCTATAAATCAGGTGATATGGAGAAAATGATTTGTGTCTACGCAGATCAACGGGTTAGTCCTTTTGGCATCGCTGGTTTAGAGTACCGTATGGAAGAGGGCAGAGTACATTACCGATTGAATAAAAAGGTTTGTGATGAAGCAAAAGACGAGCGCCAGTTCAATTATTACGCAGAGCATCTTTATAAGATTCAGGACAGAATATTCGAGAATATCGATTTGACTCCCGAAGACATCACAGATGAAGCTGTTTTTAAATACATCCCCAAAATCAAGAAGATGAATCTAAATTAACTTTTGGCGAATATTTTGAATCGTTTGTGATATATCCAGCCTTTATGTATTTCTTCCCTCAGTAGTTTCACAACGAATTTTTGGGGATAGCTATTGCAAAGTTTTCTGCTGACATTACATTTTTTCTCCCGACTGTAGTATCATGTGAGATAAGAAAGTGAGTTTTTAGAGATTGGGGTAATATTTATATCAAAGCTTCTAAATATGAAAGGCTTAGAGAAATATCTGAAAAAAAATAGAAACAAAAGTCTATACGACAAGGTTAAAAAAGAATTTGAGAAAAGGGGTCCCGTTGCTCATAACTGGGATCATATTTATAGGGATATCATAAATGCGATTTGGATAGGGGAAGCAGAAAAAGCAAATATGGAAGTTGTTTTCCCTTCAATCGTTTTGCATGATATAGGTTTTTTGTATGATCCCGATCCGTCAATCCATCATAAACTTGGAGCCGAAAAGTGTATAGAATGGTTGGAAGATTGGAATAAGGAAGATAAGAAAGCAATCCGGCTATGTATTCTTGCACATAAAGGAAAGAGTTTTGAATTTTCGATCGAACCTGAATCAATTGAGGAAAAGGTTGTATATGATGCAGATCAACTAGAAAAGATGGGATATGCAGGGCTGCTTGGCTGTGTTCGTGTAGGTGTTGAATTTGGGGAAGCTACTCACCCGGAGCTCAAGTCACTGTATGAAATAGCCAAACTATTTAAAAGTGTCAGCAAAATAACTTTGTATACATCCAAGGCAAGGGAGATAGCAAAGAGAAGAGGAGGAATGAAATTCGATATTTTTGAAAAAGCATATAACGAGTTACGGGAATATTACGAGGAGTAAGGCAAGTTTAAAATGTACAGACGGATAACTCATTGGAGAAGCTTTATCTTATAACATTAGTTGAATTTACATATTTCATTATGATCATAAAAAAATCACAGACAGAAAATTTTAAGCAGCAGTCAATTGTCGGCAGGAAATACCATATAGATGAGTTAGTGGCTGAGAGAATCTGGGTTTATGGAGAATTGGATGGAGAACATGGAGAAAGAGAATCAACCGGTATTCCAAGAATCTATTTTGTAATAGAAGGCGAAGGATGTGTCGAAATTGGCGGTCAAAAAAGTGAGATCGGTGAAGGTGATTTGGTTATTATCCCGCCGAATAATAAGTACAACTACTGGTCAAAGGGGGGAATACTGAAATTTATACTGTTTATGGAGAAGCATTAGGTCAATGAAGAATCATATAAAAAATAAGCAGTTGCTAAAATTGTTAGCTTTATTATCTTCTTCTTTCCAGACAGGTGGGCTAGAGGTAATAGTAACTGGAGGGCTTGGAATTTCAGGGTTTCTGGGAAGACAATATCGAGAATTTTATGATTTAGATATTACTGTCGTTGGAAAGGAAAAACCGGAGGAGGGACTAAAAAGCTGTAAGGAAGTTGTCAGTTCATTAGGGGGTGAGATTGTTTATGCTGATGATTCATATTTTCAGTCAAAGTTAAAGGGCTTTCAGGTAGATATCGTTTATGTGCAGGATGTTTCAAAGGATGGCAAGATAATCTATAAAACCAGCAAAGGTAAAATAGCTGGGTCTGAAGAGTTGCTAAAACCGCTAGTTGTGTGGTTAGAAAGATTTGAGTATAAAATTTTCCGTCCAGAGGTTGCTATTGTTGAAAAGCTGGTTGGCTCGCTTACTTTGAATCTGATAAGGGACAAGGACGTTAAAGATCTGGAAATGGTTATAGATAAGTTGAACCCACGATTAATGTTTGAAGCGATGCGTGTAAAATTCTCATTTAAAGAAAATAAGTGTGATAATACAGGTTTTTAATTTATGGTTAATGCTATGGAAATAGTCTTTCCGTCAAAACTAAAAAAAGGAGATACGATTGCCGTGATAGCACCCTCGCGGAGCATGAAGATTATCTCGGAGGAAACAAGGCGGATAGCAAACGAGAGATTTGACGAACTAGGATTGAAATTGATTTTAGGCAAACACGTTGAGGAGAGGGATGAGTTTCATTCTACAAGCGTTGAAGCTCGAGTCGATGACCTGCATTGGGCTTTTTCCGATCCTGACATTCAAGGTATCATCACAGTTATTGGAGGCTTCAATAGCAACCAGCTTCTCAAGCACATCGATTGGGAAATTATCAAGAATAATCCCAAGGTATTTTGCGGCTTCTCGGATATCACAACTCTCAATAACGCAATCTATGCTAAAACAGGATTGGTTAACTACTCTGGGCCACATTATTCTACATTTGGCCAAAAGTCAGAATTCGACTATACACTTGATTATTTCTTGAAATGCCTAATGAATGACCAACCATTTGAAATCGAACCAAGCAAACAGTGGACTGATGACGAGTGGTATAGGAACCAGGAGAACAGGAATCCGATCGAAAATGAAGGGTATCTAGTAATAAATGAGGGGGAAGCTTCAGGAACTCTAGTCGGCGGGAATATCCGATTATTTACACTACTAAAAGGAACGCAGTATTTTCCAAGTATAGAAGGCTCAATTCTATTTCTCGAGGACGATAAGAAGACTGTGCTTCATCATTTTGACATGGAACTTCAGGCGTTAATGCATACGGATGAATTTAGAGGAGTCAAGGGACTTGTGATTGGTCGATTCCAAAAAGAAAGTAATGCGAAGAATGAACTTGTGCTTAAAATGATCCAGAGGAAAGAAGAGCTGAAGAATATTCCTGTTATTGCAAACGCGGACTTTGGTCATACTGAGCCCAAATTTACATTTCCTGTTGGTGGTGAGATTGAAATAACTGCGGAAGAAAGCAAGGTAAAGTTAAAAATTCTAGAACATTAATCATATTTTAAATCTTTATTTATATAAATGGACAATAAAGAGAAATCTTCGTCAGACAAGACAAAAAATAATTGGGGTGGTCTGTTTACAGAAGTTTCCTCAAAAATTCTTGTGATCAAGAATAAGGAGGGCAAGGTTGTATTTGAGATCGATTTGATAATAGCACTTCTGATCGCACTCTTTATTTTGGCACTAGCATTTATCTTTATTGTTCTTGTAGCTACTGATACCTGGTACTTTGAAACGAGAATGAAAGGAATTAAAAAAGATGGGAGCGATTCATAAGTGTAAATGCAACTCTTGCGGATATGAGGTGGAGATGCCTCCCCCGGGAATTATCGATAGAGGATTTGTCGCTTTTTATAAATCCAAGCTTTGTGCTGACTGCGGAGATATAGTCAGAGTTTTCATTGGTTTGGACAAAGAGAGCGGACGATACAAGACAGAGATGGAGAAGCAGTATAGATTCAATGTATGTCAGGAATGTGAAGGGGAAAATCTAGTGGATTGGGATGGGAGTTGCCCAAAGTGCGGCGAGAAAATGGAGGTGGGAGAGGTAACTAGAATGTGGGACTGATGAACCGAAAATGCCATACTAATGTACTATTTAAATAAATTGTTACAGTAATTAAAATATCAAAAAAAGTATGTTTCTTTTGTTCGAAACAATTAGCAACGGAGGATGGGAAATATAAAGAAGCCAGGGAAGAAGCTGAAGCAGAGGGATCTGAATTTAAAGCAGTAATAAAACTTACAAAGACTACAATCAAAAAGGATGGAAAAGAGCTGAATGTTCTAACCTGTGAGGACTGCTTCAAGAACTTAAAAATTCACTTGGAGATGATATGATTGACAAAGGGGAAGAAATGCTCTAATAATTTGTTGATATGAGAGACCTAGATACAACGTTGCTTGACTTAATGCGAGGCTTTCCACTTATGATATTAGGGTTAACTTATTATCCATAAACCTATGTGCGATACATGCGGATGTGGAGTTCCATCTCCCAAAGATCCTCAAGACCCACCTGTCAAGGATGAGGAAGCAAAAGATCCTATGGATGGCGGAGAAGCCTCCGCTGAAGAGGAAGAAGCTGCTTTTGATGAATCTTCGACCGAGGAGGAAGAAACTTCAACTGATGAGCCCTCGACAGATGGAGAAGAAACTAAGGAAGAGGAAGAGTAAAGAACGATAAAAAAATAAGAAAGACTCCCATGTGTTTGGGGTCTTTTTTATTTGTCACGCACTGATCGTCTTATACAGACCAATAACATCCTAATTTACCCCGTTCACAAGTATTATTTTTCCATTTCCCTCAAGTAGAGAAATAACAAGTAATGAATTCTTTTTGTTGTGACATGTTTTCGCACTTTCATCTTTTAGTTAGATATCAATAATAGATGTTGATATAATACATTTGCTATTTATCACGAGATTATGGAGGAACAATCCGTATGTAATATTGGTTTGGGAGATTTAAATCAGGAAGCTTTAGATGGATTTATAAAGACAGTTTGTGATTTAGATGTCCCATATTTGACAAGAATCGGAGAGCGTGAGCTTCGAGCAGATATTGCTAAGGGACATGCCATACTTGCAGTTGTTGAGGGAAAAGTGGTAGGTCTTATCAGAGCGCATAGGGTTTTCGGTTCGAACTATGCACTATCTTCACTTTACATCGTGAATGATATCGGAGGTGAACAAAGAGGTGAAACAGCAGTAAAGTTGCTTCAGGAGGCCATGGGGAAGTGGGAGGGAATGCGACTGATTATGGAAACCACAAATACACAGCTAGAACAAGTTTGGGGATCAGGATTAGGTACAGATCAGATTTTGGATAAACTTAAGGATATCGGCTTTAATATCGAAAAGCCTCAGAACTTAAAATTTATTCTAGCTATAACGAATTTAGGGATGTTGGTTAGAGGACCTATGAGATATTTAAGAGGATATTTAACACCAGAAGCAAACAATGAGATGTATTTACTTCTTGTTCATACTCCTGATCCGTGAATAAGTTCTTCCGCTATCTTTGAAGTAGTCAAACTGCAATAAATAGAAGTAGATTGT
Organism: Patescibacteria group bacterium; assembly: GCA_018816645.1. GTDB lineage: Bacteria > Patescibacteriota > Dojkabacteria > JAHIVN01 > JAHIVN01 > JAHIVN01. The sequence goes on along the minus strand of JAHIVN010000073.1, from coordinate 9,818 downwards.
TCTGTAAAAATACGATCTTTACACAGGTAAAATCTTTTTACTAGATTTAATTTTCAAGACCCTTTAAAATCGGAATTAGTCGAGAAAGAGAAAGAGAAAGAGTTAGCTTTTAAATTCTTCTAAAATCTGTGACAGATGTACATGAGATAAAACTTGATATTCTTAGAAAGCTTTTGTTTTCAAAGCGGCTTCGATATTCAAAGCTCAAGGCGGAGGAAATCGAGGGGAGTCATTTCACATATCATCTAGATGCTCTCCTGCGAGAAGACTTGATAAAGAAATTAGATAACGGCTTGTACGAACTCACCCAAGCTGGCAAAGAGTATGCCAATAGAATGCGTACACGGACTAGTGAGATGAAGATTCAACCCAAGCTTACTACAGTGATCTGCTGTGTCCGGACACGAAATTCTTCGAAAGAATATGTGATTTATACTCGTAAAAAGAATCCGTTTTTTGGTTGTCAGGGCTTTCCAACTGAGAAAGTTTGGTTTGGTGAAAACATAGAAGATGCTGCTAAACGCGGACTCAAAGAAGAAACTAATCTTGAAGGGGAGGGAAACCTGATAGGGATAAGACATTATAAGGTCTTATCAAAAAAGAATGAACTTCTGGAAGACAAGGTAATGTTTATATTCAAGTTTGAAAATCCGACGGGAAAACTAATTGGATGTGAAGAAGGGAAATATGAATGGGTCAAGGAAGAAGAAATTGCAAAGAAAGTGGTCAAACCGCTTGAAGAATTTGAAGAAATATATGGGTTACTTGAGGCTGAGAAAAGCAGTATGAGTTTCAATGAGAGTATTCATATTACGGATAAGTTTTAGATTTGCAGTTTGGATTGGTTAAAATTAGGGTGTTGTGTAGAAATAAATGCTAAATTACTTAGTTTAGTTTCGCATTACGATGACAATTGCTATTTGTGGAAGTATTTCATTTTACCCCGAAATAGTTAAGGTCCAGCAGAGACTAGAAGCTCAGGAAATTCAGACATATATCCCGAAAGGCTATGGTGGAAATGACAAGGCGATTAAAGAGAGTCTTACTTATGAAGAGGATGCAAAAAGAAAGATAGAGTACAATCTCATAAAAGATTATTATCAGAAGATTCTTGTGTCAGATGCAATTCTTGTTATAAACCTGGAGAAGAATTGTATTAAGAATTATATCGGAGGAAATGTTTTTCTTGAAATAGGTTTTGCATATGTGAACAACCGACCTGTATTTCTCTATAATCCTATACCAGAGGATCTTTCTTACAAAACAGAGATCATGGCTATGAAGCCCATTATTATCCATGGGAATGTTCAAAAGATTTTCCAGTATTTTAAGTCTCTGCCAAGTGTTTATGTCGCTTCAAACAGCAGGCCGAAGATAACTGCAGTTTCTTCAGGATTGAAATCAGTTGGCTTCAAGGCGAATGTAGTTGGAAGGAAGGTAAACTCACAAATAGCTGATCAGCCAATTGGGTTCGATCAGATCCTGCTTGGTGCAGAAAATAGGTTAAACGGTTTGAAGAAAAGTGAGAAAGACTATGATTTGCTTGTAGCTATTGAGTCCGGGCTTGTAAATATAGGAAAGTATTACATAGACCTTGGTGCCTGTATGATTGAGAACAAAAAGGGAGAAAGACAAGTATCTATATCCAATGGTTCGAATGTTCCAGAAGAAATCGCAAGATATGTCACTCAGAATGAGAAAGAATTGGGAATTTATCTGCAGCAGAAATTTGGTCTTGAGGAAAAAGATGTGGTTAGTTTTCTTACCAAAGGACAGCGCAGTCGAGTGGATCACTTAGCTGAGGCTGTTGCGACAGCTTATTTACAATTAAATTCTTAGTAATGTCTATATGAAAACAGTCTGTGTATGCAGCAGCTTCAAGTTTTATAAAGAACAGGTGCAGTTGAGAAAGTTGTTTAAGGCGTATAGGGTAAAGGCATTGCTCCCTTATCCAGACGAGGCTTTTTGGATTAGAAAAGGGGATAAACTTACTTTGAGAAACTTAGGTAAATATTCGCGCAGCAAAGGGGTTCAAATAGCCGGAAGAGTTTCAAGGAAGCATTTAAGGAAAATTGACCGGGCGGATATTGTTTATGTGATTTCCAAAAGGGGTTATGTGGGCAAAGGAGTTTGTATGGAAATTGGTTATGCCAAAGCGAAGAATAAACAGATTTTTTCAACAGAGCCGATAGATGACTGGCCAGTAGCCTCAATGATTTCGAAAGTAGAAAACCCGGATGAATTCTTGAAAATGTTTAAATGATAAAGAAAGTTCTTCCATCAACAAAATACGTTCTTGAAAATTTCCAGCACGTTTCAATCATCCCCCCAAATATTTCAAAGCTGGCTGCCGACGTAAAACGTAGTGACTTAGCTGTTTCTGAGATACGGCTTGTGAAATATGAGTGGCCACTTGAGAAGCTTTTAGAATTGACCTTTCTCTTTAATACATTAAATTACTGCTTTTTTGCCATGAAGGGGAAAGAGAAATGGACAATCGCTGATGACAAACTTGATGGAGCGATTGCTCTGTTTCGAGCACTTGAGAACGAAGCCAGACGAGACCAGGACATTTTCGAAGGAAAGTACCTCTCTAAATTGAAGCTTGAAGACTTCAGAGAAATTCTTAAAGGAAATGTTGAAATTTCACTTCTTCATGAAAGGTTAAAGTGTCTGAATGAGGCAGGACATGTGTTGGTGAAAAAGTTTGAGGGAAGATTTATTAATTTATTTGATGAATCTAAGTTTGATGCTGTTCGTATGGCAGAGTTACTGATTGATAGCTTCCGGAATTTTAGAGATGTTTCACTATATAAGGGAAAGCAAGTGTATTTTTTTAAACGAGCGCAGTTAAATTCAAAAATGGTCAACGATATTTTAATATCAAACGGAAAACAGCCCTTAAAAAATCTAGACAAACTCTCAGCCTTTGCCGATTACAAGATTCCGCAGATACTTAGAAGTCTTGGGATTCTGAAGTATTCTAAAACACTTGCAGAAAAGATAGATAATTTCCAGCTTATGAAAGCAAACTCAGAGGAAGAAGTTGAGATTAGAGCAGCTACAATCTGGGCGGTTGAGTACATCAGAAGAGGGCTTACTTCTAGTTTCCCTAATGTTACAGCTTCGTATATAGATGGTATGCTCTGGAATCTAGCGCAAAGACTTGATAGGGATAAACTGCCGTATCACAGGACGTATACAGTGGCGTATTAATAAAGAAGCAAAGTAGTTAAATAGTGAAGTAGTAGAATAGTGAAATGATAAGGTAGGAATGTAGTTGGTTAGTTCAGGAACTGAATGAACATTTTCCGCTAAAACTGTTATAATTTAACTAGTTAACCTCTTGACCTCATAAAAGATGGATATCTCGAAAGTCGAAAATCCAGAAGAAGCTAGATACCAAAATAGAATTCAGTATAACCTAAATACAGATGAAGAATTCACGAATGAAATTCAAAATTGATTCTGCATATTTATGTGTCAAGAACATGGATAGGGCTGTAAAGTTTTACGAGAGCCTATTTCTCAGGAAGTGTTTGAAAAAGGATGAGATTTATAGCGTTATGAAATTTGGAGATTTTAGAATTGGTTTGTTTGCAAATAATAGAGTAAAAGAGAGTGTAAAATATGGCGATAATTGTCTTTTGAGTATAAAAGTCGATTCCATAAAAGAATTTCTTAATCATCTAAATAAATTGAAGGTGAAATTAGTTTATCCACTGACTAAAATTGGCAGGAACTGGGTGATTGAGTTCAGGGATAGTGAGGGAAATGATCTTGAAGCATATTCCAACAAATTTATAAATTAGACACAATAAATACATGACAGCAAGTTTGAGAATAGAAAAGGTCGAAAAGGATAATTATAAAGACATCCCTGTGATGGATAAGAAAAAACACTACGATTGTGACAAATGTATGTACTATATGATGTCAAAAAGCGGAAGAACTGCAAAGAACAAGAGGGAGTGGTTTGAAATGATGACGCAAAAGTACGGACTCAGTGGAGGATTGATTCTTTACTATGATAAAAAGCCTGTGGGTTATGCTCAGTTTGCTCCTAAGAGAGAGTTTATAAAACTTGAAGAACTTTCGGAGGGAAGTACAAATACAGATGCCTGGTATATCAGCTGTATTGCAGTTCTGAAAGATTACCAGGGAAAGGGTCTGGGAAAACAATTGCTTAAAGCTGTTATTGATGTTTTATCTAAAAAGGGAATAAAAAGAATGCAAGCTTGTGGAAGTTTGGAGGATGCAGCAAATTACTCCTCAGGTTACTGGAGTATGTTTGAGAAAGAAGGATTTAAGAAAATAGGTGGTAGAAAAGATTTTGTAGTTGGAGAATTAAACTTAGCAGTTGATAACCCAGCCATTTAACAATGTAGCCATTAAACAATTTAACATTTAACATATTACAAAACTCATATGCTTTGCAAAGAACTCATCATCAGACTTAAGGCTGGTTACTTTGGTTTGATGAAGGCAGTAGAGGGCCTAACAGAGGAAGAGATGAAGGCTAAGTGGTTTGGGTTCTGGGGAGTGCGGGAAATTTTAGCTCATCTTGCAGCTTGGGATGGGGAAGATGTGAATATAATCAAGTCTATAATTTATGGGAAACTCCCGACAATGTTTAAGGGGACGACCGGTTACCCGGAACTCGAGAAAAGAGTCGATGCTATGAACAAGATGTTTATCGAACAGAGGAAAGAATATACTATCGGAAAAATATTCAAAGAGCTTTCAGAAAATAGGCGGAAACTTATAGAAACAATAGAGAACGACTGTGCTTCGGATTTGTCAACGGATTATGGAGTAAGATGGGGCAGAGTTCATATCAATCTTGACTATTACTTTGACTATCCGCACGACGAGACTCACATTCTGCAGATCATTGAGTGGAGGGGAATGAACAGCTTGAAGCTGTAGAATGCGGCCGCCTGTCTACCGATAGGCAGGCTGGCCACATTTATATTGTATATTTAAAACTTATCGAGATTCGACCGATTTCTACAATGAGAGATAAACCCTTATCTAAAACGGAAATAAGAGAAAGGATCGAAAAGAGCTATAAGGATCTTACTTACGAATTACTTTCTGTTCGGGAAAGAGATTGGGAGAAGAAGCTTAGAAAAGACTGGAATTGGACGCTTCACGATCTATTGGCTCATCTGATCGGCTGGGATGAAGGTTGCCTCAAAGCTGCAAAGGACTTTCTGAAGAGGAAGCGGCCGGAATATGATGGTTTTGAAGATAGGGTTTATAACGAGAAATTTGTAAAGCTCTACTCAAAACTGTCACGCGAACTGTTACTAAAAAGATTCTTCAAAAGCCGCGAGGCAATTTCAAGGTTTTTGAAATCATTGTCGATAAAACAAATCAAAGGAGCTAATACTCAGGGCTTCATTTGGAACAACTATCACGGCAGTAAACAGCCAAGGCTTACTTTAGACTCTATCCTAGATCTGTCCTGGCATGACAAAGAACATATTATAGATATACAGAAATTTAAGCGGGAGACTCTGTCATTAACTCTGAACGAAAAGATAGAGATATACTTTTTCCCCAAGCCACCATTTCACTTTGATTACAGTTTTTATAATCCATCTCATTTTAAAACTTCAGATGTAAAATGGAAAAGTAGTTTTAAATGGCAGACTTTTTTGTGGCAAGGAAAACTTCTCGGACTAAAGTTTGAGAACAAGTCATCCTCACCAAAGCCAAAAGTAAAATTGACCATTTTCTCGAAGAATAAATTAACTGAAACCTTTGTTGAATCACTCAAGACAGAGATAGTCTGGCGATATAATCTAGATTATGACCTAAAAGAATTCTATAAAACTGCAGGTCCTGAACCGTTACTGGAAAGCATTATCAGCAAATATAAGGGGATGCGGATTTTCCACCAAGGATCATTATATGAATATTTTGTTATAGGTATTGTGCTTCAAAATGCACCTATTCACAGAACAATTAAAATGATGCAATCTCTTTTTGATCGGTTTGGAAAAAGTGTGAAATTTGATAACAGGTATTTTTCCAGTTTTTGGGATCCAAAAGAAATTCTGCAATCATCAGATAAAGAGCTGAGAAACCTCAAGCTTGGATATAGAGCAAAAGCTTTACTGGACATTTCCAGACTTTTTGCAAATCAGGAAATTGATGAGGTGAAACTTAGAAACTTCCCAGAGGAAGAGCAGGAAAGCCGGCTCCTGAGTATCCCCGGGATCGGAATCGCTACGACTCAGTATATCCTTGGAGACTGCTTACATCGATATGCAGAACTGAAACATGTCCCAAATTGGGAGCGGAAGTTGTATTCAAGGATATTTTTTAAATCAAAACAGGTTTTATCCGAGAAGCGAGTGCTTTCCTTTTTAAATAATAAGTTTGGCAAACACACCAAACTTGCGGTTCACTACTTTTGAGCTGACCTGTGGTGGAGAAGAGAAAGGGGGGAGAAGATCAAGTGTCTGGAGGAGGAGATAAGAACCTAAATTTAGATCTCAAATGTAAAAACTTAAAACTCAAAACAAGAAGCTAGATAATTAGATAAATAGATAATTTAGTAACTTGGTGAAGCTAAGAGAGATTTTAGTTATCTGTTTATCTTATTCTCTAATTACTTTATTACTACTTATGTCAAAAAAGATCACAAATCACTTCAAACAAAACGATGATAAGATGTATTCCCTAGTGCAGCGGTACGGCGTAATTCCGGTTGAAGGGGAGTCTGATTACACGAGTTATTTTCCAAAGCTTTGCAGGGAAATAATAGGCCAGCAGCTATCAGGATATGCAGCGAAAGCAATTCGGACCAGGTTTCATAGCTTATTCAGATCAGGAAAACCAAATGTAAAAAAGATACTTACTCTTGAGGATCAGGCCTTAAGAGACGCAGGCATGGCCTGGTCAAAAGTCCGTGCTATAAAAAATTTATCTGAGCTGACTCATTCGAAAAGAATTCCTTATGAGAAGTTTTCCTTAATGTCGGATGGAGAAATATCGGAATGTCTTATTCAAGTAAAGGGAATTGGGAGCTGGACAGCTGAAATGTTTCTGATCTTCACTCTCGGACGTAAGGATGTTTTCTCAGTTGGAGACTTGGGACTTCGGAAAGGAGTTGTGAAGCTCTACCAACTGCGGGAAACAAAAACACTGCATGACAGAATTCTCAAAATAAGCAAGAGATGGTTGCCGTATAGAAGTTATGCCTCCCTGCTTTTGTGGAAGAGTATAGATGAACCGGTTTAGAATGTAGAGTGTAAAGTGTAGAATACGGACACAGACAGCATCCGATAAATTGGTGAAAATATAATATTTATTCGGCCAGTCTACCCGTCGGCAGACAGGTGGCCGCATTCTACGATGAAGACTCTTACTATCAAAACTCCAAAACATGAACTGTTGATAGATTATTATTACGGAATAGTAGAAAAGTCCGAGGTTGCGGTCGATAAAGTTCTATTTATCCAAATGTGCAAAGACGGCTGTTCCAATTATGGCAATAAATATAGTTGCCCGCCGTATTCTCCTCATTTTGAAGATTATTTAAAGAATTACAGCCGTCTGTTTATTGTTGCATTCACATTAGAGCTATCACAGTTTAATCAGACTAACTATAAAGAATATTTGAAGATTAGAATTGCAAACTCTATTCTGAAATCTAGAATCGAAAAACTAATGCGAATTCTTGAACAAAACTTCGACACAAAGTATTTGGGGACTGGGGCGTGCAAATTATGCAGATCGTGTCAGTTGAAAATAGAAAAGCCTTGTAAATATCCTTCAAAGCGAAGATATAGTCTGGAGTCACTAGGTGTTGATTGTGACGATCTGATGAAACAAGTATTTCAAAAGAAATTAAAATGGTACAGGGACGAGAAAGCTCCGGAATACACCTCTGTGATTTGTGCTCTTCCTATAAAGAATAATCAGCATCAGGATACTCTTGAGAGCTCCTTTATAGCTGCAATTAGAAAAATTTTCTGAGAAATACTTGACAATTAAAATCTATAAGAATAAGCTTGTTCAAACTAATTTGAACTTCTCAGAATGAAAAACTTATGGCTATTTAATGAGAACAAACTGTTGATACTCAGATCTTTATATAAATGTGGAGATGATATCTGTGGGTGTGATCTGATCGACAAGCTTGAGATTCCCAAGAATCTCCTCTCTTACCATATGAAGACACTTCGTGATGGGGGAATTGTAAGTGAGATCAAATGCGGTACTCGTAAGAATTATTTGATTCGTAAAGAAAAGATAAAATTTGTGAGGGATGTGCTGAAATTTGTCGAATTACTATAGAATACAGTTAATTGATTGTTAATTAAGTTAAATTTAGTTAATTCAAAAGATGAATGATCCGTATAAAAATGCAGTTAAGCAGCTTGAACGCGTTTCTGAAATATTAAGACTTGATAAATCAAGTCTAGACAGGTTAAAAGTTCCTGATAAATTTCTTGAAGTAAACTTTACAGTCAAGATGGATGATGGGAGTGTCAGGACTTTTAAAGGTTTTCGCTCACAGCATAACAATGCCCGCGGTCCTTACAAGGGCGGGATCAGATTTAGTACAGAAGTAAGCGAGTCTGAAGTGAAAGCACTCTCGATGTGGATGAGCTGGAAGTGTGCTATAGCAGATATCCCGCTTGGCGGGGGAAAAGGAGGTGTGATAGCTGAAACAAAGGATTTGTCCGAAGGAGAATTGGAGAGAATATCACGCGCGTATGTACGCGCTATTCATGAGATAATTGGCCCTGACAAAGATATTCCAGCTCCCGATATGTACACAACTCCGGAGATCATGTCTTGGATGGTGGATGAGTTCATAAAAATTAAAAATGAAGAATGTAAAGTTAATAGTTGTGAATGCAAAAAGAATGATCTAATAGCGACTTTTACAGGAAAGCCTGTAGAAAATGGTGGTTCGGAGGGAAGAACAGAAGCGACGGGGTTGGGTGGCATATATATCCTGGAAAGGCTAGCTGAGAAAGAAGGTTTAAAACCAGCTGAAACAACTGTTGCAGTTCAAGGTTCTGGAAATGTCGGCTACTATTTTGCTAGGCTTGCTTCCGAACTTGGATTTAAAGTTATCACATTAAGCGATTCAAAAAGTGCAATCATAAATAAAGAGGGGCTAGACATTGAAGATGCGACGAAATACAAAGAATCAAAAGGATCGTTTGCTGGTTATACAAATGCCCAGGGAATTTCGAACGCGGAACTTCTTGAACTGGCAGTAGATGTACTGGTGCCAGGAGCAATAGAGAACGTCATCACAGATGAAAATGCTCAAAATATAAAGGCAAAGTACATCATAGAGATGGCAAATGGACCTATAACTCCTGAGGCTGATGAGGTGTTGAATAAGAAGGGGATAATCGTAGTTCCGGATGTGCTAGCAAATTCCGGAGGTGTTACTGTATCGTACTTTGAATGGCTGCAAAACAGAGCAGGCGAGAAGTGGGAAAAAGATGATGTCTTCGCAAAACTGAAGGGAAAAATCGTGAGTGCCTTTGATCAGTCCTGGGATGCTATGAAGGAGTTTAAGACCGATATGAGAATGGGTGCTTATATTCTGGCTGTGAAAAAAGTTGTTGATGCGATGAAGGAGATAAAATAAGTTTTATCGTGGGAGCATTTTCCAGTTTAATGTTCGGCATCTTTATATGACCTCATCGGGTAGATAATGCCCAGGAGAGAAAATAGGGTTTGACTCGGCTGAAGTGATTGTATCATAAAATAAAATAGGAAACTTGTAGAAACATTTCTTCATCTGGTACCCATACTCACAAGCAATCTTTTCTGGT
>JAHIVN010000072.1 GCA_018816645.1 Patescibacteria group bacterium | reverse complement strand
TACTATAGCCAGGATGGCAAAAAGTATGTTTTTAAAAATAATAGCCGAGAAAATAAGAGCCGCGATAATAATTCCAAGGGCCCAAAACCAGTCAGGAGATTTTTTTCTAAATTCATATTCCGGCGCCTCCCACTCTATCTGTTGGGCTTCTAATCCGCCAGTTGGCGGATTTGCCTTTGTCTTGATGTTAATGTCAGGCATTATATTTAAGGTTTTATTGTATAGCACCCCGCAGGAGAATAACTTTGAATAGAATCTGTTTCTAAACAAAAGGACAATGTATAATCCATACCGTTCATTGAGTCATACTGATATATGTAATTGCCAGAATCAAGAGGATCAATAATCGGCGCCGGAATAAATTCTTCGCTGACTAAGGCGCTTGAGATCGTGTCCGTACCGTCAAGATGAATCGGAACCCCGGATGTGCTAAGGAAACTATGATGGAGACTATAATAAAGATTCAAGGCATTGGAAATTGATTTCAAATCTCCCATTCGTTTGGCATCGCGATTTTTTGCTTTAATATTGGAAAAACTGACCATTATTAAGGCAGCTAATATGGCGATGATGGCGACAGTCACCATTAATTCTATAATAGTAAATCCCTGCCTGCCGGCAGGCATGGCTTTTTTCATTATTTATTTAATTGTTGTTTATAATCCATGACCTTTGTTTTATTCTACAATAAATTGATTTTAAAGTATATACGGAGGGAAGTAGACGAAGTTCGAACCTGGATCATGCTTAATATGGATTATATCGGGATTCCTGAATTTGAAAAGCCGCCAATTGCTTCGGGACAGACCTCGAACTGTGCTAGATAAGCTTTTAAAAAAGCTGATAAGTTATTTTACTTCGAGTTGTAATTCTATATTAGCGGGAGAGAAATCAGATGTAAAGAGGGGGTAATTTGCTTTTTAAGCATAAGTAAAGGATACGCCGCCTGCTATTCTATTAACACATTTTCTTGATTGTGCTCCTTGAATATATAATTGTTCATACGCAAGAAATCTGTAATGACAAATTGTTATGATCTGGATATAATTAGGACAATCTTATGACTTCTCTTTTAGTAAAACTTTGGAGATTAATTAGGGGCCCCTTGCAATGGTACGCTCTTTGGCTCATGCATAATAAATTCATCATAGGTATTTCAGGCGTAGTCTTAAATAAGCAAAACCAAGTTCTACTGCTGAGGCATCGATATTGGAAGGAAGGCTCATGGGGTCTGCCTAGCGGATATGCGAAAAGAGGCGAAAAACTAGAAGATACTCTTTCCAGGGAAGTCCACGAAGAAACTGGGCATATCGTTAAAACACGTTCCTTTTTGAAAATGACCAGCGGTTATAAATTACGACTGGAGGTTAGTTATATCGGAGACGTTGTCGGCGGAGAACTAAAGATGGACCGACGGGAGGTATTGGAAGCTAAGTTTTTCTCTTTGGATGAACTTCCTCCTAGTCTACTCGAATCACACCGAGACATTATCCATTTAGCTTTCTCAAAAAAGATTAAATAAGGTCTTGCAGCGGAAATGACGATGGCGGTGCGCCAAGAGATTGAGAAATATTTCAACCTAAGTGCCCGAAAGAGGTTTGAATACTTGTGTCGATTTCACAATCCGGCAGCAGAATTAAAGCGTCTTTGTAGAAACATTACCCCAAAAATAATATTCAACCAAGAGGGAATAGAAAAGTCTCCGCGAATAATGCTGATTGGTGCTTATGAACTTTCTGATCTCCCAGCGGGTCGATTTAATGCTCCGCCATTCGGACTACAAAGACTAGCTTCATGGTTACGAGCTGCTGGCGTAAATGCTCAAGTGTTTGATATCACAAGCAGAAGTAGAAAAGAATTATTTTCACTGCTTAGAAAACATCACTTTAATTTAATTGGGTTCAGTATTTTAGCCCCTACTTTTGCAAATGACATCCAGCTAAGTTATGAGGTTAAACATTTAACTCCGACGAACTTATTAGTTGCAGGGGGACATTTAACGACCGCACGACCAGATCTATTAATAAAAAGCCCATTTGATTATTTGATCTTTGGGTATGGAGAAGATCCTTTGTTGAATGTAATTACAAGGATAGCAACTTCAAAGCATGTAGATTTTGGAATACCTGGTTTGTGGAAAAGAGATAGGTCAGGAAACTTTATTGGATCTTTTGCGAAAGTACCTGCCTATTCTGATTTGAAAGCCTATTCTTTTCTTCTAAATCCCGCAATTGGGACCGACATACCATATAGATCCACTTCAGGCTTATATAAGGGATTTCCCAGCAATCGTATTGATGTATTTAGGTTTATTGCCCAAGGATTTTGTACGAGGAAATGTTTGTTCTGTTCACCTCGAAATTTCTTGCGGTATGCCTGCGGGAAAACCCCCCATTATATATCATTAAATGCAGAAGATAGGTTTATGGTCATTGACAATATCTTGGAAAGACTTCCAAAACTTAAAACAATATTCATTAACGATGATGATTTTTTTGCAGATAAAAGAATTGCAGAAAACTTTTTTACCAAAATTATCACATCCACGACTGGTACATTAAGAGATGTTAAATTTATTATTTCTTCAAGAATAGATGAATTGGACGCAACAATTTTATCCCTAGCTAAAAGAGCTGGTGTAATTCTTATAAATATAGGAGTCGAGTCTTTTTCTGCGGTGGGTTTACGAAGTTTAAATAAGAATATTATCTGTAGAAACCACAATATACCATTGTTCATTGCAAGGTCTCTCCGCATGATTTTAAGGGCTGGGATTACTCCCAGCGCAAATCTTATAATTTTTTATCCTGAAGTAACCTGGCATCAGATTTATCAAACGATTAAAGGAGCTTTGAATCTTATCGAAAAAGGAGGAGAGGTTAATCTCACGAGATATGTAAGAGTTTACTATGGAGCAGAAATACTGGAAGATGCGACGATTCCGAGAATGTCGTATGCAGTACCTATATTAAACAATCTTTATCCGGAACGCAGTTACATTCATGTTCATGATACTGTTCTATTACCTAAAAAAAGAGAAATGAGACGCTTCTCTGAAAAAGTAATTACAAAGCGAGTAGAAAATGAAGAAAGAACTAAACAAAAATATTGTTGGTCTTATAAACGAGCGCCTCAAAAAGTTGTGCAACTAATTTTTCTTAAATCACTAATGGAAGAAGCTAGAAAGGCTGGATATGTTTCATTTAGTATTGCTATTGATCATATTAAGCGAATAGATCGCTTGATACACGAGGAGTTTGGGAAAATAGGCTTTCAGCTTAAGGATGAAGTAAATCATAGCTTCCCGGTACTCTCATTGCAAAAGACAGATCAAAAAATAGCAACAAACTTTAAGAGGAAGCTGCAAGCTTTTAACTTTCCAAGATATTTGGTAAAGTTTTATTTCGATCTAATTACAAAATCTTTTTGTGCCCTGTTGAATGATAAAAAATATGTTGCCATTAAGCCATATCTAATATATTTGTTCTTTGGAAAAGAAAAGTGGACTTTTCTTGATCTTGATGATCTGGATAAGTATGTAGTTGTGCAAAATCTTATAAATGTTCAACCAACTTTGACTGATGAGCAGAAAACAATAATTCTCAGTGCCTTCGAAATAAAGTCAAATCCGAGAATTTTAGATAAACTTCGGCTTTTAGCAAATCATGATGTCTGGTATGGCCCTGATGAACAAAACAGATATTCAAGACAAATTAAAGAAATGCTCAAAAGGCTTTTGTAATATTTTATTCGACGTTGCCATAGCCTGATAGGTATTGGGGACTTTAGAGATCTCATCACTGGCACACTTTGTACTAGAAAATGCACATGGTCTTCGTCAACTCGAATCTCTACAAAATGTATCTCATACCTCTTATCTATCCCAATACATACGTTTTTCAGTGTTTCAGCCACGTCTTCTGTAAAAACCTTTCGCCTGTATTTTGCAGGGCAGACGACGTGATAGAGAAGGAGACTTCTGCTATGTCTTTTGTAGATATGTTCACTCACACACCATTATACCCCGAAGCAGAGCTTCGAGGAATTCTTTGATTAAAAATTATAAATTTTTTATTAATATATTTTATAAAACTAATAATACTCTTTAAAGGGTCAAAGTCAAGGGAAAGCCAAAATTTTATCACAGCTTATTTTTAAGAAAAAAGGAAGTAGTTTCCCCATTTCCTTTAAAGACAAAAAACTAACCCCCACCCTAAGCCTTACACTGCTCCTCATACTCACAGCATCGATGATTTACCAGTCAAAAACATAAAGATCAATCTCAAAATGATTTATACTTGAGCAATACTCAATTAAAATTAAACCATAAATTTTATCTGAAGAAAGAATCCAGCATTTATAAATTTCTGTTTCCTTTGGCATGATAGATCCACCACAAAAACCTAATCCAATTTCTTTTCCAGATGAATCAAAGGCGTTATGACCAATCATTACACTTTTTGAAGTGTTTGTTGTATTTGTAAGCTGAATCCACAGATCACATTTAGGTCCATAAGGTTGATAAACTTGCACAAGTTTTGACCAATCAATATTAACGCCTTTATTTTGTTCAACAGGAATTCCATTTCCAAGTAAAGTCACAGTATTATTTCCTGTAAATGTAGCGTTACTTGTTACACTAACAATTCCATTGAATGTTCCAATTGTAATAGGGCAAAACTGGACAAGTACATTTGTAGCTGATCCATTTGAAACAGAAAAAGTACTTCCTGAAATTATGCTAAATGGGGGGTTAGGACTTACACTAACTGTTCCTGTGGCTAGATCAGTTCCTAGTACATGCTGGATAGAAAAATTTGCACTACTACAGCTACCAATTTCAACTTGGCCAAAGTTGAGAACTGAAGGACCTATGGCAATCTGGCTCCTTGGTGCCTCTATATTTACAACCACACTGTCGTAATATAGCGGTTCATCTGGGTTACCATTCATGTTTAAGTCAACCCCGAAATAAAAGGTATAAGTGCCAGTGGGTAATCCAGAAATATTTAAAACTTCAACAGGATTTATTGCCGTTAAAGGCCCTTGTATTGTTGTTGAAAGTCCTTTTTTCCATTCACAGTCTTCTGAACCACAAGAGAAATAAAAGGAACCATAAGGTGAGCTGAACGCCAACCACCAATCTGCATCGGTACCTTCATAACTTCCTGGATTAAGCTCTACAGTTACTGAAAGAGTATCTGCCTGAGAGATATCTATAGGCCCATCTGAGCCGTTGGCTTTGATGTTAGGGACAATAGAAGATCCAGATTGATAGCGAAGCCAACCTTTAATTGGATAATTACTACTAAAATTACCTACCGTATACTTACCATTCGATATAACGAGAGAAAAACACCTATTTATATCATTGGTATTATTTGAGAAATTTTGTTGAACTGTACAAACTTGATCGTCAGAGACTTTTCTGATTATTGCAATGTGCCCATAAGGACCTCCATCTGAAACCAATATGTCACCAACTTGAGGAGCTATAGAGTTTCCATTAGAATATCTATCTAATCCCATAATAGTGGCGTTGTTATACCAAGTATTAGCATCACCGAGATATTTTGAAGCTAAGTCTAGCCCATAGACTAATAGATAGTACCTCCTAACATACTCAACACACTGCCACTTAATCCCTGTGTAAATTCCGTTAACATAATTCGCTTGTCCACTGTAGTACTCGGCATAACCATTTGAATATACAGCTACTCCATTAAATTCACCTAGATATGAACCAAATAGTTCACCTGCATCCACATTAACAGAAATAAAGAGCAAGAAAGTTATGTAAACAAACAATCCTAAAAAATTTGTTCCTCTTAATACATTTTTAAACATCTCAAGCCTCCTTGATTTGTTAAGAAACAATTTTGCTAATTTAGGCTAAGAGTAGGAAAAATTTTTTACACAATTTGAAAAATATATTTACTTTAAAAATTTAAATGTCCCAAATACTAATTCTCTATCATTCATCTTTTCAGTCAAATCTCTTGGAACCTCCTGACTTTGGATTTTCGTAAATACATAGTTTTTATTTTGCTCAATTATTTTTGGTTTGCTTCCATCGGAATAAAAATATTCTTCATATTGTTTTTTTGTAAAAACCCATATTCCAAAAATATAAGCATAACCATTCTCTGATTCACGCCATCTTTTATCACCGGTCAAAAAACCGAATTCTATAAGACAAGTACTCCCAGGAACAATTCTCTCGCGAACATCGAAGTCCAGCCATGTATTAGGAATTTTTATTCCAAAGCCATATTTCTCATTTCGATATATCTTCCAATCACTCGTATCAATTTCAGCGTCAAGCGTTTTTACTTCTTGAAACTCCTCCTTATCTACAGACTCGATCAAAGATTCACTCGTAATTTCACTATCTCTTTCTATACCCTGATTTATTTTCCAAGCTGAATAACCCGTAACACTAATCATTACAGCACCTATAAAAAGAAGAAATATTTTGAGAAGTTTTTGTTTGGTCATATTTAGTTTTTACTAATGAAAATAATCTTGTGACTGGATAATTTAGGATTTGAAACCAGAAACATAAATAATTGGAAGGTGAAGCTTGTTGTTTTACCAAATTTTCTCCCCCAGATAGTTGAGGCCTTCAGTTTTTAACAAACCATGATTCTTTGTCAAATTAAAAATTTTTATAAATCAGTAAAATTAGCAAACCTACTATAATAATATAATACTCTCACAAAGAGTCAATTTTGTTATACACAAGCCTACTTTATAAAGAAAAAAGGAAGTAGTTTTCCTACTTCCTTTATAAAAAAGAACTAAGTCCCATTCCATGCCTTACAGTGCCTCTCATATTCACAGTCTTTGCACAAGAAACTTGGCATACTTTTTTCCTAAATTCGGCATCGTTACAAGCATCTTCTCAAAATATTTGTTTTTTAGTATAATAATCAAGAAGATTGATTATGCAAGCAAACAAAATATCTGGAGATTATTTTCATAATAAAGAAGGAACAATTACAAATGAAAAGGAAGAATTATTGGCACTTGAAGAGTGGGTAAACCGAAATATCTCTCAACATAATGATTCTTTAAAGCCCCTCGATACCGGATGTCACTGCGGAGAAGAATGTGCAGCTTGGTATAATCTAATCTAAAATTTTTGAAAAAGCTTCTTTCTTTAAGCTCTATTGATAAAGTCCATATCAAAAGAATTCCGACAAAAATTATTTTTCGTGAGAATATTCCTTTCCTTTTAACCGCGAATAATTATCTATTAGAACTTAGCTGTTTTGATGCTGTAGTGTGGATCGCAACTTGTTCTGAGAAAACTATAAAAGATATATATGATAGTGTTCTAACAAAATATAATCTTGTTTTTAGCTCGGAAGAACTTTTTGAAAATATTATAAAATCCCTCAAGCGTTTTTATCAAAATGGCCTTATAAGTTTAGAAGATAATAACAGGGTGGTATGACCCCAATTTCCTAGACACTGGTCGTGTATCTACATTACCAGTGTTTTTGTTTAGAATGGGGATATATGAAAAAGCACAAAATAGCAAAAGAGGTCAAAGATCAGATCATTGACCGTATTAAGAATCAAGGAATCAGTGTCTCTCAAGCAGCCAAGGAACATGGTATTAGCACCAATACCATCTATACTTGGTTATCTAGAAAAACAGAAGGCAGTCCTGGTCTTCTGGAAATAGCCAAACTGAGAAAAGAGAACCATGCTCTTAAGGAGTTAATTGGCGAGATAACTCTACAGATGTCCAGATCCCAAAAAAAGATTTGATTGTTAAGAATGATAATCTTAATAAGTCTGCATTAGCCGGTCTCTTGGGCGTTTCCAGGCAATATCTTTACTACAAACATCTTCAGAATGAGAAGGACTGGAAATTAAAAGTCAGAATTGAGGAAGTGTTGCATAATTATCCTTCTTATGGCTATCGCAGAATAGCTCAGTATCTGAAAATTAACAAGAAACCGATTCAGAGAGTAATGAGGATGTTCGGCTTAAGAGCTTACAGAAGAAGAGGCAGAAAATTCAAGAAAAACAAGCATCAATCAGAAATCAGTTATCCTAATCTTTTACTGCAGACAATGCCTCAATATCCCAACCATATCTGGGCTACTGACTTTACCTACCTCTGGTTCAAAGACAGATTCATTTATCTCTGCACCGTGATTGATTTGTTCACTAGAAACATAGTGGGCTTTAGTTTGTCAGCCAAGCATGACCGCTGGCTGGTTACCACCGCTTTCTTAGATGCCCTAAGATACAATCCCAGACCAGAGATTCTACACAGCGATCATGGTAAAGAATATGTTTCTGAAGATTATGACAACCTAGTTACTGAACTAAATATCACTAGATCTATGTCTAGGCCTGGCTGTCCTTGGGAGAACGGCTATCAAGAAGGTTTCTATTCCCAGTTTAAAGTAGATCTAGGAGATCCCAGTAGATTTGATTCTTTGGGAGAACTAACAGCAGAGATATACCAAACTATCTACTGCTACAATCATAAGAGAATACATAGCGCCCTAGGAACAAGCCCCTTAGAGTTTGCCAAGCGCCATGTATTCGCCTACAATTAAATGCAAGATATGTGTCTAGGATTTGGGGGTCAGTCCAGTCTCTGCTTCAATATCCCAGATGTTCCTTAAGAAATTGCTTTCTTCACTGATTGCAGCCTCTGGAAAATATGCCTGGATTTGCTGTCTGACTTGAAGAAGATCTGATTCTCGACAGGTTAATTGTACAATGATTGAATCTGAAGTCCCAATGACCTCAAAGCTCAAGGGTGAAGAACAGTAGCTAAGGTTTAAAAGAAATTGTTCTGCATGCTCGATACCAATCTTCTCTTTTGGGGGAAGAGAGATCCTGATTTCCTTAATATCAGAAGTGTCTGTGAAAGGAAGGGGTTCGAGATCGTAGTAGATGTCTTGATCAACAGCAGGTGTTACCTGTGTTTCGGGAGGGCCTTTT
This sequence comes from Patescibacteria group bacterium, assembly GCA_018816645.1. Taxonomy (GTDB): domain Bacteria; phylum Patescibacteriota; class Dojkabacteria; order JAHIVN01; family JAHIVN01; genus JAHIVN01. Next base: position 3,630 of record JAHIVN010000072.1, on the reverse strand, counting down.
AGACTTTTCAAGAATCTTTCAGTAAGAGAACTCAGAAAGGTATGCTTGCGACCGTCATCAATTACTTTTTGAAGAGGTAATTGAGGCATGTAATGGAAGAACGGCTCATATGGAGGTTCAAGCTCTACCGGACAGTCCCAGACCTGCCAGCCACGGCCTCTTGTCTCCCATAGGTAAAAGTTGGTTGTAAGTTTTTCAGTGAGAGTAGGACTGAAGGATTCTTCTTTCACTGTCTTTAAATCTTACCGTTTAAAGAAACTGCTTAAAATAGGCTTTCTCTCAAGCTCTGATAAAGCCCTCAATCCCTTAGCCTTTGTAATATCATCGATGACCTCAAGAACAGCCAAACGGACTGATTCCTGAAACATCAAGGCAGTATCCAGGCGATAGTAAGTCTGAGGACGGAAAAGCCTGACAATTAACTGACCGAAAAATGGGATCATAAGGATTAATCTCCAGAGGCCACCTGGAGGTATTTCACCCAACCACCAGGAGATAAAAAACCCTGTGCCAAATGGAGCTGCACAGACATCAAAGACATGCTCCTTACGACGGACTTGAAGGTATTCTCTTTTGGCTGAAAACATGCCTCCTTCCCGGTAGTCCACACGGGACATCTTTATGTCCAGTATCTGACGCCTTTTGATAGCTTCTTCAAGAGAGGAATAAAACCGCTGTGAGGAATCCTGTAAACCTTCGATGAGGTTATACCAGTGAGAAAGGATTATGGAGTCTTTTTTAGTCATTCTTCCCCCTTTGCGAGGAGATTTTAATCCCCTTTTTAGAAAAGGTCAAGAAGAATATGTTTACAAATCTATTTTATATGGTATACCTAATGGTATACCTACAAAAACAGGTTGTTTCTCCATCCGAAAAGAAAGTGCTTTTGTTTCATTTATAAATACCTCTGTATCTCTGTAAATCTTTTTGGCGGTTCCCTGAGCATTTTCGATGATTGTTGACCAATAGTCGATGATTTTTTCATCTTGGAGTATGACTTTGTCTGTCATTGTGACCTCCTAATATGTTTCTTTTGTAAAATCTTGTCCGGAATTGAATGTTTTATCAATAAAATAATAACTGATAGCTGGCCCAGCATCATACTTGCTTTATCTTGCTGTTTTGTTATATTTAATTTATGATAAACAACTGTGTAAATACTGTATGGAAAGTTTAGTCAGTCAATATGGGTATATAGGCATTTTTGTAATAAGTTTTATTACTTCAACCATTATACCGATGCTTTCGGAGGGGCTGCTTGGTCTTGGTTTGGCATACGGTTTATCTTTTTGGGGATGCATTTTTTCAATAACTGGTGGCAATTGCCTTGGTGCTACTTTTAATTATTTACTTGGCTACTTTGCCAATGTTTCATTTGTTGATAAATTAAAATTAATTAATAAAGCTAAAATTGATAAATATAAAAACTTACTTGAAAAATTTGGCGGTTCAATTCTTTTCTTTACATTTATTCCCGGGATAGGAGATCCTTTAACAATGGCTGCTGGCTTGGTTCGTGTTAGACCATTATATTTTTTCATCCCAGTTTTTACTGGTCGATTTCTGAGATATATATTATTAGCCTATTTATTTTCTATTGGAATTAATTTATTTCACTCTTATTTTGCTTAAATTATGATAAAAATAAATAAGCTTCGAAGCTTAACATTAAATTATTTGCAGAATAAACCTTATGTTTGTACATGGCAGGCAACAACACGCTGTAATTTAAAATGCGGCTATTGTAAATATTGGCGAAAAGAAAACAGTGAGCCCGTTCTTTCTTTGGAGCAAATAAATCTAATTTCAGAAAAACTTAATGAAATTGGAAGCTTTATTTTTATTATTGGTGGTGGTGAACCATTAATACGAAATGACCTCGTGGAAATCATTCGTAGCCTAAGCAAATATCACTCTGTTCACATCTTAACGAATGGATGGTTTGTTACAGATAATATAGCAAGACAAATCTTTGAGGCGGGAGCCGATACTGTTGGAATTTCTATCGATTCAAATATAGAAGAAATTCATGACAAATCACGTGGTGTTTCGGGATCATTCGAGAAAGCCGTTCAGGCAATAAAAAGCTTTCAACAAGCAAAACAAAATAAATGGCAAAAAGTATATATTATGACAATGATTGGCCCTCATAATGAGGATCACCTAGAAGACATTATTAGGTTTGCAAGGGAATTAGGCGTGGGTGCTAATATGCAACCTTATTCCTCAGCCAAGACAGGGGTTACCATATCATACTCCTATAAATTGAGTAATCACCTATTATTTCTGCAAAAAAAATATAAAAACTTTTTATCAAGCGTACAATATATCAAAAAAATGGACCAGTATCTAAACGGAGGCATTGATAAATGTATCGCTGGAAAATATCTTTTTAATATATCTTCAGATGGCAATGTGTCAAAATGTGTTGAATCCAACCAGTATGTTGGAAATATTTTGACTACACCATTGGGGAAAATCATAAAACAATTGAATAAAGAACATCAGAATAATTCTTGCAAGAACTGCTGGCATAATTGTCGTGGAGAAGTTGAATCGTTTACGTTTGTTAATGGCTTGGCAAGATTGTGGCGAATATACAGGAATTAACATTTAGTAATTCTTATCAAATAAGGGGGTATACTGATGCTGTTATATGAAAAATTAATATTTATTTTATTGTTACTAATTACTCCATTTTTTGCTATCCTTGTGGAAATCGCATTTTCTTGGGTTAAAAAAGATGGTAGATTACCACCATTTGTAGAAACAATTAATAGATTCACAATACTACAGACTGTCACAATATTAATTGTGTTAATAATTTCAATTGCCGATATAAATCCCTTCAAAATTCAAGTGCTTATTGGAATGATAGTTATAGTTGCGCTATTTCTTATTTTACTTTGGCAAGCTAGATATTATGATACTCAGCGAGATGAAATGAAAAAACGTATATCTGAGTCATTAGAAGAATATGTAGTTAGGTATAAAGGAAAAATTGATAAGGAATTTTTAGTAAATTTTGCTATGGAATATCTTGATATCGATTATGATCCAAATGGGATTGCTAATAAAATAGCTACTCCAAAACAATACAAACGCAATAAAAGGGGAAGATTCTATTTATTATTGCAAAACTTAGCTGAATTTAAAAAAGAATTTAATCCTGAGGAGATTTTCTTGCCTTCTCCCAACGAACAAAAAAAGGCAAAAAATAAATATTTTTTATTTCTTATTCTTTCCCTAATAGGATTAGGATTATATGCTTGGATTATTTGGATTGTATCTTTAAATATTCATATGCCGACTATATAGACTCGCGTTGATTTAAAGAAAATGCCAACCTCAAGGAGGATCGGGAAATCCTAAAAAAAGCGTTGGCCATCTTCTCAAAACACCCCAAATGAAATACTGGTTCATAGACCAGCATCGCTCCTGGCATGGGGTGCAGAGGATGTGCCGAGTAATTGGAGCATCAAGGAGCGGATATTACGCATGGAGGGGACAGCCTCAGAGTAAGAGGCAGAAGGACAATGAGAAAATACTCTTGGAGATAAAAGAATCACATAAGAACAGTCGCAGGGCATATGGCAGTCCGAGGATTACCAAGGACCTACAGGCAAGAGG
>JAHIVN010000071.1 GCA_018816645.1 Patescibacteria group bacterium | reverse complement strand
CGAACTCATATCTACATTTCTTGCACCTTTTCTTCCCTCTACGGACGTTCCAAAATTCTGTACCACTACATTTTATACATTTTTGCCTTATCATAGGCATTATCTTATCACAATCGGTGGCTCTTTTTATACATTACCCTACATTATTAAGAAAATTGAGACTATTCTTTTAGGTTTTTCCTTGCATAGTCACTTAAGTTGCTTCTTTTTGCCCAGATCCTTTGCTTTGAACCGAGATATCTTTTTCTGAGCCGGAGGTGTTTGGGTGTTACTTCGAGGATTTCGTCTTTCCCGATAAACGAGAGAGCAAAGTCGAGGTCTATCCGAACAACTTGTTTTAGAGTGGTTTGAGTGATTTCGTCATGCTTTATCCTATGTGCCGAGCGTCGACGCTCCTTCGTAACATCTACCTCAAGGTCGGTCTCATACTTATTAATTCCTACTATCATGCCTTCATAAACTTCTGTTCCTGGTTCGATGAAAAGATTTCCTCTCGCTTGTGTTGTGTTGAGTGAATATCCGCAAGCTGTTCCGGCCGAGATAGCTATGAGAACACCATTACGGGTTATTTCTTTCTGCTTTTTGTAGGGAACATATTCTTTAAAGAAATTATTCAGAACAATTGTGCCCTTGCTTACCATCAGAAGGCTGCTCCTTAGTCCCAGCAGGTCTTTTGTTCGAATGGAGTAGGTTATAGTTGCCTGTTTATTCTCAACCTCCATATTAACCAAAGTTCCATTTCTCTCGCTTACTGCTGTTGTAACTGTCCCTATGTACTCTTCAGGGCAGGTGATATAGAGTTCCTCAAGAGGTTCAAGTATTGTTTCGCCTTCTTCTTTGAATATGACTTCCGGCTTCTCAATCTGGAACTCAAAACCTTCCCGACGAAGAGTTTCGATCAGAATAGAAAGCTGGAGCTCACCTCTTCCAGAGATGTCGATACCTCCGCTGTTATTTTTATTTATAATAAAGCCTATATTCATCTCCTTTTCTCTCATAAGCCTATTCTCGATCTGCTTGATAGTCACAAACTTACCGTCTTTGCCGACAAGAGGAGAAGTGTTTGCTTCGAAAGTAATCTTCACTGATGGTGATGTTATCTTGATTTGTGGCAGCGGATCGATCTTTGTAGGTGAGCATAACGTTGCGCCTATATCGTTGGAATTGATGCCAGCGACTGCAACGATCTCCCCTACAGAAGCATCTTCTACTTCTACAAACCCGATGCCTTCTCTTATCTTTATGTTTTTTACAGCGGCCGTTTTCAAAACTTTTGGTCCTTCAGCTGATGTTTCAGTTAGTACAACCTTATCTCCAACCCGGATACTTCCATGTCTGATTCGTCCGATCACAAACTTTCCATAATGCTCGTCAAAGTGAAGGGAGCAAACCTGCATCTGGAACGGATCGTCAGGGTTTCCTGACGGACAGGGAATATAATCGATGATTTTATCAAGGAGCGGGTAAACATCTCCTGTTAATGTTTCTGGAGATGTTAATTTGTCTTTCGGAAGCTTCTCAAATACTTTTCCTGCCCGGCCTATCGCATAGAAAACCGGGAATTCCAATTGATCGGAATTTTGTGCAAGCGACAAAAAAAGATCATTGACTTTGTCTATTGTCCTGGCAGGATTTGCATACTTCTTGTCTATTTTATTTATCACGACAATGATTTTGAGTTTAAGCTCAAATGCTTTCGAAAGAACAAACTTTGTCTGAGGCATAGGTCCTTCCTGTGCATCTACTATTAAAAGGCAGCCATCGGCCATGTTCAAAGTTCTTTCCACTTCCCCGCCGAAATCTGCATGCCCGGGAGTATCTATGATATTTATTTTGTGGTCTTTGTAATGAATCGAAGCATTCTTTGCCTGAATAGTAATTCCCTTTTCCCTTTCCAGTTCGCCCGAATCGAGAATCTGGCTTTGAGTCATCTCCTTTTGGTTGCTGCGGAACATGTTTGACTGTTTGAAAAAAGCGTCGACAAGCGTGGTCTTCCCATGATCAACGTGAGCTATTACTGCGATATTCCTTATTTTTTTGCCGTCTTGTGAGTTCATAGACTATGATTAAAACGAATTATGATTATATTCTTAAAAGAGGTGAATATCAAGCTTATATATCGAATGAATACAAAGTAGTAACTCTAGTTATGAATCAACAGCTTAAAATTTATAGAAATTAGAAATGATTTAAGGTACAATTAATCCAAGTAAAAATACTTTTTTACCTGAAATATGATGAGCATCATAAATACGATATTAAAGCGTTTCAGTTCAGGAAGAGAGTGGTCGAAAGGCTTAGGAGATGAAGTTGTATACCTTGTAAAAACTTTGAAGAGGGAAGGAAACTTGGGGATCATCCTTGACTGCGGGGCGGGTGAGGGAAGGCATTCTATTTATCTGGCAAAAGAGGGGGCTAGAAAAGTCATCACTGTTGAAGCCGATCCTGATCAGATAAAAATTATTGAGGAAAAGAAGAGATCTCTTGGATTAGAAAATATTGAGATCGTCAACGAAGATATTGTTAAATACTTAGAAACACTTCCTGATGAATCACTAGATGGAATAATTGATTCTGGATTGTCACATTGTTTGACCGATGAGGATAATAGAAAGAAATTTTTCCAGCTTGCATACAAAGAACTTAAACAGGGCGGACTTTATTCCATTACACACTTTGGGAAGAAAGAGAATTTATCCCGAGATCATTATAAAACTACACTAGAAGAATTAAAGACACTATTCTCTAATAAGTATTGGAACGAAGAATTGAAATGGCATGAAGCCAGCTGGGCTAGGAGAGACGGGAAAAGACACTTTGCGTACAAAGCGGTTCTTCGAAAGATGAGATGACCTGCAATATTTAAATGATGAGTTCCAGCTACAAGGCTTATTTACTTTTGAACGTTGTATGTCTAGCCTCCTTTACGTTAGTGATAATTCATATCAAGTCTTTTAGTTGACATAGTTGATAAATTTATTGATAATAAAAACATAAACTAAGCTCGTACCATGGTCAGACTGTTCTCAGACAAGAAGTTTAATAAAAAAAAGCTTGTCATATTTGTATCTATTCCCGTTCTAATAATATCGGCTTTTACCCTAGCAGCAATATATTTGCGTGGTGTACGTGCAGCTATAGTAATATGGGACGGAGACGCTGGTGATAACCTTTGGAGCAGTCCTACGAATTGGGATTCTGATACTTTGCCGATATCTTCGGATATTGCCAGGTTTGATAATACTTCTGATACAAATGTTACAATTGACATAGATATTGATGTAAACGGTATTTACATCACCAGTAATTATACAAGCATTATTACTCAGGCATCTGGTTCGGAGATTTATATAAGAAACAATGGTTTTATACAAGATAATGGAACGTTCCTGGGCGGCGACTCATCTATTTATATAGTGGACGGAAGTTTTACGTTAAATGGGGGTGCATTCACATCAACATCAGATATGTTTTCAACCGAACGGAACTGGACCATGAATGGTGGCACTTTTAATCATAATAATGGGACAATCAGGTTTACAGGCAGTGACGATGATACAACTTTGACTTGCGGTTCTGCTATCTTTAACAACACCGAGTTTCGGAAAACTGCATATCACGGTTATCTTACTATACAGCCCGGATGCAACATTAATCTTGGCGATGCTCCAACCACTGGCGGTTCAATAAGAAATTATGGAACATTAACAATAGGTACAGGCCACTGGGACGCCTCCTATTCAGATGATACTTGGCTATATACATATACTGGAGCAACTACTACTATAAATTCCACCTCGGTTTCAGAACTAAGAGGTCTACAGGCATTAGGGGGCACTATAAGCGCTAATAGTTTAACCACTCTGATAACTTCAGATGCTCAAGATATTGATGGCATAAATGTAAGTTCGAGTGGAAGCTTATCTATGACTTCGCTAACGACCCTCGATGTTAACAATGGGCACATTACGCTCACCTCTGGAACATTTAATGTGCCTTCTCTTACTACGGTAAATGTTGAACGTTCTTTCAATAATTCAGGTAATCTGTTCCTAAATGGAACAGATATTACTTTTAACGGTTCAGACGATGATACTACTCTCACATGCGGCAATGCCACTTTTAATAGTGTCCAAGTTCTAAAAACTGCATATCACGGTTATCTTACTATACAGCCCGGATGCAACATTAATCTTGGCGATGCTCCAACTACTGGCGGTTCAATAAGAAATTATGGAACATTAACAATAGGCACAGGCCACTGGGACGCCTCCTATTCAGATGATACTTGGCTATATACATATACTGGAGCAACTACTACTATAAATTCCACCTCGGTTTCAGAACTAAGAGGTCTACAGGCATTAGGGGG
>JAHIVN010000070.1 GCA_018816645.1 Patescibacteria group bacterium | reverse complement strand
ACGAACTCATATCTACATTTCTTGCACCTTTTCTTCCCTCTACGGACGTTCCAAAATTCTGTACCACCACATTTTATACATTTTTGCCTTATCATAGGCATTATCTTATCACAATCGGTGGCTCTTTTTATACATTACCCTAAATATATAAAATAGTAAGATTTCTCGGTATATCAAAAGTTGCTTTGCAATCTGAACGAAAGAACGTGTTATCTGATATGCATTGTTAACCGGAGTTATTGTTCTACTTAGCTTTTATCTCTGAAATGATTAATAAGAATAATAACCTTAGTGAAAATTAACAGTAACAATCTAGTGAACACTGTTTCATAATCAATTTCTATGTTATTGATTAAGCCTATGATTTCTGGAGTTTTAGTGCATCCCAAAAATCAAACAGTAAAACTGTAATGTAAATCAGAACTGATAATATTGTCATAACTGGGAAAAAGGAGGGGTATACCATCTGTACTGTGATTACTATAGTCTCAAGGAGAATTCCTGTCAGTGACATCGCGAAGAAAGTGAGAACATGGCCCAGCATTTTCATTACAGAGTCTTTTTTTGAATCTGCGTAGGAAAAGGAGAAACCTGCGAACTGTATTGAAATGAAAAAAATACTAATTATGACTAACAGGTTTGAAACTTGGGACTCATTAACTTCTTTCAATAGAGATTTGAAGATAGGGTATGAAATCAGAATTACAAGCAGTGCTAGCAAATTTTTAATAACATTTTCTTTAACTATGCCCATACTGAAATGTTATAACGTAACCGTACTCAAAGTCAATAGAAATCGGGATGACCGTACGATATTGGAACTTATTAGAACCTTACTTATTTCCACGGAAGAAGCTTAGCAGAGTCCGTGAAGCATCCATGGCAAATAACATGTCCAGGATGAATAATATCAAAAACTCCTTTTTACTGAGAACAGATTTTCCGGAATTTTATTCGGGTTCAGTAATCCTCTTAGGTCTTATTTTACTTTTGATTATCATACTTCCTAAATTCAATACTTAAATCAACGAGAATACACTTGATATATTTTGGGGTTCAACCATCTGCTAAAACCTAGCCGATACTACTCTCTTATCTTAACAAGATCTATACGTGCTCATATCCTTGTAACTTGTGTGAATAGGCCTTATGCTTTCCGTAGAATTCGATTGCAACACAAAGTTCCTCATGATCCTTAGCGTAATCTTCTAGGGATATCCCTTGCTTCCAAGCCTCATACGCTTGTACAACAGCTTTTGCACCAGCTTGTGTTTTCATTGGATGAGAGTGAACTCCTCCTCCCATCGTTGTAATATAGTCTATCGTTCCCATTATCTTCAGAAACTTGGGTAGCAGAATAGGATTTAACCCGCCGGAGATAATAGGTACCATTTTCTTTACTACCCGCCAATCATCTTTAATTTTCTTCACATTGGACGATTTTCTACTGGCAACCAACTGGCGCAAATCTTGAGACCACTCTTTTTCTTCATTTTCTATGATTGCCTGAATGTCAGAGTCTTTTTCCCCCACCTTAGACCATACTTGTTTAAAAAATGGACCTTCAGATCCGGTTCGTAATGCTAAACTTGCTGCAGTGATATCAGTAGCTGGGTTCCCTGCCATCTTCCCGACTCCTGCTGTACCGGTATGAAGACCAGACGCACCGGCAAGCCGTGCGAACTTCGTAAGTACAGCAACAGAAAATCCGATAGGATTTTCTTCTCGAGTAAATGCACCATGTCCTGCGCGATGAAAATGAAGAAACACATCAGGATAACGTCTCCTCAATGTCTGAACAGCCATCCAGCCTGCAGTGATACCATCAATTAGAAAAGCATAACTGCCGGGCTTCATGACCTTTATAATATAATCTGCCCGTTTAATCATTTCATCAAAATCTACTGCCGAAACATTAAATGAATGGATCTTGGGACATCCTGTTATCTCTTCTGCCCGGTCCATTGCCATTTGGATAGAATCCACCATTTTTTCATAAGGACAAAAATCCTGATTTGCCTGCGGTTCATCGTTTTTAACAAAGTGCCCTCCTCCTACCCAGAAATCGTAGCATAATTCTGCATACTCTGCGGAGGTCAGGCCGATTTTAGGTTTAATAATTGTTCCCAGTATCGGCGAATCATGTACTTTTAAATAGTCCCGCATGTCATCAAATGTATAGCTTGGGCCATCGTAGTGCACAAGCATCTGCGGAGGAAAATATACATCAAGAAGCTTGCATGCTTTTACTTCGCTTACCCCAAAAATATTGCCTGCTATAAAAGTAAGTATATTTTGAATATTTCCGTCACTATCAAATATGGCCCAGGGATATGCGATCCATACCAGATTTTTTTCTTTGTCTATCTTATAAATTTTTGCGTTCAAGTTTAGTGAAAACTCAGTTGCTGATCCCACCTTTAAATTTGTCCCGGTGGAAGATTCTGCCGCTATCTCTGTTGCTATATCTTCGAGCGAAAGTCCATCTTGAGGAATAATCCGAAAAACACATAGTAAATAAGTTCCATTGTGAACTGAGGGATCATCATAAGCAATATATTCTTTTTGCATTGTGATTAAAGTAATAGGTAAAATGAATGCCTTCTTCGAAATAAACAATCTATTTACTCCGAACTTCACAACTTCATTATACAAATCATTCTAAAAAAGTCGAGGAATACTTTAATTCAGCAATATAGCATTTTCCCTATGAACAAACATATGTCTTAGAGGTTCAAATTTGAAACCTTTTTTTGTAAGTCGAATTAGTCCTCCGAATCCCGAGCTTGTCGAGGGAGAAGGAGGAAACTCATGACCTAAAGAGTCGGGGATACCGGATTTGAACCGGCGACCTCGCCGTCCCGAACGACGCGCGCTAGCCAACTGCGCCAATCCCCGAATAAAGTTTGATTTACTACTCCTCAGTCATTATATCAAACTTCTCCAAGATTGAAATTGCTAAAACGAACTTTTTAATGTAATATTTAAACCTGTTAGCTTTTATTTTGTAGCTGTGCTGATATGTTTGAGAAGTTGAGAGATCCGTTGAGAAAGTATGTAGATTTTACAGCAAAGTTCTTTGCATGGATGCCGCCGAACATCCTTACTATTGTTGGGCTGTTTTTGACGCTGGTTCCTGTTTATTTCTTCTCGATAGGAGAAGCTAGAATTGGTGGATTTGCGTTGTTTATCACTCTATTTGATTTTCTTGATGGAGCTGTTGCCCGCTATACTAACAGAGTAACACTATTTGGTGAAGTGTTAGATGCAACATTTGATAGAATAGCTGATGGCTTAATCATCTTTTCTCTCGGGTTGGGCAGTTTCATAAGCTGGCCTTTTGCATTCATTCTACTGATTGGTTTTTACCTAGTGAGTTATACACGTGCGCGTGTCGGCGAGGCTAGTGCAAAGAAAGTGAAACTCAACGTTGGGCTTGCTCAAAGGGGAGACAGGATACTACTACTTATCCTTGCTGGTATATTTTATACGGACGGCATAGAGACATTGAAATACAGTTTTAATACGATAGAATTAGTTTCGGTATTAATAGGTGTTCTTGTTTGGCATACAGTTCTGCTCAGACTATGGACTGCATATAAGAAATTAAAGGATCTCGACTATGGGAAATAAAGAATTAGAGAATTCAAACTTGAAGTTTACTGAGGGAACAGTCTATAAGGATCTTAGAGAAGCCGGCGGGAATGCTTACCGTGATATAAAAATGAGTCTTTCCCTCGGAACTTCTTCAGATCTGATTTATTACTTGAAAAAGCATTCGAAGCTGCTATGCGGTTTCAGCGGAAATGAAGTGGTGGAGGAACTTGCAAAAGGAACATTCTCACAAGTTTACATCGTCAAAAGCGGTAATGGAAAAGAGGTGGTTGTAAAGCGAAGCCACGATGGCTGGATACCGTTTCAGATGGGGCGATATTTTTTCATCTCAGTGCCAAGAGGTCTTGTAAAGTTAGCTGTACATAATTTTGATATCACGGCAAAAAGCCTAAAAAGAGATGTGTACGACTACGAAAAAATTCTGCGACCGTTCTGGGGTGATAAACGAGCGTCAATCGAAAGCGCGAAGTTTGAGCCATTCCTGAATATGGCATTGCATATGGTTGACCAGTTCCTCCCAGAGTTTTCAACTAAAGATTTGTATTCAAAGAAATTCTGGCATAAGTTTTTTAAACTAAAAAGGCACAAAGATTTGAGAACTTTCAAGAAGTATTTGAAAGATGTGGCCAATCCTATACTACTAATACCTGGAGAGGAGCGTTATATTTTCTTTGACTCCTTTTCTCAGACTCTTCAGACGGTTTTTCTACAGGAAGCTATGCGCGGAGAGGAAGACATAATCATAGGAAAAGATATGGCATATCCGTATGAACTCATTTCACATGGAGTTATACCAAAAGAGATGCCAAGGATCATGATAGAACATATTCTTCGTACATTTGAATCATTTTATGAACAGCTTGATTGCAAGAACCATCCGCAAAAGATCCCTGATTTCAGACCAGTTGAGAGCTGGAAGGTTTTTCCGCCTACGCCGTACGAGATTTACTTTGCAGAAACAGGGAATCTAGTGGCTTACAAACAAAATAACGGAAAGGTAAATGTTGCCCTAGTAGACACACATATGCTACATGATCCTGAAGAGGACATTTCGTTTAGGTGGGTCGAGAAAAGAGCCTGGATTAGTATGTTTTTGAACCTACGTTTCTGGGTGAGGAAAGCGTTGGAGTCGATGTGATCCGGTAACGGGTAACTGGTAGCCGGTAACCGCTAGCCGTAATCATTCAATCTCCGATCAATTCGATCAACTAGATCACCTCGACCACTGTTAGGCTCTTAAGCACTAAGGCTTTAAAGCAAATAAGCTAAAAAGCCTGTTAGCCTTAAAGCGCATCAGTCCATCCGCCCAAATCTCTTGGAAAAATGTTTTATATGAGCTAATATGGTTCAGTCAGACGGACATATGAACAATTTCAGTAAGAAAAAATCCTTAGGAATTCTCGTTATCGTTCTAATAGCGATCGGAGTATCTGTCGGTACTTATATTGCTGTACGTCCAAGCGGTGAATATGAAACCAGGAGCAGAGCTGAGATCACGGCTAACTATGCCGAAGGTGAAGTCATCGTAAAATTAAAGGCAACTGAACCAAGAATTGAAATGAATTCGGCGATAGCTACAGTCAGTTATAACCTGAATGAAATGCCTGTAAGGTATGGAGATCTGGATGAATCAACGATTCCAGGAGCATTGTCCGCACTAGATGAGGAATTCGACATTACAAGCGTAGAGAAAGTGTTCAAGGATGAAACGGTAAAGACATCTTCGTTAGATCCTCTAGGTAATCTTTATAATGTGGCATTTGATGCTGAGAAGCCTGTAGAGGAAGTAATTGCAGAGTTAGAATCTGATACAACCGTAGAATATGCCGAACCAAATTATGCCGTAACACTGGAGTTTACTCCAGATGACCCGCTTTATCTTGACAGCTTTCCTTCCAATGTGGCGAACAGGGATCCTTTATGGAATCCTGCTTACGACTATCAATGGAATCTGGATAAAATCTCTATAGAAGGTGCCTGGGTTAAGGTGGGCTCTGCTGTGGTCAAAGTGGCGTACATAGACTCGGGATTAGATTATACTCACGAAGAATTTGGAAGTTGTACCTTAGAGCAGGTGAACCAGGGAAACTGTTCGAGAATTCTTCCTGGTTATAATTTCTTGGTAAATACTGAGGATGCGATGGATGATAATGGGCACGGGACCCATGGCGCCGGAATAATCATTGCTTCGTATAATAATGGTATCGGAATAGCTGGAATGGCTAATCCTGAGGTCAAGCTTATTCCTTATAAGTCGTTTGATAAATCAGGAAATGGATATGTCACACATATAGCTGCTGCTATACACGAATCAGTAAAAGATGGAGCCAGGGTGATAAATGCAAGTTTTGGGATAGATACTGTAAGTAAAACTTTGGAAGATGCGGTTATATATGCTTACGATAATGATATTGTTTTTGTAGCAGCTGCGGGAAATACGAACTCAGATGTATCGAGAATTAGTCCAGCGAATATAACTTGTGCTACTGTAGAAAATCCTGACAGAGATTGTGTGATTACAGTTTCGGCAACAGAGGAGAACGATCAAAGAGCAGCCTACTCAAACTGGGGAAACGCGATAGATGTTTCTGCTCCAGGTGGTTCGAACCAGCCAGATTTTAATATTCTTTCGATAAAAGGTAAAACTATAGATCCGGCGATGAGTCTTTTGGTAGTAAATGAAAAATACTTGAGGCTGTCTGGAACTTCTATGGCTACACCTCATGTCTCTGCTCTGGCAGCTATGATACTTAGCAAAAGTCCGTCACTTACAAATGATCAAGTAAGAGAGAAGATTATCGCTAGTGTAGATGACTTGGGAGATGCAGGCAAGGATATATATTTCGGATACGGGAGGATAAACACTGAGAAAAGTTTGTCAAATTTATGCACTCCAAGTTGTAGCGGAAAGGAATGCGGAGAAGACGGGTGTGGAGGCACGTGTCCGCCAGGCTGTCTCAATGAACATGGTACTACCTCATGTGAGGCAGAGAAGTGTAAACCGGTTTGTGAAGACGGCTGGGGAAACTGTGATACTAATACTGCAAACGGATGTGAGACTGATTTAACTACAAAACAGAACTGCGGAGAATGCGGTGCTGTTTGCTCCGGTGAAAAAGAGTGTATAAATGGCCAATGCAAAGTTTTACAATGTACTATAAAAGAGGATTGTGATGATGAAAATGAATGTACCATAGATGTCTGTGACGCTGGAACCTGCATATATTCGAACTTCCCGGATGGAAGTGAGTGCACTAGCTGCGATAGCGAGGGCTGTGTATGCAAAACAGGAAAGTGCACCAGCAAATCCCCGGCAAATACATGTACTCTTGCAGATATATCAGGGACTGGGACAGCGCTCGATGGAAAGGTAAATGCCTTTGATTTGTCAGTAGTTTTGAGTAATTGGAAATGGAGGCTGGGGAAGGGAGAACTGGCAAAGCGAGCAGATTTTTGGGGACCGGAGGATACAAGTGATGGAAGTGTTAACAGCTATGATCTGTCCAAGGTCCTTGCTTGTTTCAAGGCGGATATCTGATATTTGATGACCTCATCGGGTAGATAATGCCCAGGAGAGAAAATAGGGTTTGACTCGGCTGAAGTGATTGTATCATAAAATAAAATAGGAAACTTGTAGAAACATTTCTTCATCTGGTACCCATACTCACAAGCAATCTTTTCTGGT
>JAHIVN010000069.1 GCA_018816645.1 Patescibacteria group bacterium | reverse complement strand
TAATTGTTATAACTGGGATACAGGAAGAAATATATTTGTTAATTCAACTGATTTAATCGTCGGTAAAAGACAAAGTTTAATGGGAGGTTAATATTAATTTGGGGCAACAGGATGTGATAAATGCATTTAAGCCATAGGTTCAGGTTTTAGATTGTTATTTTTTAATAGTTATTTTAATGCTGAGTTTTAAGGAATTAGCAGACAAACGCAAGAAGGCTCCTAAAGGCATGCGAGAACTTCTACAGCAGTGGGAGTTTAGTCCTGACAGGGAGAAGAGCAGGAGATATGTGAAGCATGAGCATCAGGATTTTGGAGTCAGGCTATCGTATAAACTGAACGATCGTAAGCACACAGCTTTGTATATCAAGTTAGCAAAAAATGAGAAAAGGGAGCTGTTGGAGAAAGCCTACAGCTTTGCAGTTGACTACCCAAATATGGAAGGAAAAAATCGAGGCAGGCTTTTTATGTGGGCACTGGGAAAACTCCGCAGGGGCGAGACTTTGTATGATAAAAAAGTAACGTAAAACAACGGACTTTAAAGGCCGTTTCGTTTCACGCTAATAACCTTCTTCTTCGATCTACTATTAATGGACAATCAATAGACTAAAAATGTACTACTAAGGCCCTACTAATACTCTATTAATAACAATTTCTTCCAATTAACAGATCTACCAAGTGGAATCATCAAAGTATATTGGAAAGTTTAAGAAATCTTGTCTATTCCTTCTCGCCTTTTTGGAGAGAAACTTTATCATTAGGTTTGTTGACTCTGTATTAATAGGATTATTCCGTTCGCCAATTTGTGTAATAGGAGCATTTTCCAAAGGTTTCCAACCACCTTTTCTATAGAATGTCACATTTTCATCTGTACAATTAAAGAGAGCTAGTTCTGCATCACTTCTAAGTATGTACTTTGTTGCCTTTTCAACCAGTTTCCTTCCAAATCCTTGTCGTCGAAAATCATGAAATGTCAAAACACCGGTAAGTCCATACGTTTTATAGGTTTTGTTACAATGATGAAGTAATCTCCAAACTACTTCAACGTGAGCTATAACCTTTCTGCCATTCACAGCAATAAAGTGAATAGGATGATCTTTTGAATGAGTTATCCAATTTCTATTCTGATTCTTCCCGACGAATCCTTCAGTCCAGATTATCCTTTGAAAAGCAAGTATTTGATATTTGTAAATATCAGGGAGTTCACTTGGTTTGTAAATCTTGAATGTACTCATTTTATTGTTAAAGAATCATTTAAAATTTTAGATAAGCTTAATTAGAATTCTTAAAAAGAATAATTGAAACTGTCACAAGGATACTCGCCAAAATCTTCTTCCAAAGATTCTTCTTTTCATTTAGAAATAATACTCCAAAGAGTACTATAAATACAGTACTTGTCGATGTTATGATGTTTACAGCAGATATATCCCCGCCGCTCTGGTATGAGAAGTACTGAAGAGCATAGATGCCAAAGAGAGGCACACTTGTGATCATCGGAGTCAGTATATTATTAATATTTGAAAAGTATTTAGGAATAATTTTCGTATTTTTTGGTGTAAGAAATAGTTTAAAGATCTGCGAAACAGCAAATGTTAGAAATGTAAATGTTACTGTGTTGAAGTAATTGAGAAGTGTTTTATCGAAAGCCGCTACTACGGCAAATAGTATAGAAGAAGCAAGCGCAATAAAATGGTACTTTCCGAGTTTAAATTTACCATCTTTTCTATCCGTTATGAGAATTACAGATATGAAGAGCAGTATTACCGAAAGAATCTTGAGGTAGGTAATTTTCTCAGATAGAAGTGTTATGCCTATGAAAAATGCGGTAATAAATCTTGATGAAGTTAGTATTTGAAATTCAGATGCTGCAATTTTGCTGAGACTAATGTAGAGAAGAACGGCCGAAATACCAGAAAGAAATGATTTAAAAATCGTGATAAGTAGAATTCTTGCATCTCCTGTGAATTCAAATCCAAAGTAGAAAACAAGAGGGATAGTGAAAACTACTACCCAGGTAGATTCTGCCAGGCCAAAGAGAACCGGATTGACCTTGTCTTTGCTTATCAGCTTTTTTTGTACCAGTCTGTAAATTACTACGAATAGTAATGAAAGAAGTGCGCTTAGGAACCAATTCATGTTATGTAATTATGTCAAATTTAAAAGGTAAAAAGTCGAAGGACTGATGTCAAAAGTTTTCGGATATGGTTTAAATTATATCGAAATTGAGGTAGAATAGCTAACTAAATTACTTCTGCGATAAATAAAATGATTTACTCACCTTCACAAACTATATTACAAAAATACGCTGATGTGCTGATAAAATTTGCTCTCTGGAGCGGAAAGGGCATGAAAGAAGGGGAGAAAGTATTTATTCAAGTTCCTGAATGCGCTAAACCCATTCTCAAACCGCTTATGCTTTCGGTTCTTGAACAAGGCGGCCATCCGCTGATCAATTATATTCCAAATGATATAAAACGTGCTTTTTTTGACAATGCAACTATGAAACAGATCGAGTACATGCCGAAGAAATATATGCTCGAGAGGGTGAACGAGTGTGATCACTTTGTCGGCATAATAGCCGAAAAAGATAAGCACGAGCTGGAGGGGGTGGGCTCGAAGAAAATTCTGGCTCAGAATATAGCATCCAAATTTTTTAGAGATGCAAGAAATACTAAGGAGTATGCGGGCAAGCTGACCTGGACACTTGCGCTCTACGGTACGCCGGCTATGGCAAAAGAAGCGAAAATGACTATGAAAGATTATTGGAAGCAGATAGAAAAAGCTTGTTTCCTGGATTACAAAGACCCGATCGCAAAGTGGAGAAGAGTAGTGAAAAAGCAGAAAGAGATCATAAATAAGCTGAACAGAATGCAGTTAAACAGTTTACATATCAAGGGAAAAACTGTTGATTTGAAAATCCTACTAGGAGCCAAGAGGAAATGGGTTGGAGGCAGCGGAAGAAATATTCCTTCATTTGAAATTTTCACTTCTCCTGACTGGAGTGGATCTAATGGATGGGTGAAGTTTGATCAACCGCTATTCCTCTATGGAAATCTGATAACTGATATTGAGCTGGAATTTAAGAATGGAGTTGTAGTTAGAAGCAGTGCCAGCAAGAATGAGAAACTTTTAAAGAATATGATAAAGGTTAAAAATGCTGATAAGATAGGAGAATTCAGTCTGACAGACAAAAGATTCTCTAGAATTACGAAGTTTATGGCGGAGACTCTATTTGATGAAAACGTAGGCGGAAGGTATGGGAATTTCCATATAGCTCTTGGCATGGCCTACAAAGATACGTTCGATGGAAATCCTAAAAATGTGAAGAAAAGTGAATGGGAAAAATTAGGTTACAATTTGGATACAGTGCTGCACACTGATATCATGTCAACTACTGACAGGACTGTGACAGCAAGACTTGCGAATGGGAAAGAAAAAGTGATTTATGAGAAGGGAATGTTTTGTTTATAGAAATTTTTTATTATGTGTAAGTATATGGAACTGTTACAAGTGCCCCACGATGATATAGCGAAAAGAGTCAAGGAAGAGATTAGTTTCGCTCTTTCACATGGCTTTGAAAGAGTTGCTGATACTAGTTATCTCATTAGAGAAGATGAACTTAGACTACATCATCTTGATGGCCTGATAGAAATATTTAGAACATGGCTTCAAAGAGAGAATATCCAAACTATAAGAATGATTAAACCTAAGTATGCTGGAGAAGATTTTTGTTTGTTTGTTGCTGAAGATAGGAGTTTAGGAGCAGGTAGACGCTTCGGTGTGCTGAAAAGTGGAACTGCTTCAGCTAGAGTTCTTGTATACTCATCAACAGAACAAGGTTTTTATCTACGAGAGGCCAAAAGATCAGAAGGGAGAAAAGAACTCAAAATTCAAATTGATTCAATAGGAGAATATTTGCTCGATAATGATTTCAAGGCACTGTCAGACGGATTCTATGTTAGGGAG
>JAHIVN010000068.1 GCA_018816645.1 Patescibacteria group bacterium | reverse complement strand
CTTATACCAGAATTATCACCATGGATCCCTTTGAATTTCAACGATATAAGGCTCGAAGCAGTACTCAGAGATGAGGTTACTAAAGGGGATTCCTCAGAATCCAATTCGAATATTATTCTCAAAAATCCGTCATAGGCCTTGTGTTCAAGGGAAATTATCTTGACCTCTGTGACGTCTTTACTTCCAACTTGTTGATCACTTTCGGAAAAATCCTCACTTGATGCTCCATCTTCTGCGGACCCGTCATCTTCTTTTTCACTAGTGTCGATTGTTTCTGCCGTCTCCTCAACTTCAGCTGGATCAGTTTCTGTTTCTTTTCCCGAGTCAGTGCTCACAGTAGTAGTAGTTGTTGTTTCAGCAGCCGGTGTTTCATCCTTACTTTTGGATACAAGAATGAAAAAGGCTCCAAGGGAAATTAAAACTAGTGAGAATATCACTATGATCAGTGTGGGGGAAAAAGTCTTTTTTGTCCCATCAGGACTCACCCTCGATCTAGTTGATGAAAATGAGGTGTATTTCTGTGGATTCGCTGGCCTATTTGTGGATTGAATTTCCATGGCAGTTATTAATAGCTAATGTACTTAAATAATACTTTAAAATTAAAATAATGGCAAAAGAGTTTATAGGCGAATGAGCTAATTGGCCTATGAGCAGAAGAGCCGACTAGCAGAATAGCCTATACGCCAACAACCGACCGATATATAAACATTTACATCGAAGAACTTGCCATTTCAATTAGTGGATTACTGATTACGGATTAAGGTCTACGGTCAACGGAAAGCAATCCCCGGCTACTGAACAGCGATTCCCTGCTACCTGATACCATCTATTTGCTGTTTAAGTTAAAAAATTATGTGTTATAATACATGTTAGCTTTTCTTTAAAAATAATCGAACATGAATTCGAACACACAAGACGGGCAGAGGTATATCATCGTAAAAGGAGCTCGTGAAAACAATCTAAAGAATATAAATGTCAAAATCCCAAAGAACAAATTTGTTGTTATAACTGGGCTTTCGGGGTCAGGGAAATCTTCGCTAGCATTTGATACGATATATGCTGAGGGTCAGAGACGCTATGTTGAGTCGCTCTCGTCCTATGCACGCCAATTTCTGGGAATGATGCAAAAGCCAGATGTCGATCTCATCGAGGGACTTTCTCCTGCTATATCGATCGATCAGAAATCAGCTAGTCACAATCCGCGTTCTACAGTAGGAACGGTTACTGAAATTTATGATTACCTGAGACTGCTTTTTGCCCGTGCCGGTCACCCACACTGTCCGAAATGTGGCAGGCGTGTAAAAGCCCAGACTGTACAGGATATTGTCGATTCGATAAACAAACATATAGGTAAATTTATGCTTTTAGCACCGGTCGTAAAGAAACGAAAAGGAAGCTACGATGAACTTTTCCAACAGTTTCTTTCAAAAGGCTATGTCAGAGCAAGAGTTGATGGAACAGTTAGAAACTTTGAGGAAGAAATCAAACTTGATAGATACAAGATACATAATATTGAAATTGTCATTGATAGACTTATAGTTAAAACTGATTCTCAAAAAGATCAGGACTTTCAGAAAAGATTGACTGATTCTGTTGAGGCTGCTTTGAATCTTGGAGAAGGAGAACTGATTGCATTCTTACCTGAAGATAACAAAGAGAGGCTTTATTCAGAAAAGTTTTCCTGTCCCAAATGCGACATTTCATTTGAAGAGATAGAACCACATACTTTCTCATTCAATTCTCCGTACGGTGCATGCCCAAGCTGTGATGGCCTAGGTACCATCAAGCAGGCAGACCCTGATCTTGTGTACAACCCAAACCTGACTATATCTGAGGGAGGCATCTACCCCTGGAGCAGAATGGCCGATAATGCAGACAGCTGGCATATGCGTTTGGTAACAGCTGTAGCGGAGTATTTCGGATTCTCAGTAAGAACACCGCTCGGCCAGCTTAAACCTGAGCATCTAAAGATAATACTGTATGGCAGCAGTAATAAACGCTTCAAGGTAAAGTACGTCGGGACTGGAGGAAGAGAAGCCGGATACTATAACGCTAGGTTTGAAGGCGTCATCCCCAATCTTGAGAGAAGGTACAAAGAAACCGAGTCTGATTATATCCGCCGGGAAATTGATAAATATATGAGAGAACTCCCGTGTGAAGTTTGCAGGGGGAAAAGGCTGCGGCCTGAGGCTCTTGCCGTTACTATCCGAAACAACAATATTATTGACATTACTAGACTTTCTATCAAGGAAGCTATTGCCTGGATAACGAGTGCTTACAAAAACTCAAAAGATAAAGACGATCTGACAAGTAATGAGAAGATGATAGTCAAACAGGTCTTAAAAGAAATCACTACTCGTCTCAATTTTCTTATAGCAGTCGGACTTGATTATCTGAGCTTGAATAGAACAGCTAGAACGCTTTCTGGTGGTGAGGCACAAAGAATTAGACTTGCCAGCCAGATCGGAACAGGGTTGTCCGGAGTTCTTTATGTATTGGACGAGCCTTCGATTGGGCTTCATCAAAGAGATAACCAGAAATTGATTGATACATTAAAGAATCTGAAAAAACTCGGTAATACAGTTCTTGTCGTCGAACATGATCAAACGACAATCGAACAGTCTGATTATGTGATCGATATCGGCCCCAAGGCAGGGGAACATGGTGGAAAAATCATTTCCACAGGTAAACCCGACGACATCAAGAAGAATGCAAAATCTATAACGGGAGCCTACTTATCCGGCAAAAAGAAGATATCAAAATCTGAGATTCGGAGAAAAGCGAGCAAAGTGAGTAAAAATAATGGGAGCGAAGGAAACAGCCGGAATCAAGAAGGATTAAGCCTAAAGCTGTGGAATGTTAAACACCGGAACCTGAAAGGTATAAACGCTTCTTTTCCTCTGGGAAAATTTATATGCTTAACAGGAGTTTCGGGAAGTGGGAAATCATCGCTTCTAAACGAAACTCTCTATCCGGCACTCGCATCAGAAATTTACAACTCGAATGTCAAGCCAGGGAAGTTTGATTCTATATCAGGACTTCAGTATGTTGATAAGGTAGTAAATATCGATCAGTCTCCGATAGGCCGAACGCCAAGATCAAATCCCGCTACCTATACCGGAGTTTTTACTCCTATCCGTGAACTTTTTTCAAAAACAAGGGAGTCAAAAGAGCGGGGATATACTCCAGGCAGATTCAGCTTCAATGTCAAACGAGGAAGATGCGAGAATTGCCAGGGTGATGGACTTATAAAAATCGAAATGCAGTTCCTTCCTGACGTCTATGTTCCCTGCGAGGTATGCAAAAGAAAACGATACAATAGGGAAACTCTCCAGGTTGATTACAACGGCAAGAATATATCAGAGGTCCTGGGTATGACAGTCGAACAAGCGCTTGAGTTCTTCAATAAGATCCCACAGATATACAATAAGTTTCAAACATTGAATGACGTTGGACTCAGCTATATAAAGCTTGGCCAAAGCGCCACAACCCTATCCGGCGGAGAAGCTCAGAGAGTAAAACTTGCCTCAGAGCTGTCCAAAAGAGGAACTGGAAAAACTGTATATATACTAGATGAGCCTACAACAGGCCTCCACTTCTATGACATTGAAAATCTTTTAGTAGTACTTCATTCACTTGTTTTAAAGGGCAATACAGTGATCGTCATAGAACACAATCTAGATGTCATCAAAACTGCTGATTGGATTATCGACCTTGGGCCAGAAGGTGGTGATAAGGGCGGAGAGATAATCGCTGTTGGAACACCCGGGGAAATAGTAAAAGTCCCTCAAAGTTATACCGGGCAATGGCTAAAGAAAGTCGTGGCTAAAGATATCACATAAATTTAGACCTCTTCAACAATTCTTGCCCCGACCGGACACACCAGCTTACAGAATCCGCATCCTGAGCATTTTTCATAATCAACCAAAACTTTATCTCCAACCTTTTTCCAGGCTAGGCAAAGCGACCTTGTACATGCTCCGCAATTTGTACATTTTCTATAATTAATCCGTGCTTTGACCTCCCTATATCTCACTTTCAAGTGCCCAATTATATATTTATGACTTAATCCTCTCATGCTTGCATAGCTTGTATAACCTTGTTTTTCCATAAATTTGTCAAGAAAATTATTACATTTCTCTATAAAGCCGTAACCCTGCAGCAGAATTGCAGAGCTCAACTCAACAGTTGAGGCACCAAGCATCATAAGCTCCACTATCTGCTCAGGTTTATTTATTCCTCCTGTTGCCGTAAGTTCAATCTTTTTTTTCATTTCCTTCATGATCTGGTAAATTCTAGTGACAAAACGATATGCCAGATAGATGTTGATCGGTCCATGTACTGCTGTATAAGTATAGCCGCTTACTCCTTGAAACTTAGGCCTGCCCTGATGGTAGATATCCGGAGGAGCGATAGCTGCAGGCGAATTGACCACAGTTATCCCGTCAGCACCGGCATTTATGACACCTCTTGTAAATCTATCTAGCCGGGATAGGTTCATATCCGGAGTAAACTTCACGATAATCGGGATATGATCTACTGTACGCTTTATCTCCCGGACAATGTCTACAGTCAAGCCATAATCCTGTCCCGGGATTTTTAAATTTGCACGGAGATTTGGACAGGATAAGTTGATTTCAATAATATCCGCACCTCCGGCCACAATCCTTTTGGCAAGAGTAGCCCATATCTTTGCATTATAAAATTGTCTGCTGTGCACAGCTATATTTGCAGTCACTGGAACTTGAAGGCTTTTTAATTTATGAATCAATGACAGTCCTTCATCCAGATACGCCATGCTTTCTTCTATTCGCCCAAGATTGCAAAAGCCTATAGGTTTGCCCTCATTCTCGAAATACGCCATTCGTACACGGTGAAAGGGATTTCCATTCCTCTGCTTTATATTTGATATCATCTGAGTTTTCACCAACGCAGCACCATTTTTCACATAGTTTTCGAACAGTTCCACATGCTTTTCTTGAGTATGGGGATTCATAGGGCACTGGGAGGCTACCCAAATAGGGGATTTTAATTTAAAACCTAAAAAGTTATAGGGCAGCATAATATATCATCGAATATAACAGTTCTATATCTCCTTGTATAATAAATATATATTCTTTGTATAGAGAATGCAAGATGGATATGGATCGATCAGTGTGATCGAATCTGCTGCTACTGTTCGTTCTTACGCAGAATCTTGCGTTCATTCGTCCTTACGCAGATTTCGGACTCCTTTATCCTTTCGCAAGATTTTGCTCTATAGCTGGTTCAATCCCCTAGATGTAGCTGGTTCAATCTCCCAGATTGAACTAGCCATTTCTATTGTTATTATATTTATACAATAGCTCTTGAATTTCTAGCTTATCATTACTAATCTTAACATAGATTTCGTTTATTCTGAGATGCCAAGTCCACGAATAGCTAAAAACATGACAGATGGTTGCTATTTTCTAACATTCACAGTAAATCACTGGGTTGATATTTTTACTTCATACACCTATTTTGATTTATTGATTGATAACTTGAAGTTTTATACAAAGCAGCAAAAAGCAAAGCTGTATGGATATGTTTTTATGACAAATCACATCCATCTCATAGCACAGTGTTCAAATACGATAAACTTTGTAAGAAATTACAAAAGCTTTACTAGTAAAGAGATTATTCAGCTTCTCAAAACTGACAACCGGAGGTATCTCCTTCCAATTTTCAATAATAATCTGGGAGGATTTAACATATGGCGTAGTTCTAACTGGCCTGTGTATATTGAAAGTGATTACTTTTTCGAGGAGAAGTTAAATTATATTGGGTAATGTCAAAATTTAGCCACCAAATTTAACAGTTTATTTACTTTAGTATTGATATCCAATTTTCGATTATTAAATCTCCAAATATATTCTATAAGATAAACTGGAAGCCTATCTT
>JAHIVN010000067.1 GCA_018816645.1 Patescibacteria group bacterium | reverse complement strand
TATTGATCACCTGCGGTAAAAACATCACAATCCTGAAGAGTCATATTAGCATCTCCAAAATTTCTCCAAAAAGTCCCTCCATCCGTTATCTCAAATTGAGAAAGCGTGTTTGCCCCTTGATTTATATTCAGAACAAACCTTTGAATATCCGAGGCTCCATCATCATCCTGAGCCTCAAGATAAACACTGGAAGATTGTCCAACGCAGATGTCCTGAGCACTGATGTTTGTTATTATAGGATTATTGGCACACGTACAAACAATACCGTATATCCTATTCCCACTTGGATCTCTGCAAAGCCCGGCCAAATCGTTTATTCCGTTTCCATCTGTTATGTTCTCAAAATCCTCAACTATACAATCAGTACAACTGCAGCCCTCAATATATCCGCGAAAAATGACCGGATCTTCATTGCAGCCCCAGCCTCCCGAATCATACCCGCAGCCGACCTGCTTATCTATCTTTTCAGTATTTCCGACACCAGGAATATTCATACTTTGATTACACCATTCAACTGTAACCGTCTGACTTCCACCAGGCGGAACCCAATTTGACTTTGGATTTACCCAGTCCACAAACAAAGACTGCCAGGCTGCAAATATAAAATGATTGTCCATATTCCAACCTGGATAATCACAGTGATAACGAGAATCATCGCACACCCATGCCCCAGGACTGCACCCCTGCATACTTCCATTGATGATACACTGCCCATCAGCAGGGCAGGGCTCCATACCCGCATTTGGATAGTATCTATCTATAACAGTCGCCTCATGGGCCGAAAGGGGACTGTTTAGATCAAATATGCAGGAATTGCCGCCAACTAACTGGTATCTTTTATTACGTCGAATTTGTCCCTGGTCATTTGTTTGCGAATCTATCATTGCAACATACATATTTGGCCGGACCAAAGGAGTCCCCTGTGGTGTCAAAATACTCCCGTAGAAGTGAAAAGCTGTATGAATTTCTGCATTCACTTTTTGTGTCCCTGGAAGTGCAAAAGCACCTAAAAGTATAAGCACAAAGAAAAAGACAAAAAACAAAATTTTGCTTCTTTGATATTTCAACATACTCATAATTAATCTCATTTTAGTATCTGACAGTAACATACTCAATTAGGTGAGAGGCTATCCAGTTCTCAAAGGAGATCTCAGCTCTATCTGAGTCAGTTGCCCTATAGTAAATGAAGTACGCATCTTCAAAAGTCTTGTAACCGTTGACAGTGAAGTTGTCTTTTCCTGTAATAACTGGTGTTATGTCGCCTGTTTCAAGGTTATTTATCAGCTTACGTTGCTCCTCGGCAAAATCATATCCTGAATTAAGATCTTCATATTTCACATATATTTGCTTGAAATACGAAGCAGAACTGTACTCGGTGTGATTATGACCTACCGGATTCAAGGCTTGAACTTCTGGATCATTGCGAAGAATCTCTCCTGCTTTTTCGACAGAAATTTCACCATTTCTAACCTTATCATAAACATTCTTGATCTTAGATTCCGCCAAGGCTTTTGCAGCCTCAACACCATTTTGCTCAATATAGTCAGTAGGAATTACGGTTCTAAACCAAACCGAATTTCCCTCAACTAAAATAGATCCTTCCATCTCCTCCATATATTTTACCTGAATCTCCATGAGCTTCTGCCCTCGGATCTTTTGGTCCTTCTTGGGATTATTGAAAAAACTGTCCTCGAGTACTATCCAACCGAGTTTTTCGGATTCCTGCAAGGCCACGGATGAGTTTATGAGATAATCCAATGCATCGTCAGCTAGTGTTTTATTTTCCAAATATTCATTTAACCTTCCCTGGCTTGAATAGAAAGAGAGAATATCATCCTCGAAAATATATTCCTTTCCTACAAGTGCAATCTTTGTAAAATTCTCACTTCCTTTTATTTCGCCAAGCCCTTCATCGGCCAGTTCCTTTGCGTTCACTTCAGGAGTTCCTGTCTCGGGCAGGATTTCCTTTCCATTCTTATTCAGCAGCATCACCGCTTCTGCAGAAACTACGGCGACAAGACAAACAAAAACGATAATAAGTGTTTTGCTCGCCCCTTTCTTTTTATCAACGAAAAATTTATCTGTCGGCATTACTATTTAATTAACTATTAATAACTACGACAATTTCACCTTTATTAAAGCACATATTACATGTTCAGGCAATATCCTTTTTTTCAAGCAACTCTAGACCTAACAATGACCCCTAAGAGAGAAGGGGACAAAAAAATCTCAAAGTTACTTGAGGGAATTACTTAATTGCTAAAGCCATACTTATATTCTCTCACCCTGAAAGGATAGCCTTCTCCAAGCCAGTCACGAAGAAGCATGAGGTATTTTGCATCATAGATAATTATCTCGGCTGGATCTGTGCCGTTGTCAGCCAGATCCCTGCCAAAACCTGCTGTATAGGATATGACTCCACCATTTACACGCAGCTTATTCTTCGCAGGATTTGTAAGAGTTTTAAACTCACCATCTGTCAGGATAAACGCATTTATCTGAGTGACATCAGGGTTTACAGTCACATTTCCCTTCACAACATAAACACAGGCATTGTTACCAGTTCCTCCATACTCAGATCGACCTCCAAAAGTAAGAGGCCCGTTAATGAAATATACATGCTGTCCAGAACAATTATCTACAGGACTTGTCCCAGTATTATCTGGAATTGAACCGTTCTCTAGAACAACATTCCACAAGTAATCATAGATGTTTCCGGGAGCCCCGCCTATTTTTTTTGTATTTTGATCGGCGTAGTTACCTAGAATATAACTCCTGTAGCTTCTCTGACCGTTGGGTGCCGGCCAGGTATCGTTTCCGCTTGAAATGATATATGTCGAAAAATATGCCGTAGGATCCCCTAGAGGAATCACATTATAGCTTGTCACCTGCTGCAACTCCAGATTATAGCCTCCTGAAACAAATGTGTCTCCATAAGCTGTCATCATCCAGGGATCTGCCGAAGGTGTTACTTGAAGCGTTGCGTCATCTTGTCCCGGCCCGCAGGCTCCTGAGGTGGCCTCAAAATGCGCATCATAGTTATCTACAACACCAGAAGTGACTGGTTGTGATCCGTTGCAGTTTGAAGAGTTCGCTCCGATTTCAGTCGTTAAAGCACAAGTAGTTGGGGTTCCAGACAAAATCCCCCAGCTCAAGGTTGAAGCACCCCCCTGCATGATACTAGACGGTGTGAATTCTACAAATACTGAAACTCCAGAACCAACCGAAAATGGATCCTGAGCATTTGCACTATTTGGAATATAGTCATACACAGTCGCGTCAGCTATGTAATTACCGACATTGTACAATTGATTTACCTGAGTAGTAATATAAACATTATTTGCCCCGGTCACACACCAGCAGTCACCATCTCCACAGTTAGTACCTACCAAGTTGATATAAGGAGATCCAAACACCTTCGTGATTCCGCAACTGCTATTGATGTTAAATTCTGCAAGAGTTCCTCCTCCAAGTTTTATTTTCAAGTTTACATAATGTATATCACCGGCCCCATCATTATCTGAAGCAGAAATATTTATATTGTTATTTGAACCTAAACAAGCATCCTGTGCATCAACAGAAATTGCTGGTGGAGTATTTCCAGATGTACAAGTACAGTTCAAGTCCACTCGCTTTGTTTCGCTATCATTATTATCTATATTGAATTCCCTGGAACAGCTGCAATCTGGATAAACCGGATCGCCAGCAAAATCAGGAGACAATTTCTGCGGGTTATCGCCACAGCCAAAGCCCGTTCCCATTATGTTTCCGTACCCCAGGGCATAACAATCAGAACTGGTTCCTGCCATATTATCGTTCTCACACTCCCAGTGTCCTCTATAGCTGGTCCCATTCCGGTATACGATATTCCCATGAGTAGAAGCTACACTTGGAGGAACCGCTCTGTTTATCCATCCACCTTTTCCAACAGCAGGGTCATTAAAAAGAGCCTGAATCAAAGCACCTCGGTCACAGCTGCCCCAATCGGGGAAAGTATCTCCACAGATATTTTTTTCTACTGTTTCGTTAGCACCCTGCCAACTGCGGAAATTATAGTTACCATCATTGTCAATTTGAACCCACCTGAAACCAGATCTGCCGTCATTCAGGTGGTCAGTCCACCATATTTTCAAACCTGCATGCCCCGTATAGGCAACACCATTAACATTTAAAGTTCCATATACATCAGGCGAATCAGCAGAAGCATCTTTTGCCACAAAGGCAAAAAACATAATCGAAACAATAACCCCAATGAAGATCCTTAGCTTCATTTAAAAATATTCAAAAGTGTAATTTACCTTTATTCTTTGCATCCATTCATCAAATGATGACACTTGAGCACTATTGCGTTCAAGAATTCTATAAAACCCATAGTACCCATCCCAGTAAATTTCTGTTTCCTTTGATGGATTTGTTTTATCCTCCTGCAGAAGCATCAAATCTGATAATTTATTTACTTTCGTTTTTTCAAAAGCTTCTTTCTTTAATGGATATTTAATATTTTCAATATCTTTAGCCTCCAGCAGTGAAGGAGGGCTGTATGAGTAAAGTTTGCCTGTGGGACTTAGGGTCTTGAGTTCTTCGTCAGCATCCAGTATGTCGCCTGCTTCTTTCATACTTAGGTTCCCTTTTTTTACATCATCATACACATCTTTCACTTTAGAATATACCAATTCCCGAGCATACTCTCTGCCTTTTTCCTTTACAATTTGTGTTGCCTCAACATTGACAAAAAATACAGCAACGCCTTCAAATTGCACTCCTTCCAGCTGGCTTCCATTGACCTGTTCAAAAACCGTAAACCATTTCTCAGTTCGAAGATCATAGTCCTTTAATGGATTATTGAAGAACCCGCTTTCAAGTTTTATCCAGCCTTGTTTCTCTCCTTCCTGCAAAACTACAGACTGATTTGCTAGTTCATCTAATACTTCCTTCTGGACAGCAGCATCTCCTGATTCATCAAGTCTTCCCCTCATAGACAGATAATGTTTAATGTCATCCTCAAACAGATATTCCTTTCCAACCAACACTACCTTTTTATAATTCTCATAACCAGGAATCTTCGCCAGCTCAGCATCAGCCCAGGCTTTATTTTCCTCAGCAGTTGCATGAGTTTCAGGTTCTGTTTCATCCCTCTTTCCAAGGTAATAGCTCAACCCAAACCCCGCCCCAAGGATGAAGACTATTAGAATTCCTACTATTATGATTTCCTTTTTTTCATTCATATATAAAAGAGATGATCTCAACGGCTCAACTCAACTATCTAACTCTCCAGCTATTAAAACCTATAAATGAATAACCATCTAACAACAGAAATCAGTTTCAACGACAAGCTGATACAGAGTACTCACATACCTACTTCTTCTTCCCGCCATTGAAAACCCCGCTGATCTCTTTGATCACCTGTTCTGGAGTAAGTTCTGTTTTGATCAGATAGCCGTCTGCTTTCCGCTCAAAGCCTTCTTTTATAGCCACATCGCTCGTAAGATTTGTAAGAATGAGTACAGGGACTTTCCCGTACTTGTCAGGATCTTGCTTTATCCTGGTCAGTGCCTCCATACCGTCCATCCTCGGCATCATGAGATCGAGAAGTACAAGATCGTATTTCTCCTTTTCCATTTTCTCCAGACACTCCATACCGTCTTCTGCCTCTCCCGTTTCGTATCCAACGGTTGAGAGAATATCTTTGAACATCATTCTTAGATCCGGTTCGTCGTCCACTATGAGGATCTTTTTATTTTTCTTTTCAGTACCTTTCTTTTCCATATATAGAGTTACTAATAATTAAATTAATACAGTTTTAGACTCACGGTTTTGTGACACTATCATTTGCAACAAAAAGTACATAATCAAATAGAGAAGGTAGCCTTTTATTTAACATAGAAAGTGTATATACCTCAGGAGCTGAAATATCTTCGGTTGCAGTACCCCCTTCGGGGAAAGCCTGGACTCGAACTTCAACCATTTGAGGATTTGCTAGATTCCCACCGCCTTCCGTGTAAACACTTACTCCGATAGCCTCTCCTCCGATAGCCCTAAGTCTAAGTATCTGAGGATCATCACTTGAACAACCATGTATTCCTTTTAGATTCAATGGCCAATCGTTTTCTCCAGGCAGCGATCCTTGTGCTTGAGCAACCGTGATGAAACCATCTATCGTTCCCGGCAGTCCACAATTACCTGCAGCAGTCACTGGCTGGCAGACAGCAGCTCTTTTGCTGGGATAAGTATTTGAAACATTATTCTTACAAACCAGAATCACTGACATAGCCTCTGCATCACCAGTCCAAGAAATATCCAAAGTGACAGTCGTTCCTTCAACATCAACTTCCAATGTTTCGTCCTGGTTGATAGTCATACCATGAATGTTGAATATATTGGTAACTTTTACGACCACACAAGAATTCCCCCCATCCCCAAGACCACACTCGAGATAGCACTCATCAGCCCCCTCGCAAAACTGAAAAAATTCCATCCCAGGAAGAAGTTGAGTTTCATTTGCATCATCTTTCCATGCAGCTAAACCATCTGCTCCTATCTTAAACAGTTCTTCTTCAGCCACCGAGTAGCCCTGCTCGTATTCCCTCTCGAGAGCGGTTTCCTTGATATCTGTACGCACAGTCACAAGTATCGCAAGGAGGATGAAAAGCAGGATACCAAGGATGATAATTACGAACAGAAGAATCTGGCCTTTTTCGTTAAATTCCCTTTTGGTCAATTTTAAATTTGCCAGCAGCTTTTTCATTGTAAGATAATTTTTCATCATTTTAGTACACTATGTAGTAAATGTAAATATAGTCAAAATAGGCACTTTTTAGAAGTTAATATTTCTGGTCGATACGGCAACTTCCTTATATATCCACTGATCTTTCGGCATTCCTCCAGTGGTTACCTTCAGCTTCACATTTACAATTGCATTGTCACCTTCTTTGTTTACTTTTATCCAGAAACCTTGGCTTACATCAAATGTTACGTCATCTGGTGTCAGATATGTAATATTGCCTGTACCAGTATCTAATCTGGTTATCTGTGTTCCGTTTAGAAACCAATTATATATATGACCAGTACCTCCTGCATCAAGGACACTGACAACAAGCGGAACACTTGAAGTTGGTACTGCACCTGCCGGAGAACCCGCAAACGAAAGGGATTCTGCATTTCGGATATCCTTCTTCAAAAGATTGAGGGCAAACGAACTTTCCTCTCGAGCGTAGCTTCTAGCTTTGACTCGCATGCTTACCTTGAGATTTATCACGAGAATACTCATGATGATCACCATAAGGATAGCAAATATTCCCATCGTCACAACGACCTCAAGAAGAGAGAACCCATGGGAAGATTTGCATAGACAACTTTTAGTTTTACTTCTAATTTTCTTCAGAATCATATTATTATTTTAAGCCTCCTAATCTATAACCTTTTATTTTGCTCTCCTCATACTCACCGTCTACAGAAAGCCAAACTACTTTTACTTCTATATCCCATTTTTCTGAACTTGTACCAGGCTTAGTTATATAAATTTGCTGGCAGACTGTATAACCTGAACTGTTCAGGTAAGCTACAATATACTCTGAGCCAGCACTACAACTATTAATCTCACTCTGTGTAACTCCTGTGCTGATAAGCTGAGCGTTTGCTATATCCAGTTTATAGAACTTGCTTGTCGCTGGCGGGACATCTACCTCAAGGTCGTTTGGCTGCTTTGCAAAGTCCATCGCCTCAACAGCACTTTGTACTGCTACCTCCTGCAGCTCGTTCTTCTTCGCCTGCTTTAGTGTCTTGAGACTCACTTGAGTTATGATTACCATAGCCACACCCACTATAGCCAATGCTACAACAGCTTCTACCAGACTAAAGGCCTTTTCATTTTTTAGCAGTATCCTCAAGTTATAACTATAACATCTTAATTGTTCTCTCTCCTGCATGCACTCGTATCTTCTTTGTCGATGATATAAGTGATGTAGATATGCTGACTTCGATATCACAATAATCAGAAGACGGAGTTGAAGTATATGGGTCATTAGTCAAAACCATTTCTCCAGTTACATGATTAAATTTAACCACAAAATAGGTAACACCTAGTCTAGTACAAGGACTTACATCAACATTGCCGTACTGTCCAGATTTTATTAAATTTGGAGCATGACAGATAGAGACTGCACATTCTCCCCAATAATATTTTTCAGTTCCGTCAAAATAGATATAATAGCCCAGAGGTGTTTCGTTGGTTGACGTTACAACATTATTAATAGCATCTCTTCGAGCCTCCCGAAGATACACAACTATCTCTTTAGCTGTATTTGTTACGAGTATTACCTGTTTGAATTTCGTCACAGCATTAAGTATCAGCACTGTCATAAATGCCACGATCGCCATAACAACAAGCAACTCTATGAGCGTAAAACCTCGTGCATTATATTCATACCAATCAATTCCAAACTTTTGTTGTAAATATTTTCTATTCAACTATCTATCTGTTTAACTGTTTAACTGCTTAGCTGCTTAGCTGTTTAGCTGTTTAGCTGTTCTTTGATACATTTTACATGAAAAGCTCAAAGTTGCAAGGAGCCAAGATAACTCAAAACTTAAATCTAAAATATCAAATCTTTGGCAATTATTCATTGTGAACTTAGACCTGCTGGTTCAATTGTTTATAAAATTAGTATTTCAAGCTTAAGCGATTTTTAAAAACATCTATAATTGATCAATTCTGTACCGTAGCTCCTGCCTGTCTGCCGTAGGCAGGCTTTGAATCAAGCATACTAGGCGGCTGATTACGGAATACGGTCTACGGTTCACGACTTATGGTTCACATCCAAAACCACTCCCAAACCACATCCCCGACTAAAAAAGAAATTATCGTCCCAATCGACAAAAACAGCCCAAACGGTATTTTTAAACCTTTTATTTTCCCTTTGAGTGCGCCCCAGATCAAGCCCGCAATTGCCCCAAGAATAACTGCCGCATATATAGCAAATATGAGTTTCTGCCAGCCCAAGACAAGCCCCATGAGAAAAACCAGCTTCAGATCCCCGCCTCCCATACCTTTCCCTTTTGTTACGATAATGATCGAAGCTATGAAAAGTGCTCCCAGGAGTGCGAAAAGTACGTTCCACAGTATTGAGAAGTCTTGTAATAGGCTTGAAACAGCCGGAAACAGGTCCAGATGCATACCTGCGGCGATTAGAATGTTGAATAATAGGGCCGATGCAATAGCCGGGATAACCACCTTATTTGGTATGATTTTATGTTTCACATCATAGAGGGCAAAGAAGAGGAAAAGTGAAAACAAAAGACCAATAAGAAACGAGATACATAACACCCAGAACAGGTCAGAAAGCGCGTAGATGTGCATCCGAGCTGTTACGTACCATCCTGAGACTACAAACAGCATCCCAGCCAAAAATTCTACTATCGGATACTGATATGAAACTTTTGTTCCACAATACCGGCATTTGCCCCCGATAAGGACAAAAGAGAGCAAGGGAATGAGATCCAGCACACTGAGTTCGTGTTTACACCTGGTGCAGGCAGAACGCTTCGTAACAAAGTCAATTTTATTACGCAACCGGTACTCAAAAGCGTTGATAAAACTGCCGATTGCAGTCCCGAAAAGAAAAAGGAAAATATACAAAACAATAATCATACCCACCCTTAATAACTATTAATAACCACAAATAACATTCTTCTCACCTCCAATTTACCATACCCATCCATTTAACTCAATCAACAAAATTGACACAATTAACGGTTCCAAATAAAAAAGCCCCTTAAACTTGCGTCCAAAAGGCTTTCTAGCATTCAAATCTTATTCTTAGTGCTGCGGCATAACTGTAAAGCACTGCTTATTTTCAAGTCTTGTGTACATACAGTAAATTTGCCCATCACTACTTACACGATATCCAATCCACCAACTTTCCCTTGTTGCTGCAAGAGTATGATCCATGGTCGAACAGTCACAAACCCCTCCAGGAGGAGGAGCTGGATCACCAGTAGTCTTCTGCAAGTGAGTTGAAGCCCCAAGATCACTACTTAAGTCCATTTTAACCCCATAATTACAATTTGTATTGGTGTCACCAATACAAACTGTATCAGTGTCAATAGCGATAAATCTGCTTATAACAGGGTATCTTACCTCGGAACCATAGTAATCCTCAACTAATAATTCAATAGCTTGTAGGTCTGCTTTCTTTGCTGTATCTCTTGCACTTCTTCTGGCTGCACCTATTGCAGCATACAACGCGAGAATAAGTCCTCCAAAAATGGCCATTGCAACTACAAGTTCGAGCAAGGTAAACCCATTTTCTCTTACGAATTTTTTCATTTTACTGACGAGTATTAAGAATTAAAATCAGATATGTAAAATTATAGTCTTTAAGATATTATCGACACCAAATTGTATATCGGACCATAAATTGCAAACGCAAGGAAGGCTACCATGCCTCCTACAAACACTAAGATAATAGGTTCCAGGATTTTTGTCAAGTTTGCAGTCATGTAGTCAACCTCCGTCTGATAATAATTTGCAACATCACTCAACACTTTGTCCAGATTTCCTGTATTTTCACCGGTTGCTATCATATGACTCACAACAAGTGGAAAGTCATCCTCTTTTGAAATAGGAACTGCAAGAGGCACACCTTTTTCTACCTCCTTCGCAGCATTTTTGAGAGCATTTTTGAAGTGAATATTTGAAAGCGCATTCGCAACGATATTGATGGCGCTTATGATAGATATACCGCTTTTCAGAAGCAGTGCCAGAAGCCGGGAAAATTCTGCCAGATGAACTTTTGTATTTAAGTCACCGATGATAGGAATCGTGAGTAAAATCCTGTCGATAACCTCACGTCCGGACGGGGTAGAGTAGTAGTATCGAATCCCAAAAATTAAAGCAATAAAAAAAGCCACTATCGCCCACCAGAAAGAAGCAAAAAAATTGCTTATAGTTACCAATAACCTTGTCATCCAAGGAAGCTCGGCATCAAAATCTTCATATAGGCTTTCTACTGCGGGGATCATAAACATCATGAGGAGAATTACAACAACCACCATCACTACCGTGATGATAGCCGGATAGATCATCGCGCCTTTCACCTTTGAGTTGAAATCCTTCTGCTTCTCCAGGTTCTCGGCAACTCTTTGCATGATCTCCACCAGGTTTCCGCTTTCCTCTCCGGCCGCTATCAGATTCAGCTCAACATCGCTGAACACCTTGTGTTTTTCAAATGCTTGAGACAACTTGTTTCCACCCTCAACAGACTTTGTCACTTTTTCTAGAGCCGTCCTAAATGCCGGATTTTTTTCTTGAGAGGCCAGCACATCCAAAGCTTGAATGAGCGGAAGACCGGCTGAAATCATAGTAGCAAACTGTTTTGCAAAAACGACTTTGTTCGGCAGCGGGATACCTCCGATCTGGAAACTGCTGATATCCTTCAAGCCAAACTTCACCTTTTCATCTATATGTACAACTACCAGCTGTTTTTCATGGAGAAAATCCACGACGTCGCTTCTGTTTTGCGCCTCATAATCCCCGCGAACAGTCTTGCCTTCCTTATTCATCGCGATATAATCAAAAACTGCCATCTGTCAATTTGTTAAGATTTTAAATATTTTTGTTTAAGCTATTAAGTTACCTGTTACCTTTTCATGCTACTCTATACTAATATACAGCTACTTGATACATAATACTGCCACATTTTTTCTCTACTTCCTAACCAACCTCAAAACTTCTTCTGGTTTTGTAGTATAATTCTGTGCATCATCTACAGTAATCTTTCCTTCACGTATGAGTTCTACCAGAGATCTTTCCAGCGTTACCATGCCTACATCTGCACTAGTCTGGATGATATTATCTATCTGGTAGGTCTTGTCTTCGCGAATAGCATTTCGAACAGCTGCAGTTCCTATCATGATCTCAGCTACTACACGCCTTCCTCCGCCGATTATAGGAACAAGTCTTTGAGATACCACCGCTTCGATAACATTCGCGAGCTGCATTCTAATTTGTGACTGCTGATGCTCCGGAAATACGTCAATGATACGATCCATAGACTGAGAAGCACTATTCGTATGCAGAGTAGCGAATACTAGGTGTCCCGTTTCCGCTGCAGTAATCGCAGCCGAAATCGTTTCAAAATCTCTCATCTCACCTACAAGAATAACATCCGGATCCTGTCTCAGCACATTTCGAAGCGCAATTTCCCACGAATGCGTATCCTGATGCAATTCCCTCTGATCGACAAGACACCTGGCCGGAAAATAAATATATTCTACTGGGTCCTCTATAGTCAGGATATGCCTCGCATCTCGAACATTTATCTCCTGTATCATAGCTGCAAGAGAAGTACTTTTCCCATGACCCGTAGGTCCCACAACAATTACCAAACCCTGCGGCATCTTTGTAAATTCATGCAGAATCTTTGGAAGGAACAACTCCTCGATTGATCGGATCTTTGTCGGAATCAGTCGGCATGCAGCAGCCAAATTTCCTCTCTCATGATATGCATTAATCCTAAATCGGGCCTTATCCTGATATGCATAAGACAGGTCTACTTCTTTATTCACCTCAAGAATTTCTCTTTTTTGATCATCGAGAAGCTGGTAAATCAGCTCTTTGGCACGATCCGGAGTAACGATCTCAGCTCCGAGTTTCCGCAATGCTCCATCCACTCTGATATAGATAGGGTACCCAACAGTAATATGCAGATCAGACGCATCGTTCTGAATTGTAGACTCCAGGAGATTATCCATATTCAGACCAGCAGTTTTGATAACCGGATTGACCTTTTGGTTGTCTGCAACTTGTGCCTCCGCCGGAGTACCAGCTGACATCGGGGAAGAGGTATCAGGTTGGACATCGCCTCCCTCGCCCGGCTTGCTTCCCGGCTGAGTAGGAACTTGATAAGCAGCATCATTTGTTTGATTCATTGTATTAGTATTAAACTAAAATATTTATGCTAAGTAACTATTCACTGTTTCGCTGCTCTGCTATCTAGCAGTACAACAATTTAACCATAATAAAACCATACTTTCTACTTCTTCTGCACCCTAAGAACCTCCTCAACTGTAGTTATCCCATCCAGCGCTTTCAAAAAACCATCCTGAGTCATAGTGATCATTCCTTCTTGTATTGCCTCCTTCTCGATCTCGCCCGAAGATCTGTGTTCCATTATCATCTGAGAAACTTTATCGCTGACCTTCAGAACTTCAAATATTCCTATTCTTCCAGAGTAACCCGTATTGTTACATTTACCGCAGCCCTTAGCACGATACAATCGGACCTCTGACGTTTTTCGTATCTGCTGCTGCTTCTCAAGCTCTCTGGGAGGTACACTGGAAACATCCATTGTGCTGACCTGCCCTGGGGAAGCTGCATTTGCTGTATTTTTAGGATACGAGTACATATCAAATCCCTTGAGTCCTGCCAATACTTTATGCAGCATCTTTACAACCTCATCTGATGCTTTGTACTCCAGCTTGCAGCTATCACACAGAGTCCTTACCAAACGCTGCCCGACGATAACATTTACAGTAGAAGTCATAAGATATGGTTCTACATGCATATCAAGCAGTCTCGGAAGAGCTCCTGATGCACTATTTGTATGCAGAGTGGCAAGTACCAAGTGCCCGGTTAGTGATGCTTGAACAGCGAGTTCCGCCGTTTCCTCGTCCCGGATCTCCCCGACCATGATGATATCAGGGTCTTGTCTGAGTACCGACCGCAGTCCCTTTGCAAAGGTTAAGCCGACATCAGCATTTATCTGAATCTGATTTACTCCTTCTACTTTAATTTCAACAGGATCTTCAAGAGTTACTATGTTTACATCCGGTTTATTGAGTATCAAAAGCGAGCTAGCCAAAGTCTGAGTCTTACCGCTTCCAGTCGGACCGGTAACAAGCAAGATTCCTTGAGTAGAAGTAAGCGCCTCTCTGAACATTTTATAGCCAGCCCCTCTGATCCCGGTATCTTCCAGTTTCATCAACCCTCCGCCTTTTTCAAGAAGCCTGATCACGACCTTTTCTCCATTTACTGTAGGCATGACTGAGACACGGAGGTCAATTTCTTTTTCACCTACCTTTATTTGAAATCTTCCGTCTTGAGGAACACGATGCTCATCGATTTTCAAATTAGATAGAATTTTAATTCTTGACACAACTGGAGCAATTAGACTTGTCGGCAGCTGTAGTCTTTCCATCATAACACCATTTATTCTAAATCGGACTCCCATCCTTTTTTCTCGTGGTTCTATATGTACATCACTTGCTTCGTACTTCACTGCGTATTCAAGTATCATATTTACAATTCGAGCAACCGGAGCGCTCGCTATAGTACTTTCTATCTCGCTTATATCCTTTAGGCTTTCTTCTATCTTCACAACACCTTCTCCTACTTCTTCGACCGCTTCAGTTACTTCCGTTTCCATCTGCCCAGCATATTTTGTATCGAGAATGGTCTGTACATCTGACAGACTGGCAAAATATGTTTTTACTGTCTTGCCCAAAATATTATGAATATAATTCACCCTTTGAATATCAAGGGGATCTACCATACCTGCGTGGTAAAAGGAGTTATCCTCTTTGAAAACAATTGCCCGATGTGTCTGGGCAACTTCATAAGGAAGTTTTGTCAGAAGGTCTCTCGGGATATCGATTTCACTTAAATCGACAAAAGGAAGGCCATAAGAAGCAGCTTTTGCCTTTACTATATCATCTTCACTGACCCATCCCTTTCCCTTGATCAGATCTTCTTCACTTCCTTGTCTGCTTGCTACCGCATATTGAATCTCCTGATACTGCACTGGATTTATCTTCCCCTTTTCCTTTAGAATCTCAGATATCGTCTTCCCCTTGTAATCATCTTTAGTTATCTCTGATATAAAATTCATCTTTCCAGCATTCTTATCTTGGGAGATTTGATCATCTATCTGATTGCCATTAGCCTCATCCTGAACAGCTTGAGGCGACTGCTGTACTTGCTGTGTTGCTGGCTCTTGGAAACTGCTGTCAGGTAAAGTTGCCTCCGCTTGAACTGTACCCTGCTTCTGATTCGGATCAGGCGTTGAGGGGTTTGCCGTTAGTTGAACGGAAGAAGTTCCCAAGACAGGTGATACCGGCTCAGTTGAAGATGTGCCAGTATGAAATACTTGATTACTTCCATCTAATGGAGAAGAAGAAATTTGCTGTCCTTGTGCAATATCATCTTGCGATCTAGGATCATTTATCATTGGGCAGATTGCTTATATAATAATTTTCGAATAAAATGTACTATATGGGTTACCCCACCTAAATATTTATAGTAATAGAAAAGGTAAATATTGTCAATGAAAACGATTCTCAAAAAGGCATTTCAAAAAATGGTAGAAACAGGAAGAACATCGACACTGCTGATTTGTATTCGCGACGAAAGTACTCAACAGCAAATTGCAGAGAGTCTCGCAAGAATAGCACTTCCTATCCCACAGGACAGGTCATATAAGGTGTATCCAGATGTGTTCGGCATTTGGCCCGAAAACATTGAGGGG
The DNA here is from genome assembly GCA_018816645.1 of Patescibacteria group bacterium. Classification (GTDB taxonomy): domain Bacteria; phylum Patescibacteriota; class Dojkabacteria; order JAHIVN01; family JAHIVN01; genus JAHIVN01. Next base: position 26,971 of record JAHIVN010000067.1, on the reverse strand, counting down.
AAAAACATCAAAATTCAACAGACACATGAATTTATACGAAAGACACAGCTAAAGCCGTATGTTGCATCCTTAAAGGTTGGAATCATCATCAGTGCAGAAAAGATGACAAAAGAAGCTCAAAGTGCTTTGTTGAAAACTTTAGAAGAACCACCAAAGAACACCTTCCTTATCCTAACTTGTTCGACTAAATCCAGGATTCTAGATACCATCATCTCTAGATCAAGAGTATTTGAGTCCTTTGACTATACTGATCAAGTGGTAGACCTTGAAACCATCAAAAAAATTATCAATTCAAATATTATCGATCGTTTTTTCTTTATTGAAAATTTCCTAAAAAAGACATCTAAAGAGAAGCAGGAACAAATAAATTCTATCAATGCTTTTCTAGAAAACTTGCTCACATACTTCCGGCAACAGCTGATCAAGAGGAAGGGCAAGGAAACAAAGATTCTTGAAGTTATATACTTGATCGACAAGACTCGAATAGCCATTGAGAAGAATGTCAACAAAAAACTGGCTCTCGAAAATCTTATGATAAATTTGCCGCTTAGGGGGATCGATTACGATGGGTGAACGATTGTTCTACAATTGTTTAACCATAGTTCAACAATCGTTCACCCATCGTAACCCGACTTGCAATAAAATGCTAAAAACACTAAAATTGAATGTCAATGTTCTGCGTCCGCAGAACATTTTATTCGATATCAAAGTAAATATATTTGAATTTTGTCTGCCTTGCCGAAGTGCAATGCAGGCAAGTAATTCGGGTTAGATTATCTGATAATTGTTGAAAAGTGGCTAAAAAGCAAGATTCATATGATGCTTCAAAAATTGTTGTTCTGAACCAGCTTGATGCTGTAAGGAAACGCCCGGCTATGTATATTGGTGACACATCATTCTATGGTCTACACCATCTCGTAGTTGAAATCGTTGATAACGCTATTGACGAAGTTTTAGCCGGATATGGAGACAAGGTTGAAATAACCCTAAATTCTGATGGCTCATTTACTGTAAAAGACTTCGGAAGAGGAATTCCTATTGATATGCACAAATCAGGCAAACCTGCACTTGAAGTGATCATGACTACACTTCATTCTGGGGGCAAGTTCGACCGAAAAACTTATAAAGTTGCTGGTGGTCTTCACGGAGTCGGCCTTGCAGTTGTAAACGCATTATCAGAAAAAGGCTCCGTCGAAGTCAGTAAAGACAGGAAGAAGTACAAACAAGAATATTCTAGAGGAAAGCCGCTTGCCAACCTTAAAGAATTAGGCGGCACGAAGGATTCAGGGACAACCTTTACATTTAAGCCCGATAAGGAAATATTTGGTAACATAACGTTTGATTTCTCGCGGCTGTTGAAACGCTTCCGTCAATCTGCATTTTTAAATGCCGGACTTACGGTATTGGTCAAGGATGACAGAAAGGAAGAGGATAGAGAGAACGGAGTAAAGTACCTTCCAAGACTACAGAAGTACCATTTTGAAAACGGTATAAAATCTTACGTACGAAGCATCAATAAAGGAGAAAAGCCTATAAACCATAGAATTTTTTATGCGCATGAAGAGATTGATAATGTCGATGTGGAAGTGGCTATTCAATATATTGACGATCTTCAAGAAACGATTCTCACATTTGCAAATAACATATTGAATCCTGAAGGTGGAACACATGCAACCGGCTTTAAGACAGCTATCACAAAAAGTATAAACGACTATCTACAGCAAGCTGCTGGTGAAAAAGAAATCAGACTGACTGGCGACGATGTCCGTGAAGGATTGACCGCGATCATTTCTATCAAGCTTCCTGATCCGCAATTCGAAGGCCAGACAAAGATAAAGCTGAACAATCCCGAAGCCGCCTCAGCGGTTAGAAAGGTAGTAGAAAAGAACCTGAAAATGTTCCTTGAAGAAAACCCAAAAGAAGCAAAAAGAGTAATTGAAAAAAATATTATTACATTCAAGGCAAGACAAGCTGCAAAGGCGGCAAAGGAAGCAGTGATAAGAAAAGGCGCGCTCGAAGGCAGCTCTCTTCCCGGAAAACTTGCCGACTGCCAATCGAGGGATCCTGAAAAATGCGAGTTGTTCGTAGTCGAGGGAGACAGTGCAGGAGGACCGGCTAAGCAGGGCAGAGACAGAAAAACGCAAGCCATTCTTCCTCTTTTTGGCAAGCCTATTAACTGTGAGAAATACAGAATTGATAAAGTTATCCAAAACGAGAAACTGAAGTTTCTGATTATTGCTCTTGGGTGCGGTGTGGGAGAAACTCTCGATGTTTCAAAAATCAGATATCACAAAACCATACTCATGGCAGACGCTGATGTTGACGGTGCTCACATCGTAACCTTATACCTGACTTTCTTCTTTAGACATCTGAAAAAAGTGATCGAAAGTGGGTTTCTTTATGTCGCCCAACCTCCGCTTTATAAAGTTGAAATATCAAAAGATGAATTTTATTGGGTAAAGGATGATGAGGAAAACGAAAAACTACTCGCTGATCTGAAAAAGAAGGGCAAGGAACCCAAAAATATTCAGCGATTTAAGGGATTGGGTGAAATGAACTTTGATCAGCTTTGGGATACAACTATGAATCCTGAAACGAGAACCCTTAAGCAGATAACTATCGAGGATGCAGAGGAAGCAAATAGAACATTTGATATCCTTATGGGAAATGACGTTTTACCAAGGAAAAAATTCATACAAACAAATGCCAAGAAGGCAGACCTCGATGTTTAATTTATAAATAATTAAAATGGAAAATAAAACACTAATAGAAGAAATCAAGAAAAAAGAATTTGTCGATAAGCAGGAAGTCGGAAGCAGAGGTATCACCTATAAGACGATCGGAACAACTTTGCAGGCGCTGTCAGTCCAGCTGGATGAGGGGGAAACCATATACTCCGAGGCCGGAAAAATGAGCTGGATGACAAATAACATTGAGATGGAAACAAAAGGACAAGGATGTTCTCAGATGTTCTCAAGATTTTTCAGCCGAGAATCAATTTTTGTCAATAAATTTACAAGCAAAGATGGAACTGGAATTGTAACTTTTGCAACCGATCAAGCCGGGAAAATCATTCCCCTTCATCTAGGTCCTGGTTCCCAGGCAGTGGTATTTCAAAAAGGAGCGTATCTATGCTCAGAAGAGGGGGTTGACAGAAAGATGGTCTTTGTAAAGAAGTTGAGTGCTGGACTTTTTGGTGGAAAAGGTTTCATCCTTCAGAAAGTTACCGGTTCAGGGAGTGTTCACCTCATCGCCGATGGTGAGGTAGCCATGTATGAACTAAAAGAGGGACAGGAAATCGCAGTTGACCAAGGAAATTTAGTAGCATATGAGGAATCAGTGGACTTTGACATCCAGACTATCTCAGGCCCGTTCAACTGGCTGTTTGGCGGCGAAGGAATCTTTGTTGGACTACTCCGAGGGCCCGGGAAGGTGTGGCTTCAAACCAGAAAGTTTCAGCTTGGACAGTTTCAGCCATATGCAGGAAGAGCGCAGGGAGCAGGCAACAGATTACTCGGGATTCTGATTTCACTTGGATTTTTTGCATGTATTTTTATCAGTTTTATAATTTCGGCTTTAGGTAAAAAATGATCGATTTAATAATTGGGGGTATAATAACGATAGTTAGTGCAGCAGTTGCATTAATAGTAATAGTCTTAGCTGTCTACTTTATGGTAGAGAAAACGAAAACTGGAAAAGTTCGTTCTGGCAGAAATTACAAGTTAGATGATCAGAAGGAGATAGAGTAACTAATTAATTAGTTAATAAAATAATTCTATAATTAGTAAGTAGCAGATAGCTAATAGTAAATTAAGGATTAAGGACAAAATAGTTTGAAAAATAGCAGAACAAATTATGACAACCGATAAACAGGAAACAACCGTAAAACAGAATCAGACTAAAGGAATCGTTTTAACATCGATTACACAGGAGATGCGGACAAATTATATCAACTACGCTATGAGTGTGATAGTATCTAGAGCCCTTCCTGATGTAAAAGACGGCCTTAAGCCTGTGCAGAAAAGAATTCTGTATTCTATGTTTAAGCAAAAAATTCTCCCTTCAGGTTCATACAAAAAATCAGCTCGAACAATAGGAGATGTTATTGGTAAATACCACCCGCATGGAGATGTTTCCGTATACGATGCTCTTGCTAGGATGGCCCAGGACTTTTCTCTTCGTTATATGCTCATTGACGGACAGGGTAACTTCGGGTCAGTCGACGGAGATGGTGCTGCAGCTATGCGATATACCGAATGCCGGCTTCACAAAATTGCAATGCAGATGCTTACTGACATCGAAAAGAATACCGTCAACTTCATCCCAACATATGACGGCAGCTACAGGGAACCAGTTGTGCTTCCAGCAGCCATTCCAAATCTGCTTCTAAATGGAACCGAAGGAATAGCAGTTGGTATGGCAACAAAAATTCCTCCGCATAATCTCGGAGAGATCACTGATGCCATTATCGACATGATAAGGAAGGGAAACCGATGGGTTTCAAATGGCAAAGTGAAAACTCCACTAAATTATTTTGAAAACATCAAGACTACAGAAGACCTAAAAATCCTTTCCCAGGAGAGATTTCCTAAGTTCGAATCAGAAGTAACCGTAGACAGATTGATGGAATTTATCCCCGGTCCTGACTTCCCAACAGCAGCCGCTATTTATGACGCAAAGGAGATTGCAAACGCCTATGCTACAGGCCGCGGAAGAATCCTTATGAGAGCAAAGGCTAGTATATCAGAAACAACGGGTGGCAGATTCAACATAATCATATCTGAAATACCGTATCAGGTAAATAAAGCTCGCCTAGTAGAAAAGATTGCTAATCTTGTTAGAAACAAAAGAATTGAAGGTATAGCAGATATTCGTGACGAATCAAATAAGGAAGGGCTTCGAGTCGTCATAGATATCAAAAAAGACGGTAAACCAAAAACGATACTCAACAAACTATATAAGATGACTGAGATGCAGAAGGCATTTAATGCCAATATGCTGGCTTTAGTCGATGGAGAGCCGAGAATTCTGACATTAAAAAGGATTTTAGAGTTATTCATCCAGCACAGACAGGAGATAGTGGCACGAAGGAGCGAGTTTGACCTTGCAAAAGCACGTGAACTGGAACACATTCTCGAAGGACTTATAATTGCTCTTGCAAATCTTGACGATGTTATTGATACAATTAGAAAGTCAAAAGATGCAGATACTGCAAAGGCGAACTTGATAAAGAAGTTTAAGCTCTCAGAGATTCAATCCCAGGCAATTTTGGACATGCAGTTACGAAGACTGGCCGCTTTAGAAAGACAAAAGATTGAGGAAGAATACAAGAAGATACAGGAAACAATAAAGGATTTGCTCTTTGTCCTGAAAACACCCAAAAAGGTTTTGGACATAATTCGTGCCGAACTTTTAGAGGTAAGAAAGAAATTTGCAGACGAACGAAGAACAAAAGTATATAAAGGTAAAGTGGATGAATTTACAGAAGAAGATCTCGTTGCTGCCGAAGAAGTTCTGGTGACAGTAAGTGAGCAGGGATACATCAAAAGAATGAAACAGGGCACATATCGTGTACAAAAGAGAGGCGGAAAAGGAAAGAAAGGCATGACTACAAAGGAAGAAGATTCGGTTGCACATGTTTTCAGCTGCAACACTCACGATAACATACTATTTTTCACTACAAAAGGACGCGTTTTCCAGCATAAAGTATACGACATACCTGAATTTGGCAGAACAGCAAAGGGCCAAGCCATAATAAATCTTATCGACATTGATCAAGATGAGCTTATAACAAGCATTTTGACAAGGTCTAAAGAGGGTGTTATCGAAGAAGATATGATCCTAGAGGATCAGATTACTCTAGAGAACAAGGGTAAGGATTTCAAGTACTTATTTATGGCTACTAGGCACGGCACAGTAAAGAAAACTGCAGTTGAAGACTTTGACAAGATACGAGCTAACGGCTTGATTGCTGTCAAACTTGCCGAAAATGATGAACTCAACTGGGTCAGACCGACAACTGGAGAGAATGATGTCATTCTTATAACAAGATACGGCAGGAGCATACATTTCTCAGAAAAAGATGTGAGAGAAACAGGAAGAGCAACCATGGGCGTCAGAGGCATCAAGTTCAAATTTGCCGATGATGAAGTCATCTCTATGGATGTTATCCGTAAAAATGAAGATCTCATGCTCACAATCTCTGACTTGGGTTTCGGAAAGGTCACCAAGATGAGCCAGTACCCGCTTCAGGGAAGAGGAGGGCAGGGAGTGTTTACAGCCCGGCTCTCAGAGAAAACTGGGAAGCTGGCAGTAGCCAGAGTGGTTGATCACCCAGGTGCAGAACTCTTGATCATGGCCAAATCCGGGCAAGCTGTAAAGATACCCACAAATGATCTTCCAGAGAGAAACAGGCAGACTGGCGGCGTGAGACTCATGCGAATCAAGCAGGGAGATCAAGTTGCGGCTATAGCGATAATATAGACAGTGCAATAGATTTATACAGATCAAAAACTATCCCCAGTATTCAGACACTAAATTCAACCTGACGCCTGTCCTGACATTTACTTGACATTCCTATTTGTGGTTGTATATAATGCGACCTATATTAGCTTTTTGATGGTGGTCCTACAAAAACAGATAACAAACTATACAAAGTACAAAAGTGGCTATAGGAGGAATTTCATTTCCCAATTCGTTGATCAGATTGAGAAGTCCGAGTCTTTTACCATATTTGGTATGCCTGGCAGCGGCAAAAACGATTTATTCCAAAGCTTTGATAAAAATTATGAATTCTGGCAAGTGATCGTTCCAAAAGATGAAATCAACTTTTTTGTAGTCTTTCTTGATCTCGCAAAACTCCTTGATGTAAGCACTGTCGGCTTCTATAAGCTCCTTTTATCCAAGTTATATAGAAACATTATTCGAGATCTTCCCCAGAATGGGGTCCACGATAAAGTAGAGAAGATATACTCAGACGCTATCACAAATCAAGATCTTTTCGTGATATTTAGTGCTGTTGAAGATATCGTCAAAGTTATAACAAGAGAATTTGGTTTCAAACTTTGTATCATTATACATGACTTTGCAACGCTTGCTAGCTTTAACAAGCAATTTTTCAACTCAATTAAATCACTTCGTAACGTAGACCTTTGGAAAGTGGTCTTTGCTTTCAGCAGTGACAAAGATCCCCTTAAAATCTTTACTTCCGATCTTCTCGATGAGTTATACAGTTTGTTTCTCAATAAGAGGATATTACTTAAATTACCAAATAAAAAAGACGCTAAGCTGATCATAGATGAATGGGAAAGAGAATGCGGGTACAAGATTCCGGAGAAGGTAAGAAAGAGTCTTTTTGAAATATCTGGGGGACATCCAGGCTATATGAAATCTGCTAATCAAGTTTACCTAGCCTCGAACAAAAAAGAAGGTTGCTTAGCAGAAGAGAATCTTCAGAAGTTATCAGAGGAATCCACTATACAGGCAAGAAGTGAAAAATTCTGGATCAAATTTGATAAGAATTACCAGGGACTTTTGAAAAAGTATGTAGTAAATCCACAAATGCAAAGTACTCCTGAGATGAAATATCTAGAGAATACAGGGATAATAATAAACGGAGATTACAAAAAAGTATTCTCCCCGCTGCTCGAGTTCTATATAAAATCGAAATCCGGCTCCCCAAAAGATGAAATCCCAGTAAAAGAAGGGGTTTTCATAGACCCCAAGACCGAAACGGTATATATTGATGGGAAACCGCTAAAAACTGAACCTACTCGAAGTGAATTCAAAATCTTGAAACTCCTCTACACAAACAATGGAGAGATAGTAAAGAGAGAAGAACTAGCTGAAGTCATCTGGGGAAAGAATGTCATCGAGAAATACTCGGACTGGGCAATCGATAGAACTATTTCAAGAATCCGCAAGAAACTAGGAGATACTGCCAGAAACCCTCGGTTTATACAAACAATAAAGGGACGTGGGTTGAGACTTATTTCACAGTAAATATTACTAACTTGAACCGTGCAATACAAATACTGCCTCAATTATGTATCAGATAAAGGATATGGAGCAGTATGAAACAAGAACCCCACCTTCGCTGAATCAATCTACTCAAGAAAAAGCCAGTCTTGCACAAAGCTTGAGAGAAGCGCTTTCGGCAGTACAAGAGATTTATCCCTTAGTTGAACTTGAACATACTCCTCTAAGTATAGAAGGAATAGAAGAACGCTGTACCGAAGTATATGGAGCAGAAGTAGCCCACCTGCTTATTGTTATTCTCAGATCCCTCCCTCATGCAATTATAGATAATGCCAGACAAACTATACCATCGAAGCAAGCCGAACAAATGGCATCTCAAATGCAGCTAGAAATGCTTGAAGTTGCTAGATTTCTACTGAATGAAATGCCTAAATACCCAGCAGATCTCCCAAACCAAGTCCAAAGTAGTTCACAAACTCCTGGCTGTATTACAGGGGCAAGAGGTATCATTATCAGTGTTATCTATGCTGGAATAATGTCAACACCCTCAAGATTAGATTTGACACTCAAAGAAAGATGGAGAAGTCTCTCAACAGAACATTTTTTGGATAACTATCTTACTGCACTTCCTTTAGGAGCCTTATTGACAGATACTCACGATTCTGAAATAGGGGAAAGAAAAATACTTGTTAAAACTGTAAGAAGTGCTATCAAGACTAGGCTTTTTATTGAAGAAGCAAAACCTTTCCCTTCATCCGAAAGAATAAACTGGAGAAATCCTAATGGAGATAGGCTAGGAGCTAAAATAATTCTATCCGGGAGAGATATTAACAATTGTTTATACCTTCTTGGCGACAACTTAGAATCGGGAGTTGCCTTACTAGTACACTCGATTAGTATACTGAGAATTTACCAGCGAAATCAACAACCAGATGGAGCAGCCGTATCTCCAAACAGCATAATTTTTCAAGAAGCCTCCAGATCTCTTTTCCAGCTAAGACGATTAAGTATTGCTTTATTTAATCTCGAAATTACCAGCGATCATTTGGCCGATGAAGCATTCCGGGTATTAAACCCAACGCTATTTAGAGAAGCATTTATTGCAAGGGATTCAGTTGAATGCCTTAGAATCGGACCAGACAAAGTTAGTATTAGTCTTGAGGATAATGTCAGTGAAGCAGTATGCTGGTCTCAGGCTATATTCCTGACACAGTTATTAGAAAGAGGAAGAATACAAGCACAGACCTGTCCTCACCAGTACTTTCCGATATATGTGAGTGCCAGAAACAAATCTGTGTGGTCTTCTTACCTAAAAATTTGGGGAATAGAAAAGGGTGTTTTCCCTCCGAAAGGAGCTTGTACAAAGGAAGTTCTCTGTTTTCTCATAGCCGAATACTTGAGAACAGGGCAACCATGCAGTACTGATATTCTTGATCACTATACAGGTGATATCGCAGGAACTGTAATTGGCCTGCGTTTCCCTGAACAAGAAAATATCCCTGCAGAAGAACAATCTGCTATTGATTTTGTAAGTGTTGCAGAAGACATCAGAAATACATTTGAAGAAACAGGGGTTAAAGTGATTGGTTTTCACACTAAGTATCTGGACAGAGTAAAGTATCCCAACTACTGTGCCATTCATATGTGGGTTGCGCTTCCATGCATAGATGGTAAATACTCCTTACTGGAAGTCAGAATAATGCCAGAAGAATTCCTTGGAATATATCAGGCACAGCATATAAATCACAACCGACGAAAGGAAGGGTTTCCGAGCGGAAGAGATCTGGAAGCAACAACTGTAACTATGTTTTCTGCTCAAGCAGGTTTTTCTCCAGTTAAAAGATCTCTATTGGGAGATGGACCTGGAATTCCAGAAACGACTGTTGTACTAAATGGAAAAGGGTTAGATATGAATTATCCTGGTCCTCAAATGGATCTTATAACAGGAACACTATATGGAGGGACAGTTGCTGATACACTTTATGCCGCGTTATTCAGGAAAAAAACAGATTCTCTCCAAAGCCTATATCCAGAACCAACCTCATTGACAAGATCACTGCTTAGACTTGGACCAATAAAAGAGCCTTTTCCCAGAGATATATTACAAGAAGAATATCGCCTTCTGGGTGTATTGGCTTACCATTTATATGCAACGCTAGGAGCACCAAATGGTAATTGGGCAACTAGAACATCAAGGGGAATCCCTAGCCCAAGAGATAGGATAATCTTGAGTCCAAAACATATGGCCCTTATCCCTCAAATTATACCCTATAGTTGTATGCACTTGGGATCAAATTTCCCTTCATTCGGATCACCTCTAGAAATTAGAGTTTCGATTTCTTTGAGGTCATTGCTAGAAGAAATTGCCGCTTGGTCTCCATACTTTACCCATATAACACAAGAGACTGCAATAGGCTTGTGTCAAAATCTTGCTGACTACTGTAGTGATCAAGGAAACCGCTGGATACTTGATTTGTTGCAAGATTTAATTGTTAAAAACCTCGTAAAAGTTGCACCTCAAGTCAGTTCAACTATCCTGAAGGCAAAACTTGCTCCTCAAGACTTAAATGTTGTACTCCAACATTTAAGCAAGGCAACAAGAAGAAGGTTAGTAGCAGCGATCAAGGAATATTTCTATGAAGAAGACCCCAAAAGGAGGGTTATAACGGACGACTTACAAGCTCAAATAAGCAAAAGATTAGCAGAATTCGGGGATACTTCGGATCAAGCTGTCCTTATAATATTGGATTTAGCACAACGTTCTGTGCAAAGAACAAAAGGTGTAAAAGAAGGATTACTCAGAGATACAGCTATTGCTAGCTTGATCATCATCGCTAGTGCTGCTGGTCCAAACCTTGAATCACTCATTATTAGATACCTATCTTCACAAATCCGATTAGACAAATTAACTCCGGAGCGATTGCTCAATATATCGAAACGTATTAGTCTTGCAAACGGAGGAAATCACACCTTTGGTTTACCTCCTCAATCCTGGGTCGATAGAACTATCATTCTTCTAAAAAAGGTTCATCCAGAATTTTCTGACCAATATGTTGCCCTGAAATAAGACCAGCCCTTCTTTTTCTGATAAAGAGAATTTTTAACTTTTATTTATCTACCTGCCATTTCCTGTCAGGATTATGCTACGCATGGATTAGCCCCGTATCAAGGGCGTTTTCTTGCTCAATTTAACTTGACAATATGTCAGAATAATAATATATAAAAATCAAGCAAAAAACTTTCCACCTTGCTATAGTTCACACGGATTCAAAAATATTATTTTATAAATTTAAATATGAAAAACAAAAACTGCGGAGATATAAAGGATCTAGAAGAGAGGCTTGCATGTCTTCAGGAAAAGTACGAAGATCTCACAAATCAATTGGAACAAGAGAGACTATCAGGTATGATCTCAGATGAAACCTGGAGCTATCAAGAGCTTCTTACCGAAAGACAATTCGTCAAGAAGCAAATCGACCTTGTAAAGAAAAGAATCATAGGGAGAGAAAAATTTCTAAGTCCCAAAAAACAAACTGACACTATTGAAGTCGGAAAGTGTGTTAGGCTTCAAAACCATACCGGTTCACTTGAAGTGTGCCTTGTATCGGTAGATGATGCCAACCCCTCCGAAGGCCACGTGACGGCTGAGTCACCTATAGGCAAGGCTATCGAAGGCAAGAAAATCGGAGACGAGATCAAGGTTTCCCTGCCAAAAGGTGAAATACCTTACATCATCGAGAAATTTATCTAAGAATATACAGTCTATATAAATTTGTCATAATTTATAACAGACCGCGTTATATTATTAAGTTATGATATTGCTATGCCAAAAAACAGAAAGTGTAAAAACATAAAGAATCTGGAAAAGAGACTCCTTTGCCTAAAGGAAAAGTTTGATCAGCTAACTGACCAGCTTGAAGAAACCCGCAGGAGTTCTACAAACGATGAGGGAATTTTGGAGTATCATCAACTAATTGACGAAAGAGACCTCATCGAAAAGCATATGAGTCACCTAGAGCTGCAGTTGATAAACCAAGAAAAACTGCAAAACCGAGAAGGGAGAACTTTTACTAAAGCTGAGATAGGAAGCGAAATCCTACTGGTAAATTCAAAATCTAAAATAAAGTTTAAGCTTGTGGAACAGGCGATTTCCGCTGATGAAACACAAATTTCTATCGACTCTCCTATCGGAAAAGCAGTGCTGGGAAAGAGGGTAGGGGAGCAGATTATCGTAAAAACTCCAAGAGGAGAAACCCACTACAAAATCAAATCTCTAGAATAGAGTTCACGAATACTTCATAATTTAAACAAAACCTAGCCACAAAGAAATAATTAGTTTCACGTTGTGAAACTAAGCTATTCCAGTTGATAGGTCCCTCACAAAGCCCAAAAACAATACCGCACTAAAACAACATAGTATTTCAGTTACCTAATTACTTATTACCTAGTTACATGGTTACTTACTCAGCGGATGGTATTTCCTGTGTGTCTTCTCGGCAAATCTATCCGAAGCATGAACATAGCGGGTCGTTGTTTGAAGCGATTCATGACCTAGCAGACGCTGAATTGCTACGGGGCTAGCGCCTTTTTCTGCAAGATAAGTTGCAAATCCATGACGCAGACTGTGCGGACTTACAGGAACAACGATTCCTAACAATTTCCTATACAGAGCTATTCTATTTTGTACGTGTCGAGCCGAAATTCTCATATTTGCCAGTCCTTTATTCATTCTCTTACCCTTTGTAGGAATAAACAAAGCCTCATATTGATCAGATCGAGTCCTGAGATATTCTTCCAGATGACCTTTACATCTTTCGGTTAGATACACAAATCTTTGTTTTTTCCCTTTGCCAAGTATGTAAAGTTTTCCCATTCTTATTTTCCTTCTATCTGACGTCAAGTCTACATCTTTAAGATTTAGATTTACAAGCTCAGATATACGCATGCCTGAGGAAAAAAGCAATTCTAGTATTGCTCGGTTTCTTCTAGCAACAAATTTATTCTTTTCAAAACTGCTGGGATATTCAACCAGTTTTACGAGATCTTCAAACTCCGGGACTCTAGCTTCCTTGCGTTCAGTTTTCAAAAGTTTTATAGCATCTGGTGCTAGAGGTGCTCGGTAATCAAAATCTATCAAGAACCTCAAAAAAGACCGTAACGCCGACAACATTCGATTTATCGAACGAGATGATAGTCCACTAGAACCGCTACCGCGAGTTCTAGACCCCTTTGAGCACGTTTTTGAGATATCCTCGTCATCCTGGGCTTTTTCTCCAATTTCCTCTAGAAAACGAAAATAATTTTCACTTTTCAGAAATCCCTTATATAAAGTGATGGTTTTCTTGGTAATTTTCTTAAAAGCTATGTCTTTTATAGCCAGAAACTCCATAAAAACAAGAAGATCTCTCTCATAATTTTTGATCGTCTCTAGGCTGTAATTATTATTTGACAGCTCAAGGAGATATTCATCCATATAGGGCAAAAGTTTCTTTGTCATACTAAAATCAATGATATTATCACCTTGATATATTATATAAGATTTCTGCAGATACTTGTAATCTCAATTTTTTTATAATTATAGAATCAAATAGTGGGTTACTACCCACTAACGATTCTAACACGATCGGAATATCAAAAAAGGAAGCTTTTCGGTGAAGTAGTATTTCAGCATAAAATGTATCCGATAAAAATGACGAAAAACACATGTTGAAATCAAAAAATAAAACTCGGAATTTTGAACCCTACGTTCGATTCTACACCATCTTATTACGTATAAGGGTAATTATACGCAATAAGGTAATAGTCACAATTAGTGATACTTCTAAGGATAGGGAAGTATGTTCCGATATTGCGACATACTTAAAAGTGTTTATACTTTTTCTTACAATTCCAACAAGTCCCTTTTTGCTTTCGTTCACTTATATTACGCATTCATGACAATTTCTACTTCTCTTTCTATTCCCAACTTATCCACAATCGTATCGTTCTATGAAACATTCTTTTATGAAACTTTTTGACATATATACTCGATAGAGCATACTAATGATACCTCTCTCTGTTTGTTTTTACTGGGAGTCAATTTCTTAACCTATCTACCTATTATTTATAAAGCCATCTTATACACCCTATAGTTTTATATCTTATAGTATATTCCCCTTCAAATATTTACTCTTTCCCCTACTCCATCTATTACTCTCATTTTTGAAATATACATATATATATACTTTATAAATTATACGAACCGAAAATAATTCTAAGAAATCTATCACGTCATACATATCTTCTTTTCTAAAAAAAATTTGCACTGTCTGCCTTTTTAAAAGCTGTTTTTGAAATACATATAGAATAAATTTCGTATTTTAAGTTTGATATTGAAGAGATGGGGAAATATTAGACTATTGTACCGTTTATGCCCCAGATAGAGAGCTTTAGGAGAAATATCACGGCAAAAATTAGAATGACAAAGTACTCGACACGTATAAGAAGCGATGTTGTTTCACGCTCTTCTAATCCTAATCCAATAAGTATGTAATATATGATTATGAGAAACATTGAGGCTAATTCCACAGGCAAAGGCCAAATCATCATCAGAACGAAAACAGTAATCATGAAAAATATCACTGCCCCACTCTCTGTAAGTAGTTGTTTATTCGATTCCTTTTTAAACCAAAAAGTTGTTACTGTATTTATTACTATAACGACAACAAAAAGTAGTAACTTCATATGTAGGGGAGCCCCTGACCTTAAAACTAACAGAAACGCAAAATAAGCAGTGAATAGATAATAGACAAAACTTGAGGCTTTTGCAGCTTGTCCAAGCGGTATCTGAGAAATAAATGACACATTTAGTATATTTACCGTAAGTACGAGAAAATAGATTACAACACCCCAGAAAAACAAGATCAATAGCGAGATAGTCTTTTCACTAATTCTACTAGCATCTTGAAATACAATCAGCTCAAGAAATAATGTTTGAATAAAAACTATAAATGCACTATGACCTAGTATAGTAAATACGCGAATTCCTTTTACCTTAAAATTGAGCACCCAAGAAAGCCCTGCGAAAAATACCAGTGAAACAATGAGAGCACGAAGAATTTCATTGTTTACTCCAAAAAATTTCTCTAAATCTAAAAAGCGCGTTACAAAAAAAACAAGTACAAACGCGACTGACAAACTGATTGCCTTTGATCGCAGTTTCATGAATGTCTACAAAACAATTTAGCTTGTGAAACAGCCTTTCTCCTGCTGTATCCCATATGTTTAAAAGCCTTCTGTGTTGCCATTCTACCACGTGGGGTTCTCTTTAGAAACCCTGCCTGAATAAGATAAGGTTCGTATACATCTGCAATTGTTTCGACCTCTTCAGATAATGCCGCTGAAATGGTGGACAAACCAACAGGACCACCTTCAAAATCCTTGACAATAAGATCCAGGATACGTCTATCTATATAGTCCAGACCCAAATTATCTATTTCATGCATCTCCAGAACCTTCTCAACAATTGATTTTGTGATGCCTTGCTTATTCAAAACCTGAACGTAATCTCTAACACGTTTCAGATGCTGAATTGCAGTTCGGGCTGTTCCACGGGATCTTTTAGCTATCTCTCTTGCGCCGGATTGATCTATTCTAACTTGAAGTGACTTTGCAGCATGCATAACCATTGTCGCGAGTTCCTCAGAAGAATAATAATCAAGCCTGAAGCTTGCGCCAAATCGACTTCTTAGAGGAGAGCTGAGCAGTCCTATTCTAGTGGTCGCTCCAATAAGTGAGAAATCCTCAAGGTCAAGTCTCAAAGTTCTCGCAGAGGGCCCTTTCCCTATGATAATGTCTATTACCTTATCTTCCATTGCAGAATAAAGAATTTCTTCGATAGATCTGTGTAGCCTATGAATTTCGTCAATAAAAAGAATGCCTCTTTTAGAGATATTTGTGAGAATTGAGACTAGATCTCCCTGTCTCTCAATTGCAGGCCCAGAAGTTACATGCATTTCAACCTCGAGCTCATTTGAGACAACATTTGCAAGTGTTGTTTTTCCAAGACCCGGCGGACCATAAAATAAAATATGGTCCAGGGCTTCTCCTCTCTTCTCAGCTGCTTCCAGCATAATACCCAAATTCTTAATCTCCTTCACTCTTCCAATCATTTCTGAAAACTTTCGCGGGCGGAGAGACCTAACTAAATCCAGACTATTTTCTTCTTTTGGAGTATCTTTTCTTTTCATTTATTGATTTTTTCCAGCATTATTTTTATTAGCGCCTGCAACGACAGCTTTTCCCACCCAGCAACCCGCTTGAGTTCAGGAACTACACTACTTACATGCCTGGAAGTGTATCCCAATGCCCTCAGAGCATCTGCTACTTCTTCCAGTTTTCGTCTTGAATCTTTCCCACTGGCTTTACTTTCAAAGCTTGAAAACCTCCCCTTCTCTACCTTATCACGAAGCTCTAAAATCACTTTTTCAGCTGTTTTCCTCCCAATACCCGGGACTTTCAAACCTTCAGCATCACTTTCCAGGATTGCTTTAACTAGATGTGGAACACCAATATCGGTAACCAGTTGAAGTGCACCTTTAGGACCAATTCCACTCACATCGATCAAAAGCTCAAACATTTCTAGCTCTTCTCTCGTTCTAAATCCAAAAAGACTAAGTTCATTCTCCCTTTGATGTGTATGAATAAAGAAAGATGCTTCAACATCTTTCTTTAAATCTTTCGAAGAATCACCCAGTTCTATTTTGTAACCGACACCGCCGCATACAACAATAATACTGTTATCATTTATATATCTTATTTTCCCCTCTATGTAGCCAATCATTTATGGTAGCAACTTTAAATTTGAATTGAGATGACAAATCGCGACTGCCAAGGCATCGGCAGCGTCATCCGGTTTCGGACTCTCCTTAAGTCCAAGTATGGTCTTTACCATAAGCTGTACTTGGTTTTTGGTTGCCTTCCCATACCCCGTTACAGCTTGTTTAACCTGCAAGGGAGTATAGTCATACACACGTAATTTCTCATCAGCCACTGCTAATAAAATCACTCCCCTTGCCTGCCCCACTGTCATAACAGTTTTTTTATTCTTAAAATAAAACAAGCTTTCGACCCCTGCACTCTTGGGTTTAAATTCACCGATAACACTCCTTAAAGATTTATAAATTTTCTGCATACGCACACCGAGCTCTTCTTTAGACTTGGTCTTGATAACTCCATACCCTAAGACACAAAATCTATTTTTTCTTTTACTAACAACTGACCATCCAGTTGTAGCAAGACCGCAATCCACTCCCAAAACTGTTGTATCCATCTATAACATCTATAACATCTATTGTAAATCGATATTTGTCCAGACGTTTTCTACATCTTCCAAATCCAATAGCTTGTTCTTTAAATCATTTACCCGTAACTTCAGCGAATCTTTAACTGTCAAGAAATTCTTTGCCTTTTTTCCCATATATGCCTCCAAAACCTCGTATTCCTGCTCTTTTATACCCTGAAAAACTTCCTTAAAACACTCCCTCTGTGTAAATACGGCAATTAAACTCTCATTATTCTCTCCTATTTGAGTATGAACATCCTCCACACCTGATATTTCCATTATTGCCAATATCATTTCTTCCTCTTTTATTGGTTCTCTACCCTTCCTTGCTTCCAATATAATAATTCCCTTTGAATCAAATTGCCAGGCCAGGCTCCCTCCACCCATACTAAAATCCGAATTTGACAGCACTCTTCGAATATCACTTATTGTTCTGTTTTTATTATCCGTTACACAATCAATAAGCAACGTTATTCCCTCTGCTCCCACAACCTCATAGGTTACCTGTTCTAAAGTAGTTCCAGATTCACTTTTCCCTAAACCTCTATTTATTGCACGTGCAATAGTGTCCTTGGGAACATTAGCCTCTTTCGCCTTGCTTATAGCCATCCGAAGCATAAAGTTCGTATCTTCCTCACCCCCACCGCCTTCTCTTACTGCAAGCGTTATTGCTTGTCCCAATTTAGTAAACAAGTTGCCCTTTTTTAGGTCAGCTGTACTCTTTTGCCTTTTAATTTTTTTCCACTTGGAATGTCCTGACATATCACCAAAACACTAAATATTACTTTACATACTTGAATTATAGCATAAAGAAAAATCGAGGGAAGGATACATTCGTGTGATTCCCCTCAGATAAAATGCTCAAGAACCCGGTTAATTTCTCTTTCGTTTAAGATGTCTACTGAGGATTTATCAATATTTGCAAGGATAAGATCGTTCTTGAAGGTGGTCGTCAATTTCGCTTGTAATCTATCTGGGACAAAGAAGTTACTATCACTCTGTCCCTCAGAACTGTATATATCCATCAATCTCTCAACCAAAAAGTATGTACGTTCTTCGTCATCTCCTGATATTACCAGACGACATTGTACTTCAAAACCATAATCACTTAATTTACGATTTATTATCTGTATTTTATGTTTACTATTCTTGCTTACATTCTCAATTTCTTCTTTTTGCGTTGGACCTGATCCGTGAACTAAAAACGTAATCATACTAGCCAAGATATTAAAAAAGTTGAAAACTAAGCCTCCAAAAAGCCCCTCTTTCTTATCTAAGTCAAAAGGTCTCCCTTTCTTCAGCTTTTCAAGTCCAATCTGAAGTTTCTTCTTCCACTTATCACCTTGTGGCCGACAAACCAATTGAAAAAAAATTGACTCTGCAGGCTTGATAAAATCCGAAATTCTTGATTTACCCTCTAGGTCTAAAGAGTAGACATAGTCCCGAGCAAGTTCGAGGGTTGTACAGAAATTCTCCGGATTCATACTCTCGATAAATTTTTCCCTTTCCCCCGTAACAATTTGAAAACCTAAAGATTTTGCTCTTGAAGCCCAAATTTGGTACATCTTGCTGGGTAGAAAAAGCGTAAATCTATCAACGTTCTGATTTAAAAGAATTTCAAGAGAAAAGTACTCTTTTCTTCCATAGTTTTCATATGCTAAGAGATAAAGCTCAGGAATGATAGTTTTTATGAGCTTATTTAAGACATTTACCTCATCAGTTAATTTCATATAAAGAGCCACACCGTTATCGATATATTCGGATACCGATTTCATTTTTGCTACAATCCTTGTAATTATGAATATAGTCGTAAGAGCTCCTATCGCAATAACAATATAGTTTGAATATCTTGATAGATACTCTCTATCAACATCTGAAAAAACATACCCTAGGACCTCGGCTATTTGCTCTATGTAAGTAGCAATGTTCATTATTACAGATCACTCAAATCAAATTAGTTCTCCTCCGCATTTCCTCCAATAATAAGAATTACATCTCCTGTAGAAATTATATCAGACGGCTCTCCCTTAACTACCTCGGGTTCCTCATCAAATGATTTCTTAATTCCATTTATAGTATACTTAAATGCTTCAGGATCTTTAGAGTAGATTACTGATTCTTCGAAACTTTGGGCCGTATCCCCTACTCTTATAACGTCAACTCCTATATTTCGTAACCACCGAGCTCGAAATGCTCCCAAACCAATTATATTTGTCGAATTGAATACCTCAACTCTCGCCTGTTCTTTGCTAATTCTAGGATCAACAAAGACTTTCTGGATATCTTGATCAATTTCTTCAAGAATCGGAACAAGCCTGATTCCTTCATCCAATTTGACCTTCTCAAAAGCAGATTCTTTTGTAAACCCAGACTTTACATCATTAGCTCTATTCATCGTCAGTGCCAAACGTAGCAGCTCAGGTCTGCTCAAGTCAGTCCTGACAGTACGACTAAATGTATCGACAATCCGCGGAATTTTAAAGAAGACTGCATAGTTTACAGATCTCTGCAGCAAGCTCTCTAAAGCTTCATTTTGCCGAATGTATTTTTGTTCTACTCCCAAGGCATCAGCAGAAACATACCCCCAGTAATCGTTCCCTTCCAGACGCTGGCTTCCTGGGAGAATATCAATTCCGCCTTGTCCAGCATCTAGATCTATTAATTTCACCTCATTGTTTACATAGATAGCTCCAAGAGAATCCACCATCTCAACCAGCCCTTCCTCCCTCATGAGAACATACCGGTCGATATTAATGGAAAAAAGCTTTTCAACTTTATCCTCGAGCAGTAGGATCGGAATAGATTCTTGATCTATTACTCCCCTGTTGTATAGATTTCGTAACTTCTCCTCAACATCGTACTCAGAAACATATACACTGGTATCAGGATTAATATTAAAAATTCCAACTGTTTTTGAATCAGGATCAAGCATTACTAAGATAATTGCATCGACATAAGCATATTCCCCTTCTCTGCTATCCAAACCTACAAAAAGTATGTTTAATCGGGATTCTCCTTTCCATTCTTTCTCAATGACTCTTTCATCCCTATAAGCTCTGTTCACCTCAAAGCTGTAGAGCTTGAATATTGAGACTGCAATCCAGCCAACTATTCCTATGATAAGGATAATGACCCCAAGAACAGGAAGAATATTCAGATAGCCATTTTTCCTTGAGCTATTCCGAACAGAATCTCTTCTTCCCAAACGTAGAGTGTTTGCCCGGAATCCTTTCTTTCTAACCTTTCGTTTCCTTAATTTCCTTTTTAAAATTCTTAATGGATTTTGCAAATTACTTCCCAACTATCTTAAATATACGGGATACAAGTTCTCGGCTGTCAAACAATTGTAAAAATGATCCTGGTATTTCAGTCCTAAAGCATTTTACTGCATTGTTCGTCATTTTGAGTTTTATCGCGAGAGAATGAAGCATCATTCTCTCGTACACAACACCACCATATTTCTTGTCACCAACAATAGGAAACCCTTTCCCATTCAAATGAACCCTTATTTGGTGAGTTCTTCCCGTAATCGGCCGTGCTAGTACTATTGAATACTTGCCTAGTCTATCATTTATAAAGGACCCTAGAAAAGAGCACTCTGTGGTTGCTAGTCTTCCCCTCAACTTATTCACCTCGGTCATTTTCTTTCTGTTTTTGGAATTTCTTCCAATATAACTTGTAATAACGATATTTTGTCGCTGTCCGAATAAGTGTCCGATATCCCCGCTAACAACAGTAAGATAATACTTCTTGACCTCTCGCTCTTCAAACTGCCTTGAATAGTACCAAAGGGCTCTTGTATTTAACGCCACCAAGACAATCCCGGAAGTATCTTTATCTATCCTATTTATTAGGCCAAACCTCAGTTCGCTCCCAACATTTAGAAGTTCCTTATATTTGTAAATCAAACCGTTTAATAGTGTGTCTTCTGCATCCCCGCTCCCGGGATGTACTGAAACTCCCTGCAGTTTATTCACGACTAAAAGCCCAAACCCCTTATACAATATCTGGATATTCATCTTTTTAGGAAGAATTCTTTTTGTCTGTTCAGGTGGCATTTGACTTACATTGATCAGTTCACCTTTTTTGAGATGTATCCCACACTTTGTTACCTTATCTCCACCTATCAGTACATCCCCACTTCGTATGAGCCGTTGAATCTGACTCCTTGTCTTGTCTTCAATCTTCTCCGTTAAGAACACGTCAAGTCTCTTCCCCTCATTTGTTTTATCTATCTTGATTTGCATTTTTGAGAAGTAGAAAATGAATAAGTTAAGTCAAAAGATACGCTTTTTGTTAAGCAGACCAAACTTAACGTTATACTTTAAAGGAATCTCTACATATTTGCTTTATCAGAAACTATTGAAATTCCTGAATTAAATTTACTTTTCAACAACATTTAACCCGTACCTCTAACCTTCCTGCTAATCTTTCTTCTAACCCAGGAAAGAAACTTGCTCTGAGGCTTCCTGTATGAAGAGAAAGATTCCTGATATGTACGGGCTACAGAGCGCTTGTCTGACGGCAAAATTCTAGATTCCCTTGTTGCTGTCGGGACAAAATCAACTCCTTGTTCGGACACTGGAACCGGCTTTGACTGCTGAAGCGAGAAGACCGTGATAAATATTCCAATAAAGACAAAAACGAGGTATAAAATCTGGACCAAACCAACACCTATTCCTTCAGAAGATATTCTTTCCTTGAGAAAGTATACAAAAATCTCCAGCCAACCAAAGATAAAAAGATAAATTCCTACGCTCAAAGATTTATCTTTTCGCTTTAAAGTGGGGAGAATTGCCAAGAAAACAAGCAGAACTGCTATTTCAAGCAACTGCAGCGGAAACCTTGTAACATCATCTACACCCGTATATTTTATTCCAAAGATAAGATTCGTTTTCTTTCCATAGTAAACTCCTTCATACAGGTAACCAATCAACTGTATTATTTGTCCCAAACACAGTCCTTTTATTACATGCCAGAGATTTTTCTTTCCAAAACGTTTAGTAATATAAAAAAAGAACGTTATGAAGACTCCGCCAAACAGAATACCACTATAATCAACCCCTTGATCCCAAAACTTTATTAGGGCATAGGGCATCTGTATAAACCAGACTCTTTCTGCTCCCGGCAAGAAATAAAACGGACAAATTGACCAGGAAAGATTTCCAAACTCTGACCAATTTTGAATCACATATATAAATCTGCCAAACAGAATACTGACAATGACATAAACGAACACAAAATCAAATATTCTTTCTCTGTGAATACCTAGATTCTTTCTATACCTCCACAAGACAAAACCCACAAGCAGTGCATTCAAAACAAGAAAAAGTAGATAGAGGTGAATTTTAAGCATACCTATTGCTATCATATTTTATGCTTTTTTTGCAGCCAGTAAATAACTATCGAATATATTATATCAGCAATCACTATCAAAATTATAGCAATAAATACGTCTCCAACTCGATCAGTTAAAAATCCGATAAAAATTGCAACAACTGATGCAAGAGAGGAAGTTAGCGCTTGCCAAATTCCAAGGACTCGTCCACGAAAACTTTTCTCGGTATTTTCATATAGAAGTGTTTGCCCAGGTATCAATAGAAACGGTACACAGATACCAACCGCAACAAGGCTAATTGTCGCGATTATCTGACTAAGAAGATATTTCTCAAGGAAATCATCTGCTAGTGCAATTACAGCCATAAGTCCAAAAGCAAATGAACTGAAAATTGTCCCAAGCCATATAAGTTTTACTCTGCTTTTATTCCTTCCAAAAATATTCAAGGTGGCAAGCCCTAGAAGTAATCCCACTATTAGAGGCACAAATACAACTATTCCGGCAGTCCGGGGGGAGACACCATATATCTCACTTCCAATTCTGAAAATTATCGTGACAAGTGTCAAGGCAACTATCTGGAGAAGCAAGAGATGGAATAATGCAAAGCGCAGCTTACTTTTCCCAAAAGAATATTTTATGCCGCTTCCGACATCCTTGATAAGATTTGAGAAAAATCCTAACAAGTAGTTTATCGAACGCTTGCTTTTTCTTGGTTCATAAATATGTATTTTCAGAAGAAGCCAGGTGCTTATAACAATAAATATTGTACAGAGAATAAACATGTTTTTTATCCCAAAGATACTAAGAATGACCCCGGAAATTGTCACTCCGAAAGCGAGACTCGAATACACGGTTATCGAGAACAAAGAGTTCGCAAGAAGGATATACTTTTTCTTGACAAGTCTCGGGATTAGACCTCCCTCTGCAGGAATAAAGAACTGTAATACTACAGAAAGAACAAAAATTAAGATATATGAATCAAGAACCCTTTCCCATCCTCTTGTTGCAAGAAAAATTATTAGGATTCCAAAACGCAAGAGATTCGAGATAATCATGATCTTTCTTTTGGGAAACCAATCAGCAAAGACTCCAGCTAGCGGAGCAACAAGTAACCCCGGAAGTGTCGACAAATTAACAAGAATGCCAATACTTACAGCAGAATCCTTCATTGAACTTGATATAATTCCTTCATGTGAAAGAATCCCCATATTTATAGTGATAATACTGACAGCACTTTGGGTAAATATCTGAGCAAGCCATAAATAGAAAAAGTTCTTGTTGTGAAGAACTATCCGCTTTAAACGAGAAATCTGATTAATCATATGTTTAGTGGAATCCTTACATTAAGATTTCTTCTTTGATTCTTTAACTGAAGTTTTATTGCGCTTCGACTTATTCTTTCCCTTGCTTTTAGTACTTTCTTTACTCAGCTTATCAGTATCCTTTTCTTTAGGCTTATTTTCCTTTTTAGACTTACTTTTCTTTGTCGGGAGCTCTTTAATTTTATTTACAAACGTTACAAACCCTTTCTTGATTATACGTATACTCTCTCCTCTCTTTCTTGGTTTTCCTAGCTCAGCTCCCTTTTGATCATTTGGAAACCATTCTACATTCATATACATCTTATGCTCAGAATCCTCTGCTTCTTTTGGCTGAACCGACAGGTTTATCGAAATATCAAAACCTTTGTTGCCATCGAAATAAATAGGACGAACACTTTTCTCTCCACTCAACGCAAGATTCATGTAATAGTTTTCTTCCAGAGTATGCTCAGGCCTAATCATTATATAGAAAACAAGCGCTGGTGGACCAAATACAAAAACAAAGAACCAATACAGAATGCAAAGAACAACAGAACTATGTCTTTTTTTTGCATCAAAGAACACCCAAAGAGAAATGATAAACCATATGATAAAGAAGTATCCTACAAATAAAGATATAATAAAGGAATAATTAACATCTTCGTTTACCTTGATAAGGTCAAGTAAAAAATCCCACATTACTTTAATATAAAAATTTAGCTAATGTTAACGAAAAGAACCAACTTAAGTTTAATGATCTCAAACAAAGAATCAATCCTTTGAACAATATGTTCCTCTTTCTGTATTAATTTGGACAACATCACCAATCTTTATGAACAAAGGCACCTGAATTTTAAAATCAGTTTCAAGCTCTGCTTCTTTATAGGCAGACCCTACTGTATTACCAGCTACAGCGGGCTCCGTGTACTTAATCTTAAGAGAAACCTTTTTTGGTATTTCGACTCCAACAACTTTTTCCCCCAACCATAGGACATCTATCTTACCGCCCTCAACCAAGAAATTTTTCTGCCAATCTATGTTTGCCTTTTCGACCTGGAATTGCGAGTAGTCCTTGCCGTCCATAAAGTAACAGAATTCAGCGTCGGAGTAGAGATATTGCGCTGATTTGTGAACAAGAGTAACTGATGCTACCTTTTCATTGCTACTAAAAGTCTTTTCGATAATCGACCCACCCTCCACATCTTTCACCTTAACTCGTACTACCGCTAGACCTCTTCCCTTCTTTATATGTTTATAATCCAAGACTATATAAACATTTTTGCTGTCTTTGAAAACAGCACCCTTTTTAAGTTGTGTACTATGAAGATCCCCAGCCATAAATTGCGAACTTATGATCTAAAATAATTTCTCATAATTGTTAATGCCGAGAGCGAGAATCGAACTCGCACCTCCGGTAAAGGAGACGGGTTTTTGAGACCCGCGTGTCTACCAGTTCCACCATCTCGGCTTTATAGCACTGCCAACTTTCCCTGTGAAATCGAATTAGACGAGATTTTTACAGGGTTCCGCCACTCCGGCTATAAAATAGGATTTAAAGTACAGACAACACACATCCAATGTCAAACTATAATACATTGGCTTTCATTAATTTTCAAATAACAGGACAAGTACTTGTATTGAATGAAACCACCTAGAATGTGTAATTATACTCAATTTGGCTAACAATCAGCAAGCATATTCTTAAATGTAACTCCTACTATTGAACCTGGATAAAATCGAAACGACACTCCCTAAGCAAATACAAAAAATCTCGTGACCTATAATAAGTTCTGGAAAAATAATCATAATGAAGAAAAAACTAGCCTCGCACTTTCCCTGTTTCTCCTTTTGCAGCTTTTCTCTTTTGTTGATCCTGAGCAGCTTGTTGCTGCTGCTTCGTAGCCTGCTGTCTTTTCCTTATCATTGAAAGCTGCGAAGAGGCTTGTCCCGCAATTTTAATCAATGCACTACGAAGATAACCCTTTCTCCCTCTCAACATCTCCAACTGGCTTTCGGCTTTGCTAATTGCAGCATTTAACTTCGATAACTGCTCTTTATAAGCTTGCATTCTCTTTTGATACATCGGGTGATTTTGAAGCTGGGGGTTTTGCTGAGCTTGAGCCTGAAGTTGAGATATCGCACCCTGAATTTTCTTTTTAGCAGATCTATATGAATTCAGCTGCTTCGAAATCTGCTCGATCCCTTGATCAGTCTTACTCACACTTTCCCTGACTTGATCCTGCTTCTCTCGTGCTTGAGTTTTTATTTGATCTGCAGCACGTTCAAATTGTTGCATACCAGGAGCTCGCATATAAATCTACGTAAAAAATAGTTTCAAGAAGAAATTAGGCCGAAGACCTACCCATATACTCAGACTTAAACTGGTTCAAAGTATCCAAAATTCTCTGTTCCAGGTTGTCAATTGAACCAACCAAAAACTCCAGAAGTTTATCTTGGTCAGAACCCTGTGTCACAAGCTCATCAAATTGACCCTTCTGTTCATCTGTAAGCATTGGCTCAAAATAGCCCACCAGTCTGTCTCCAAACTCGTCGTATAGTTTTGTTGCCTCTTCCTCTAAGAATTTGCTGTCAACAGAATCACCATGCTTCTCCTGTATCATTTGCATCATAAATGTCATCACATTGGGATCTTTTTGGTTTAGGTCCATTACTGATTCTCTAAAAGTTATAAATTAGTAATAAATTTACAGAAACTAACCTTAATTTTACAGTTATTGGATCTAAAAGTAAATAAACAATAAACATAAACAATTTAGAAACAACCTACAGTCAGGTTAATACTAATTCAATGTATATAGCCGTAACTTATCTTATACTTTACCGAAATACCGGTCCCCTTATTATTGCAAAGTAAGCCAAAATCTAATAATCTAGGGTAATGTCAAAATTTAGCCACCAAATTTAACAGTTTATTTACTTTAGTATTGATATCCAATTTTCGATTATTAAATCTCCAAATATATTCTATAAGATAAACTGGAAGCCTATCTTCCCGTATACCACCTCGAGACG
>JAHIVN010000066.1 GCA_018816645.1 Patescibacteria group bacterium | reverse complement strand
TGAAAATATGATTATGGCCCAGCTAGGACCAAAGTTATATGAAGAGACTCTGCAGGAGCTCTTGCCTGTTGCAACTCTAGAGGTTATAAAGCGGGAAGAAATAATCCCGCTAGATAAAATTGCCTATAGTGTCGAAAAGGTCGGAGAAGGCAGCGGAGTGAAGTATTCTGCCACATTTACAGTCTTTCCAGAGTTCAAGCTTCCAGATCTTTCAAAGATAAAGGTCCAAAAGGAAACGGCTGAAGTAACGGAAGAGGAGGTGAAAAGCGTCTTGGAAAAGATGCATGATGAAGCGGAAAAACGGGAGAAAAAGAAGATAAAAATGGATGATTCTTGGGCAAAGTCTATGAATATGGAGGCCAAGACATTAGACGAGCTGAAGAAGAATGTAGAGAAAGAGCTAAAGAGGCAGAAAGCTACGATGGAGGAAAATAATTACATAGATGCCATTCTTACTGAAATTATTGAGAAAAGTAAATTTGAAGTCCCGACTATCATGATTGATCAGGAGTTGGAAAGAAGGGAAGGTCAGTACAAAACAAGGATTGAACAGCTTGGAATGAAAGTAGAGGATTTCTTGAGAAACCAGAAGACTACGATGGATAAGATAAAAGAAGGTTGGAGGAAGGAAGCGGAAAAGCAGCTGAAGACAGAGGTTATTCTCATAAAGGTATCCAATGAGCATAAAATAGTGCTCACAAATGAGGATGTTGATGAACAGATTGCAGCTATCAAAGATGAGAAGGTCAAAGCTCAATATGAAACAAATGAAGCAAAGAACTATTTGAAGAGCATATTGGTCAGACAGCGAGTTGTGAAAAAGATTACAGATTTAGTTGAAGGCAAGTAGGGTATTGCTTTAGAAGACTTGACCCAACGAAGTCCAGTTTAGCGGGATGAAGCAATGTGTGATTTACGGGCTTTTACCTGTGATGCTCTACTAATTTAATATAGTTTTAGAATTGATTATTGCTCGGCAGATGACCCTTCGTACTATCAATATTCAAAATTTCAGAAATATAAACGGCTCGTACCCTCTTTCGAGCAGGATAAATGTCATAGTTGCTCTAAACGGTGCTGGGAAGACTAACTTTTTGGAAGCGGTTGGCTTTGTATCACGCGGAAGATCTTTCAAGACAAATAATGAGATATTGACTGTTAGAAAAGATATCGACCGAAAATCTCCCCTTATGTTCGCGAGAATCGAAGCAGAGATAGATGACGCCCTTGGAAATATACAAAAGAAAGAGCTGGTGCTTGAATCCACTACAGAAGGGTCACTGAGAAAAACGTTATTAGTAGATTCACTCAAAACAACTATCAACAAATTTGATGATACCTTTCATTCTGTTATTTTTTCTCCGAACACGGTGGATCTTGTCATTGGTTCTCCTTCGATCAGGAGAAAAGATCTGGACGATTTCTTGAGCGTTGTCGATGAAGAATATTACTTTGCAATATCTGAATATAGAAAGGTCATACGACAGAGAAATAAGGTTCTTGAGAAACTACTGCAGAATAGGGGAAATACTCGAGAATTAGGGTTCTGGAATCAGAAAATGGTTGATCTAGGATCTGCGATCATCTTTAAACGGGCGATTTTTTTCCGGTCTATTGCCTCAGAAATTTTATCATTATCTGCAAAGCTCTTTAACTTGCACGGAGCAGAGATGTCGATAATTTATGAGAGTAAATTTCTCACCGAAATTGATGAAAAGGTTATCATGTCAGCATTTCAGAAAAAAATTAAGGAAAATGAGCAGAAGGAAATCTGGGCAGGCAAATCACTGTACGGTCCGCAGAGAGAGGATTTCTCCTTCTTACTAAATAATGTAGATTTGAAAGAGATGGGATCTAGAGGACAGCAGCGTTTATGTGCATTTATATATAAAGTGGCCCAAAAACTACAGTTGAAGAACAAAAATGGAGTTGAACCTATCTTCCTTCTAGATGATTTGTTCAGTGAGCTGGACTCTCCTGTTCGCGGGAAGATCATAGACTTCATACTTGGGAGTACAAATCAGATAATACTTACAGCTTTGTCGGAAGATGAAGTAAATGGAAATTTTCTGAAGGAATGTAAATTTATAAAGCTATAATAGAGTTATTTTAGTACCTTCTTGAGGTCTTCGCCCGTTTCAATTTTTGAAAGAATTTCATGCAAGTCAAGAATATCGTCCGATTTTATAGCAGACTTTCCGATAAACTTCTTGGCTTCTTCAGGTGACAGAATATCTATCTTGAGTGGGACTCTGCTTGAGCCCTGCAATGAACCGAGCGGGCTGACAACATTTATTAGATATGATTCTTTGCAACTCTGACAAGTCAAGTGCAGCATTGCTGCATAATCATCACGCTGAATCAATGAAAGATCATTGTCTGCGTATTGAGTACCACAGTTACTGCAGTGCCGGGGTATAGCATTCTTTATTGAGTTGATGAATTCTTTGCTTTTGTACTTTATTGCTTTTGATTTCATAAATCAATTTTATCATGTATGTCAAGATACAATCAAACTGAAATATCGGTAAAATAAACTATATACTCACTATTTAGAACTGAGTTCTGTAAGTATTATTTTTTTTAATACTGTAAGCGGTAGAAGTGCACATTTTTGTCTTGCTGGAGTGATCTCAATTCCCAAAATCTCCTGTAAATCAGAAAGTCCTAAGTTAGCAATTTGTGTCATTTCCATCCCCTTTACTTTCTCGGTAAGCATTGACGCCGAAGCAATGGATACGGCACATCCCTCCCCCCTGAACTTTATGTCATCGATAGTTCCGTTTTTAAAAGTGACATCCATAGTGATACTATCTCCGCAGGAAGGGTTTTCTCCATGTGACGACTTTGAACTTGACTTTATAGATCCAAAATTCTTTGGACTCTTATAATGTTCAAGAATGTGTTGACGGTAAAGATCCATATTTAGATCTAGTTTAGATTTTTATAAAATCTGACTTTAGTAACTTAAGAAAAAATCTTCCTGACTTTTTCGAGTGCTTCAATCATCACATCTACCTCTTCCTTTTTATTGTAAAAATAAAAACTTGCGCGGGTTGTTGAAGCCTTCCCAAATTTAGTATGCAATGGTTGTGCACAGTGATGTCCGGACCTGACAGCGATTCCCTCTTCGTTCAGAATTTGAGAAATGTCATGTGGATGGGCATAGCCCATTGTGAATGAGATCATTCCTCCACGGGTTTCGTGAGAGTTGTCCTGGCCAAAAACTTCTAATCCCTTTATGTGAGAAAGTTTGTTCAGAGCATAAGATACAAGGTCTCTTTCGTGTTTTTCGATGTTGTCCATACCAATATCCTCTAGATAATCGATTGTTGCTCCAAAAGCTATCGCACCAGCAATATTTGGTGTTCCGGCTTCAAATTTATCAGGTAAGTTATTCCAAGTCGTTTTTTCGCAAGAGACTGATTTTATCATTCCGCCGCCGGTTAGAAATGGAGGCATCTCTTCCAGAAGTTTCTTTTTTCCATATAGAACACCCATTCCTGTCGGTCCGCACATCTTATGAGCAGAGAAACCAAGGAAATCGCAGTCATAGTCTTGAATATCTATTTTCATATGTGGTGTGCTTTGAGCAGCGTCGACCAGGACCCGGGCACCAGCCGCATGTGCCAGACTAGTAATCTCCTTTATAGGATTCACTGTTCCTGTTACATTCGATGCATGTATTACAGCAACAAGTTTTGGCTTGAGCTGAAGCAGTCTTTTATATTCCTCAAGATCAAGCCCGAAATCTTTGTCTAGGGGAATGCATTCTATTTTTACGCCTATTTTTTTCTCCAGTATCTGCCAAGGGACAATATTGCTGTGATGCTCAAGGTCGGATATCAGAACCACATCTCCCTTTTTGAGGTAATTCATACCCCAGGAATACGCGACGAGATTTATCGATTCTGTGGCATTTCTAGTGTAGATTATCTCTTTGTCCTCATTGGCGTTTATGAATCGGGCAACCTTTGTCCTCGAGTGCTCATATTCTTCTGTTGCCTTCTCGCTCAATGAATGAATTCCTCTGTGGATACTGGCATTAAACTTCTCGTAATATTCGACAAGCTTGTCTATCATTACCTGAGGTCTTTGGCTTGTTGCAGAATTATCAAAATAGATAAGTGGTTTGCCGTTTATTTTCGTAGAAAAGATGGGAAAATCATTTTGAATTGAAGGGTTAATCATGTTTTGTAATATTCAGATTAACTGAATGAAAAGTATAACATAAATATTTATGTTAGTTTACAGGCATCCTGTTTAATTATTTTGCTCGATCTCCTGTTTGGCCTTCTAAAACAGGAATAAGTTCGTGCAGATTATTAATCTTGAAACTGGGGGAGGAATCTCCCTGTTCGCTAGTTCCTGCGTCATCAGCAAATATCTGGACTGTAGTTATCCCTATTTGATTTGCTGGAATGATATCCTGCTCGGGATCATTTCCAACCATTATCGCACGTGGTGCTTGAACATTTATGTAGTTCAGAACATATCTATAGATTGCAGGATCATTTTTAGGCTGTCTTATCAGGTCAGCGGTAAAAACATATTTAAAGTGATTGTCAATGCCAAGCTTGATGAGCTTGCTGGCCTTAGTATAAAAATCTCCCCCTGTGACAAGGACTGTAACCATGTCCATAGTCATAAGTTCGTCAAGAGTTTCCAAAGTATCCGGGAACAGCTGTATCTCCTGCAGTGTGTATTTCCAGTAATCATCAATTATCGTTTTCAATTCTCTTACAGAGAGATTGATCTTTAACTTGCTTACAAGTCCAAGCCACATCTCTATTCTGGCAAATGTCTGCATTCCTCCAACCCTATCCAGATAGCGCTGACGTTCTTTTGTGATGAGTACTGTAAACTCCTCCTCTGAAACTACATGCAGCTTTGAATTATCACGATAAATTTGAGAAAAGACTTTTGCCTTGCTTTCGGATGTGTTGCATAAGGTATCATCCAAATCAAATATGACAGTAGTATATTTCATATTATTAAGGTTAATTATTTATTATTTGTATTAGCTCTTTCAGGTTATCTGTCACGAAATCCGGTTTGGCATGTCCCTTGGCTGCAACTTCAAAGTCTCCCCGTATAGTTACTTGTACTGTATCAATACCGATTTTATTTGCAGGAATGATATCCTCGTGCGGCTTGTCTCCTACCATCAAGACTTCCTTTGGTTCCAGATTCAGGTAGTCTAAAACGTACTGATAAATGTGTCCGGTTGTTTTAGGTTTCTGCACCAGTTCCGTTACGAAGTTGTAGTCGAAATACTTTTCTATTCCGAGTTTCATGAGTTTTTCTGTTTTTGAATAATAATCGCCAGCCGTCAGTGTCGCTATTATAATTCCGTCCAGCTTCCTTAATTCCTCAAGCATTTCCTGAAGTCCTGGATAGGGGACTACGTGTTCATATGTAAGCTCCCAATATTCAGTAACGATTTCAGATAATTCTACAACCGGGACCACAATCTTCAAATTCTTCATAATCTCGAACCAGAATTCAATTCTTGCATAAGTATTAAACCCTTTGCTTATGAGCTTATTGAAATATTTCTCCCGTGATTCAGTTAGAATTTTCCTAAACTTTTCAATTGGAACACTGTGGAAGATTTTGTGATTTCTATATAACTGGTCGAAAACATAGCCTTTTGTACCGGCAGTTTTACAAAGTGTATCATCAACATCAAACAAGACAGCTTTGTATTTCATAGTTTTAACTGGTAATAAGTGAATGATATCAGATTCGGAGATATTTGGAAAAGAAAATTCAGATGATTCAATAGTTAACTTATTGTTAATTATGCAAATTAATTGTTGAATTCAGGTGCATTAGTTGTGTGTTGACTAAATCAAACACTTCTGGTAAACTAATACTAAATTACTATTAGTTATGTAAAGCATATGGCTACAAAGGCATCTGAAGTTACAAAACAGGACGAACTCATGCGTAAACTTGGTTACTCTGATAAGGGCATCGAGTACTACAAGAAAAAACTGAATTTTAGAGAGCTCGAAGCTCCGAGCGTGAAAGGCGAAGAACTTGGGCACTGTGGCGACTATATGTCGGTTTCGCTGAAGCTCGATAACGCTGGGATTATCCAAGAAGCTGTGTTCGAAGCTTTGGGCTGTGCAGGAGCTTGCATATCAGGATCTGCACTGACAGTTATGATCAAAGGAAAAACGCTTGAAGAAGCGAATAAACTGAGCGATGAAGACATCAGGGAGCATCTAGGATCCCTGCCTCAGAATAAGATGGAGTGTGCACAGCTGGCAGTGAAGGCACTGAAGAATGCTTTAACGAAATACGAAACTCAAAGTCCTAAACAAAAATGAAATTCGGATGTAGAAGTGATTAAGAAGATCGAAATGGTCGAGATGATTAAGATGATCAAGATGATAGAAATGGTTAAGATGATTAATAATTATGAACTATGTTAACTAGCTGAATGCTGACAGCTGACTGCTGATTACCTGCCAGAGGCAGGCAAACGGATTTCAGTTTACAGAACAAAGGATACTTTGGGCTGGGTTATAGTACAATCATTTTTATGTGATTTGAGACTTTCTCTTTGACTAAGTCGTAACATTTTTTCCATGTGCACTTCTTGAGCATAACAGGCATTGGCTGTGTTTCTAGTACTGCTGGGTCCAGTAAGGTTTTCAAAGAGTCATAACTGTTGAAGCTTTCCTTCGGATAATGTTTTTCGAAGATTTTCAGGAGTGCTCCAAGCCTAATGATGTATTTGTTCAGGAAGTACAAGTCGATAATGTCTTTTTTAGCAGTCCTTCCTTGAAGAGCCAAGAGCTTCATGAGTCCGATATCAATCGGATGAGCAAGGCGAATGTTCTCCTTTACTACTATCTTTTTGTATAATGGGAAGGCAAAGAAGAAAAAAAACAGCCGGGTATTTTTCGATGTCAGTTCGATAGAATTATCGTGCAGAGATGTTATCTCGTATTTCTGGCCAAAAGAGTGGATAATTGAGCTTTTGAATTCTTGGGGAGAGAAGAAATCGAGATCGATAGATTTTCTATGGCCGATCTGTAGAGCGAGAGAAGTACCTCCAGCCAGGTAGAAATTATCATAATCTTCAATTGAATTTATAGTACTTAGCAAATCCAGACTCTGCTTGGAAAGTACAAGTTTATAGAGGCTATCCTTCATTTAAAATGGGATTCCAAAAGTTTCTTGTTTTAGGGGTTAGATTGGGGCTTTGATTTATGACCGAGATTATTTCCGTTTGAGAATACTGTTTAAATATCCACTGCAAGGAATCGACAGATCCTTTTTCCATTAGGCGTTCAATGATAAAACCTTTGTGATTTTTGGGACAGAGGTTATCAATATCGTGGTCCCAAAATAGATGCTTAAATGTTTCCGGGACTTTTCTATTCATGAAACATAGTATAAAGTATCCTGTGAGAAATGCAAATTTACGAGAATAATCGTTTAAGTTTATTAAGAATAAAATTGTTGAGGGCGTTGTCAATTCGATCAAATTTGTAGAAGAAGAGCAGATCCATCAGCTCATTTGTAGAAAAACCGGTTGCATAGTTAAAACCTTTTTCTATCATCTCGTTGTTCAATTGTCCATATACGATTTTTCTAAGCTTTTCGCTGATTAGCCATTTCTTGCCAAAGTATTTACGCATCTCTTTTTCATAATCTTCGAAAAGATACTCCTGTGTGTCAAGATAAATAACAATGAACCTGGAAACTATATCTGCGCTATGCATAGCATGCCGTATGCCTTCTCCGCCCAACGGATTAACACATGAAATGGCATCGCCAACGGCAATAATATTGTCTTTATAGTATATGTCTCTTTGTGATTCACTATACAAAAGATTTGAGCCATGAATATCTACGATCTTGTATTCGTGGAGCTTCATATATTCTTGAATAATTTGTTTAATATAATCCTTCAGCGATTTTCCTGGGCTATTAAGTCCTTTTGAAAATTTGAAATATCCCACACCCACTTTTGCAATATCGCTCCCCATCGGGAATACCCAGCCATATCCATGTGGAATCTATTTATAGCCTAATAAAAAGTCAAGCCGACTCTCAGAAAATTCTGATGTGATTGTACGGTCGAATTCTATTAGGTATTCGAGCCCTATTCCAATAAATAAATTCAGATTTTTCTTTTGAGGATTGATGACAGCTCTTTGTGGACCCGTTGCATCAACAATGACTTTTGCCTTCACGCCAAAAGTATGACTTGAGATAATATCTTCAAAGTGGATGATGTAGCCTTCTGTGTGTTTCTGTATCTTTTTAAATTTAGTACCGAGCGATACTTCACATTTCTTCCTCTGGGCATCTTTAAGCAGGGACTTCTTGAGTTTAGTGAAATCCATTACAATTCCAAGAGCTTTGTCGGATTTCCAAATATGATTATTCTTTGATGTGGAAATTTTAATCTGATTCCAGTGTGCGGAGATCACTTCCCGGGAAAGATTAAATTGATCCACTATTTCAATAGGTGCCCCTGCACTCGAAAAATCATTATCATTAAAGTCTTTTATCTTATCAATAACCAGAACTTTTCTTTTCCCATCTGATAATTTTCTAGCACACTGGCAGCCAGCTGGCCCTGCCCCTATTATAACCACATCGTATTCTTTCATAACTTTATCTATTCTTATTTAAATAGTTCCAATGTTGTAGCCTCGGAGAACTGGGAACTGAAGATTTAACGATTACTTTTTCTGTCTCAGGTGATTCTCTAACTCTTTTAAACTTAATGTATTTATAACATTCTCTTTCTCTAGCCAGCCTCTTCTGGCCATATACACTCCGTACTTCATATTCTCAAGCTGGGTTGTACTGTGAGAGTCTGTTCCTATGCAAAACTTGCAGCCGAATTCTTTCGCCAGTTTTGCAGATTCTCCATCGAGGTCAAGTCTTTCTGGAAGAGCATTCAATTCTAAAAGAATGTTTTTTTCTTTAGCTTTTTTGCAGACAGTTTCAAAATCAAACTCATAGGGGTCTCTCCGTAAGAGAAGTCGTCCGGTCGGATGAGCAAAAGCGTGTACATATGGATTATCAAACGCTTTGAGAATTCTTTTGGTCATCTCATTCTTGCTCATTCTGAAGTGAGAATGAATAGCAACTAAAACGAAATCCAGCATTTCCAGGTACTTATCAGGAACGGTCAAAGTACCATCTTTGCCAATATTTACTTCAAGTCCAGCGAGGATTTTACAGCTGAGCTTTTGAGCCTTTGAGCTTTTGAGCTGTTTGATGTAATCAGGAATGTCTTTTGCGGACACTCCTCCTGCGACTTCTAAGCCTTCCGTGTTGTGTTCTGTAATAGCGATGTATTCGTATCCAAGCTCAGCTCCTTTTTTAGCCATCTCTTCGGCTGAATTGATCCCATCGCTCATCGTTGTGTGCATCTGCAGGTCGCCCCTGATATGCTGCTGTTCAATCAGATTTGGAAGCTTATTTTCTAATGCCGCTTCAATTTCTCCTGTGTCTCTTCTTATCTCGGCTGGAGGTGTCTGCATTCCAAGCTTTTGATAGATTTCCTTTTCAGTTTTACCAGCGATAGACTTCCCAGTTTTATTAAACAGACCGTATTCATTTAGTTTCAGGCCTTTATCTAACGCGATTTTTCTCACTTTTATGTTATGCGCCTTATCACCTGTAAAGTACTGAAGTGCTGCTCCCCAGCTTTTTGCATCAATAACACGCAAATCAGCTTGGAAGCTGTTATCAAATTCTATCGTAGACTTTGTTTTTCCTTTCCCAAGTATACGCGACACTTCTTCAAGTGAAGTGAAAAATTCCATTGAAACTTGTGGATCTTTTGACGAAATGAGAATGTCAGCGTCACCTATAGTTTCTTTTCTCCTTCTTAGTGATCCTGCGATCTCGACGTTGAGTGTTGTCGGATGAGATCTCAGCTTCTCAACGAAGTCTTGTGCGTATCCTAGCGCTTCATCTAGTCTAAATCTGTCCCTGTGTTTTTTGTAGGATGTAATCCCCCTCAAAAGGTTTTGCTCTGTTTTTTCCCTGAAACCATCAAGTGCCTGGAGTTTCTTTCTTTTTATGGCTTTTTCCAGATCTTGAATTGTTTGTATGCCTAATTCGTCATAGAGTCTTTTGATTTTTTTGGGTCCCAGCCCTTCGATACTATTTAGAGTTGTAATGTCTACCGGAACTGTCTTTTTGAGCTGTTCGTAGTATTCACAAGTACCAGTCTCTGAGATTTCTATGATCTTGTTTGCTATTCCTTCACCAATGCCGGGAATTTCCTGCAGCTTCTTTAGATCTTGAATGTCTGCTATTTTCTGTGGATTTTCTTCAATCTCTCTTGCAGCTCTTCTGTAAGCACGTATTTTGAAAATCATCTCATCCCGCATTTCCAGGATATCTGCAATTTCATTCAGAATTGTTGCTATTTGTTTGTTTGATGGTTTTTTTATTTTATCATGAAAAAATTTTAGCCTTTGATATTGCCAAGCGGCAGTAGCTTCACAACTCTTTTCGAAATTCCTGCCGAGTCTACTGCCTCACAAACATCATCTACATTTTTATACGCCAGACCGGCTTCTTCTGCAAGTCCTGCGTAGGATGCACTCCGGATATATATTCCTTTCTCAGCCAAGGATTCCTCTAGTTCTTTCCCGTGAACCTTTCTTCTTGCTGCAGTTCTGCTCATCGTTCTGCCTGATCCATGAGCAGTTGATCCAAAAGTTTCCTGTTCAGCCTCTTTGGTGCCAGCCAAGAGATATGATCCGGTTTCCATAGATCCTCCGATAATCACCGGCTGTCCAGTTTCCTGATACATTTCAGGTATTTCCGGATTGCCTGGTCCAAAGCTTCTAGTAGAGCCTTTCCTGTGGACGATTAGTTCTCTCCCGTCATATTCTTCGACTTTTGCAGTGTTATGTGCAACGTCATATAAAAGTTCCATTTCCATCGATTTTGCTGTTCCCTGAAACTCTCTCATGAAAACTTCTCTTACAAGGTGAGTTATGATTTGTCTGTTCGCAAAAGCATAATTTATCGCACAGTTCATTGATTTGTAGTATTCCTGCCCCTCGGGACTCTGGAAGGGAGCGTAGGCGAGATCCCTATCTGGAACTGTTATGCTGTACTTTCGCATAGCCGCGTCAAACTTTCTCAGGTAGTCGGTGGCTATTTGATGACCAAACCCTCTGCT
>JAHIVN010000065.1 GCA_018816645.1 Patescibacteria group bacterium | reverse complement strand
AGGATCTGGTGGAAGTATACATTTGATAGCGGATACGATAGCAGGAAGTGGGAGTATAACTGCAGATGGAGGAAATGGAGGATTAACATGTACTTATTCGGGTAATGGCGCAGGAGGAAGGATATCATTAGCGGCAATAACAAACTCATTTATCGGTACTACATCGGTATCAGTTGGCACTGGAGGTAACGGGGGATCAGATGGTACTTTTAATGTTACTATCCTAAACAGTGCTCCAAACACGCCGATCATTGATAATTTCAACACAGGCACCTGGATTACTGATAATACTCCATCTTTGCAATTTGATCTTTCTGATCCAAATAGCGGAGATATAGTAAAGTATCAAATACAGATTGATGATGACAGTGATTTCTTATCACTTGTAGTTGATTACACAGAAGGAGCTGGATCGGCTGAACCAAGAAATGATGTGACATACACCCCGACAGCATTAGATGATGGTCAGTACTACTGGAGAGTAAAGACGATTGATGATGAGTTAGCTGAGAGTGAATGGGCTGTGTCAAATGGAGGAGCTGTAGCATTTGGAGTAGATACTATAGCCCCGACAGATCCAAACGACCTTATATCGACTTCACACACCGTCTCAGTCTGGTCAAATGATAATACAGTAGACTTGAGCTGGACAGCTGGCACAGATACAGGAGGGTCGGGAGTAGATGGCTATTCGTACCTGTGGGACACAAGTGCAAGTACTGTACCGGATGATACGAAGGATATAGAGGAGAGTGTCACGACATTGACGTCGGCAGCATTAGATGACGGGAACGCACACTATTTCCATATACGAACGGTAGATAATGTAGGTAACTGGACATCAACTCTACATTTAGGACCATTTTATATAGATACGACAGTGCCTAAATCAATACAGTTTAAACAAGTAGGGGAAATAGAGGGAAATAAGGTAACAATAGAAGTAGATATAGGTGATGAGTTGTCAGGAGTAAAAGAATATATGGTATCAGAGAATCCTGATTTTAGCGGAGCTAGCTGGCAACCATTTACAGGAGCAGTGAATATTACATTATCAACAACTGAAGGATCAGTAACGTTATACTTCAAGTTTAGAGATGAAGCAGGAAACGAATCGAAAGTATATACATATTTGGTGACATTTGAACTTCCTGATACAGGTACAAATCTCAGCATTTTTCTCTGTATCTCTGCTATGCTGCTTTTAAATACTACTAAAAGGTTGATAGGTAAATCTAGAAAAAAAGTTGTGATTGATTACACAAAATTTTTGTTTAACAGATTTATTTAAAGTTACAGGTTGTTATTTTTTTGCTCTCCCCATTTTTTAGCCTAAATCTTAATACTACTCAAGAATCATAATTTCAAAAGTTTATAACGTTAAGATTATTTCTACCTACAAAATTTGTTCATTGCTTAGAGAATGTGGGTATGACATTATGAACAAATTCTAATATTTTTTCATGTTTGTATGACAAGTGTTGGATTAAAAGGGACTAGCAGGTTATTAATACCGGAGGGATTGTAGATTTTACAAATTACAATAGCAATACAGAAGTCAAGCTTGCAAGTGAAGTTATGTCAGGCTACGGCTGGTCTGAGGATATGGGGTGGATAGACTTTTCAAATGTACAACTTTTGGGGTCACTTTTACCACTAGCTGAGACTGGTCAAAATACTCTTCCGATTCTTTTGGGTACGATTCTACTTATTGGAACATCTTCTTTTATGTTAAGAAATAGGTTGATAAAAGTAGATTAATTATTTTCTCTTCTTGGTAAAAGACTAGTATAGAAGTTCTTTTATTCCTCACGAATTCTTTAGGAAATTGTAACTAAAGCGATCCAAAGTGCTTGAAAAGAAAACAAGAATAGACTTGCAGGACAACCACAATTTCTAAGCCTTGAATTGTAGTAAACTTTTCATCCTTCACCTCCTGAACAGATCATAATTGTTATATCAACAACTTAAATTTAACTTAGGCAACTTAAATAGGAACTTCCATTTGAGGTTGAATTCGTCAATATGCTGTATAATAAGTTCTAATATCGTACGGTCACCCCGATTTTTTAGACGCAATCCCCAAAAAGTATTGATACACAAGTATAATCAGTGTGATACATTACATGTATCAAGATTATCCTGAATAAGTACAAATACTTATAAACCTTGTTATATAGGCACTCCCTCGGTTCAAGTCCTATAAGGTCAAAATGGACTTTTGATATTTCTTAAATTTGGATTTGTAACCTGAGTATATAATTGTGTTGTTCTAATATTACTATGTCCAAGCAATTCCTGTACGTATCTGATATCAACACCATTCTCAAGTAGATGAGTTGCAAAGCTATGCCTCAAAGAGTGAAATGTAGCATCTCTTTTGATTCCGCCTTTTCGGAGAGCATTTTTAAAACTTTTTTGTACAGTTCTTGTAGATAACTTTCCACCTCTCTCACTCTCAAAGACATAGTCATTCGATTGTTTTACAGTTGTAATGTTTCCGAGACTGGATCTTAATTTGTCAGGAAAAATGGTAATTCTATCTTTATTTCCTTTTGCGTGTTTGATATGAATTGTAAGTTCGTCCAGATTTATATCCTTGACTTTGAGATCCATTACCTCACTTACCCTTAGTCCTGCGCCGTAGGCTAATGATAAAAGCAGTTTGTGTTTTATATTAGTTGTCACATTGAGTAGTTGACTTATCTCATGTCTTGAAAGGACTATAGGTAAACTTTTAGCTCTTTTAGCTGAATGTATCGCAATTTTATCGCTAATTTTAACGATGTTATAGTAATAAAACTTGATTGCGTTGAGATACTGATTACGTGTTCTAGCTGAACTACCTTTATTTTCACAGTAAAGCAGAAAATCTTTGATATCTTCGATATCCAGTTTCTGGAAATATCTCTTCTTGTATAGAAAGTATATATTTAGGGCATTTGCGTAGCTTTTGATAGTCTTAGGACTGTATAGCTAGTTCAAAACAAACTGAGTTTACTACAGGATGGTGTTCTCGTGTGAAGTAACTTTTCCTGCTCTTGTGGTGAGGAAAAACAAAATACGAGAAATACTTCTTTACTTAAAATTTCATCATTTTGTTTTGAACGAACTATAATTGCGAATTTGTAGCTCTCTCTTAACTCTGAATAATTGTTTTTCCATTTGGAGTGAAAATCTGATAATATTTAGACATAATTAATTGAGGTTATTATATAAAAGAGTTCGCTTATTGTATACTTTGCGAAAACACTTCGGATAGTAACCAGTTAAGAGAAATTGCCAAAGAGCCTAATTTTTACTACTATTTAAGCACTTATGTATTTGATTAAAACGAAAATTTTACAATCGCCAATTGAGGGTAAGGGCTATTTCGCCGATGAAAACGTCCCGAAAGGGACGATTGTTTATTTTTATGGCGAGGATGATGTGCGTTATTCCAAGGAAGATCTTGAGAAGTTGAATAAAAAAGAAAAAGATAGGCTACTTGAGGATGCGGTAGAAGATGAATTTGGGATTTGGGTCGAAACAAGTACAGGTCTCTACACCAACCACAGTTGCGATCCAAATATCATGCCACTTTTTATTGGGAGTCAATATACAAGCATAGTTGTCAAGGATATAGAAAGTGGTGATGAAATTACTGTTGATTACTCGCAATTTTTCAGTTCTACAAAATGGGAGATGAAGTGTAAGTGTGGAACTAAACAATGTAGAAAAACTATTGGGTTCGGCCTAAAGCCTGATTTAGAACTTGAAAAATTTTGGGAGTCTAGAATAAACTCCGCTTTAGAGTGTTTCCCGAAAGTGTCGCAGCCTATCTTTCAATCTGAAGATAAATACGCCATAAAAATAACAAGGTTTTTAAAGTCTTTGAACAAACCTGCCCTTGGAAAATACGTAAAATTTTCGTTAATCGACAGTGATGAAAGTAGTTGATGGCGGCTCTTTGGCAACTGCTCTCTTTGGTCGCCCTCGCTGCGCTCTCACTACGTTCGGGTCACTTAACACGGTATATCTGGTTTAGCCCTCGGCTCGGGCTTCACACAAATTTCGCACACAATTATTGAAAAAATCAAGGGATGTGCGAAACTTCAGATATACTAAACGTTATCGGAAATAAATATTTTATTTCACTAATAATAAAGATAAAAATTTGGGACTATTCTTAATATGAAAATTAAAATCAATGAGTTAAAAGAACTGTGCACAACCATACTTAAACAAAAAGGGTTGGATGATAGCCAAGCACAGCAAATATTTAATGAATATCTTGATGGTGAAATGCGTGGTAGAGAATGCCACGGTTTTCAGGCATTCCCTAAATTTGGCGCTAAACTCATTGATTTTGAAGGTGAACCAGAAATTTTACGAGAGGAAGATAATCTTTTCTACATTGATGGAAAGAAAAATCTCGGACAGTTAGTTTGTAATAAATATGTTCCGCTCTTAATTCAAAAAGCAAAAAATAAACATATTGCTATGATGGGTATTAAAAACATGCATTCTTATTTAATGCCCGGAACTTACGCTCGCATGGCAGCAGAAAACGATGTGATTGGCTTCATCTTCAACTATGGTGGCTGGAAAAGAATCGCACCGGCTGACTCTATTGATCCGTTCTTTGGCACTAACCCAATTGCGATTGGGATTCCCAGCAAAAATTTCCCCATTGTCGTTGATATGGCAACCTCAAAAATTGCGATGATGAAAATCCGTTTAGCGGAAAAGCTAGGACAAGAGATAGCAGAAGGATGTGCGATAGATAAAGACGGTAAGCCAACCACTAATCCAAGTGAAGCAATGAATGGCGCACTTTTTCCATTTGGCGGTTACAAGGGTTCTGCCTTGGCATTAATTATTGAGATACTTACGAAAACCATGTTTAATATTGACATACACGATGAAACGAAGGCCAACCGCGGTTTCTTTTTTGCTTTTTTCGAACCATCTGTTTTTCAACCGATTGATGAGTTCAAAGAGAATGTTTCAAAATTAGTAGGTGAAATTAAAGAATCACGAAGAGCGGAGGGAGTGTCCTAGATTTTTCTTCCCGGAGAAAGAAGCGAAAAAACTAAGCAAGAGAATATGAAAAAAGATTATCTTAATATAGACGAAAAGATTATTAATGATATTAAGAAGTTATTAAAAGAATAGTCCCAAATTTTTATTTTTAAAAGAAATAAATTATTTACATCCGATAACAAAGTATATAAGGGAAAACTTTATTAAAAGTAAGCCATCCCTGGGCTGAAGCCCAGGGCTTTAGCCCTCGCGTGTCATACTTGAACGCTGGGCTCTAATATATTCTTTCAATTTATATTCGCTT
>JAHIVN010000064.1 GCA_018816645.1 Patescibacteria group bacterium | reverse complement strand
TGATAATTTATAAATCCTAGAGCTGTGATAAGTCTTATCGTTGCTTCAATTGTTTCTTTGACCAGGGCGTGAATCTGATCTTCCCGCATGTATATATGTGCATCATCCTGCGTGAAGCCGCGAACTCTTTCAAGACCTGAAAGTTCTCCGGACTTCTCATATCTGTAGACTGTCCCGAATTCGGCATATTTGATGGGAAGATCGCGATAACTTCTGGTCTTACGAGAGTAAATTTTTGCATGAAACGGACAATTCATAGGTTTCAACAGATATTTCTCCTTGTCTATTTCAAGCGGAGAGTACATAGAATCCCGAAAGTGCTGCCAGTGTCCTGACTGTTTGAAGAGCTTCAAATTTGCGATATGCGGCGTATATACAGGCTTGTAACCGAGATTGATTCTCTCATTGTATTCGAAGTCTTCTATGATCTTTCGAATAATTGCTCCCTTTGGTAGCCAAAGGATTAAACCTTGGCCGGCTTTATCATCTGTCATGAATAGTTCTAAATCACGTCCTAACTTACGGTGATCACGCTTCTTGAGTTCAGCCTGATTTTCAAGGTGTTTGTTTAACTCTGCTTCTGTTTTAAATCCGACCCCATAAATTCTTTGCATCTGCGGACGTTTTTCGTCTCCGCGCCAGTATGCTCCGGCTATGCTCATAAGCTTGAAAGCTCCCAGTCTGCCAGTATGTTCTACATGGGGACCTCGACACAGATCTATGAAGTCGTCTCCAGTTTTGTAAAAGCTGACTTCTTCATCCGGGATCTCATTTAAAAGCTCTGTTTTGTAGATTTGCCCTTGCTGATGGAGCATATCCATGGCCTCATCTCTGGAAAGTAAAACCTGTTGTATAGGGTACTCCTCAGAAATTATCTTCCTCATCTCTTTTTCTATCTTTGGGAGATCTTCATTTGTGAGTTTTTCTGCCAAATCTACATCGTAGTAAAAACCATTCTCGATAGCAGGCCCAATACCCAGTTTTGTCTCTGGGTGAAGCCTCATGATAGCGTGAGCCAGAACATGGGAGAAACTATGGTGCATTTTCTCCAGTTCTGAGATTTTCTTTTTCTTTTCTTCTTGCAGCATTTTTAAACTTATTAATAAATAAATGGATGAAGTTACTAGTTAAGATGTGTTCTTATTT
This sequence comes from Patescibacteria group bacterium, assembly GCA_018816645.1. Lineage (GTDB taxonomy): Bacteria > Patescibacteriota > Dojkabacteria > JAHIVN01 > JAHIVN01 > JAHIVN01. Next base: position 5,449 of record JAHIVN010000064.1, on the reverse strand, counting down.
TCTCCAGTGGAATTTTCTGTTAAATAGATATTACTTTCTAACCTTATTATTAATCTCATTGAATTTTCTACGGCTACATAAACAATAAAGCCCTCTCAAAACACTATTTCTTAGTATCTAGAGACGGCTTCCTACCGCGGTTCCACTCTTGTTCTACTTTTGTTTAGTAGCTCTCTGAAAATCTTTTATTGTTCTACGGTAATTTTGAGTGCGAAAAGGTTTCACTTGATCCTTTTCTCTCTGTTACCTTGAATTATATTATCAGATGCAGACCGAGTCAATATCTAGTTCTGTTTGCAAATCTGTCCTATGATGCTTGCCTGCATATGAATGATAAATGTAAGTCCTATGGCAAAGACAGCTGGAAGTAGGATAATGCCAATGCAGAGAAGGATCAGGAAAGACGAAATCATAGATGCGAAATATATTATGAATCCGGTGCCCATAGTCAGGGCAAGAAGCAAAAGAAGATTTATAAAATTCTCCTTTATAAATATCCAGACTTTGCCAAATTGAAGCATGGCAGAGATTGATTGTTCTTTCGCATACATCGCCGTGATTGAAGGTGTGATGAAAAATGACTGAAACATTTGATATATCACCGCAATGCCAATAGGAACATAACCTAGAAGCATAAGGAACATGCTAGGAAAAGCCATGAATCCAAGATAGTCATTATCTGAGCTTCCCAAACTGCCAAGCATGCCCATTGGCAGAAACATTAGGGCGTAACCAATGACATACAAAATAATTGTTGGAATGCTGTATACTAGATTTGCGACAAAGATTTTTGCGCCATGCTGGAATCTTTCGTTGAAGTTTTCGAAAACTTTTATCTTTGTGTAAGGTGTACCTAACATTTCTGCTTTTATCAGCTCATATTTATAGCCAATCGTATAGATCCACATGGCAAGAGCGGCTATGATGATAAAGATAAAGCCACAACAGCCGATAACCCATCCGATGAAAGGAATTATTAAAATTATTATTAGAAAAAAGTAAATAATGTAGAGAACTGCATAAGAACCACCCAGCATGAGACTTCTTTCCATCCAGTCTGGGAGTTCGAAGAAACCCTTAAGTGACCTCTCAATATCAATTGTTTGTTTGTTTGCCATGAGAATTTTGTGCAATTAATTAAAATAGTTCCCCTATATAAAAAAAGTATGGGCGGTACAAGATTCGAACTTGTGACCTTTCGCACGTCAAGCGAATGCTCTAAACCAACTGAGCTAACCGCCCATACTGTTCACGTAATAGATTTTCTCGGCGAATGCTCCCTGCCTGCCGGCAGGCAGGTAAACCAACTGAGCTAACTATTTGCACTAGCTGAAATCTAAACTTTAGTCCAATGCTTATTTGCCCTAGTAAAAAATGAACCAAGTGTTTATTTTCTTTCATAAAGATCACCATATTTTTTCCTTTCGTCCCGCCAAGCGGGATTAGTTCGACTAGAAATTTTCAAGTCTGAAAATCTCAGTCTCATTGAACACGTCAAGCGAATGCTCTAGCCAGCTGAGCTAAATGCCCTAACAATTCTTTGAGTTATCTAGATTCTAGAATAAATATTGATTGATGCGGCTAGAAGCTTGTCTGGTGATAAACAGGCCGCTTTCTACAAATTCTTTACTTTTTCAAAAGAGCGACTTTTATTATACCACCTAGTGTCGATAAAACCATATCTAGAAATACTGCAGCTGTACAACATAGAGCCTGTAACGGCAGGCCAAAAGAATATGAGATATAGTTGCCTAAGTAACTGTTGGCATCTGAGTTCCCGAGTATGTCTAAAGAATTCAGGACAGAGAGATTTAGAATTGACGCGATGATATTCAATGCAAAGGAGAATGCACCGCTTATAATGCCCAGAACAAGCCCTGCAAGGACTCCCTGCTTTATAGCTTCTGAGAACTGATCTCGTTCGAGTTTAGCCCAAGTAGCTGCTAGAAATCCCGCCCCCAAAGGTAACGCGAACCAAAGAAGGCAGGTTATCGGAAGTATGAGACAGCCTATGCAGCTGATATAACTTGATAAATACGAAGCAAGTGACATAAATACGGATATTCCTGCTGCAGCGAGACCTGCTTTCAGCCAAGAGTAGTTTTTCATTGGATTAGAAATTTAAACTTAATTTATCTAATGATCTTGTCGATGAGACCATATTTTTTGGCATCAGGTGCTGTCATGTGAAAGTCTCTGTCAAAGTCCTGCTTAATTTTTTCAGTACTCTGTCCTGTTGTATTTGCTAGAATTTTGGCTGATAAATCTTTGAGACGGATGATTTCTTTTGCCTCAATCTCTATATCACTTGCTTGTCCCTTTACTCCACCTAGCGGCTGATGCATATGAATCATACTGTTTGGAAGTGCAAATCTTTTCCCGGGAGCTCCGCTTGAAAGTATCAAGGTAGCCATAGACGCGACTGCTCCAACAGCAACAGTAGATATGTCACACGAGATATGATTCATAGTGTCTATGATAGCAAGCCCGGAGTAAATGATGCCTCCTGGTGAGCTGATATACATCATGATGTCTTTTTTGGGGCTTTCCTTCTGCAAAAACAGTAACTGTGCGACTATAGCATTTGCCACCTGATCATTGATTGGTGTTCCTAGGAAAACAATTCTTTCCTTTAGAAGACGCGAATAAATATCGTAAGCACGTTCGCCGTCCTTGGTCTTTTCTATAACCGAAGGAATCAGGTAAGTATCAGCCATGGTATGTTTTATCTAATATGTAATATGCAGAATGTAAATTTAAGAATTAAGGTTTCATTAGTGTTATATCGATTATAATGGATAAAGGCTTGTTGTACAAGGGTTTGACAATGAACTTATGGGCCAATCGGCTAATGAGCTATTGAGCAAAGAGTATTCAGATTTCAATAAATTACAAACGTGCTTGATTAAATTATACAATTATGTCTTTTGTACAAAAAGAGCCCTGTTGCCAGAGCTCTTCTTCATTTGCTATCTTGAATGCTTCTTACTTCCCTATTTTCTTCTTCCTGGTGAAGAAGTAGATCAAGGCACCGATTGGTGAAGTAAACCACATAAGCAGAACCCATTTGATCTTTCCTGGAAGAACTTTCTCGTCTCTCTTCACTGCATCCAGGATCATCATGATTGTAAAGACGAAGGATACGAGTCCAACTAGGCAAACCGGTATCCAGCAGCACAATCCGAGTCCTAAGCCCAGAAATCCACCATCACTGCTTGATGAGCTGTAGCCATAGTCCCAGTCATATTGAGCTACTACCTTTGTAGCCAGCAGTGTATAGGTCGCTGTTGAAGCTGCCAACCCTGCGATAAACTTTGCAACTTTTTTCATACATAAAAAACTAAAAAGTAATTTATGAAACTTGAAACGCACTAGTGTACTTAGCATAGTAGCAGATGAGTTTAGGTTTTGCAAATGGAGGGATGATAAGTAATTAGGTAATTAAGTAACTATGTAATATGTAACTATGTAACTTGAGATCTTCAATTCGTTAGGAATACAGGTTTATGGTTTCATATATATGAGCAGGAAGTTGGCAGAAATGTCTAGATTGACTATTCTTATGTAATTATTGATATTTAAAATGGTTTTCTTTGTGGAGTTTCAAGATATATTATCCTATAAAAAAGCTGAGGAAGTGGCAGAAGATATTTGGTCGATTGTTTTGACCTGGAGTTGGTTCCCTAAAAAAGCTATCGGAATGCAACTAGTCACATCAGTTGATTCTATTTCCGCCAATATGGCTGAGGGGCACGGAAGATTTTTCTATAAGGAAAAGTTGAGATTCTATTTCTATGCACGTGCATCTGCTCAAGAAACAATATGCTGGTTAAAAAAATCTGCAAAGAGGAAACTTATTAGACAATCACAGTGCAATTCGCTGGTCGGTGAGCTTGAAAGTATCTGTAAACTTATAAATACGCTTATCAAATCAACAAAACACAGGCTATAGAGCATTTTGATTTTCTGATATCTTAGGTATCTAGTTACTTAGTTACCTACCTTCCTTCCCCTTGACCCAATAACATACAGCGCTACTATGACAACTACGGCTCCAATCGGTATCAGGCACCACCATAGCTTGAAGTCGATACCTTTGTCTTCCTTTACGTCGAAGTTTACATCAGCAGTGTCCTGTCCTTCCTCAACTTTAGCTCCGAGAACTTCTTCACCTTCGAGTACAGTTCCTTCCGGCAGACTCTCTTTCTTTACTTTTGTATTGTATTCTCCGGGACAAACTTCAGTCTCCCAGTAGCCATCGCTGTTAGTTTTGACTGTAGCTATGTATTTCTCTTCACCTTCTACTACCTCATATATGTCTACTTCTGCGTTTTCAATGCCCTCTCCATCCTGATTTTTGACATATCCTGAGAGCTTCTGTTTTTTATCGCAAGTTTGTTCACCTAGCACTTCTCCATTCTCTTCTCCGGCTTCTGCTCCCTCGACAACTCCACCTGGAAGCTCTGCTATGCCGCCTTCTGTTGGAGTTGTAATTTTAGTAATCGCTGTTTCGGATGTAGTTGTGACTTCTACTTTGTCGCCGACAAATGCTGAGAAGTTTCCTGCATTGTCGATAGCTCTAACAACGTAGTAATAAGTTTTATCGCAGTTTGTTACTGTGTCTGTATAGGACCCTGTTTCATTTGGTCCGATCATCAAGCTTTTGATGAGAGTGTTCTCATCAGCTACAAATGAAGTCTTTGTTGATCGGAAGATCTCTACTCCTACCGTTTCTCCCCCATCGCTTGCTGTTGTGAATGAAAGCTTGTACTTGCAGTCTCCAATTTTCTCTTTTGTGTAGTCAGTTACAACTCCCGGTTTTGTAGAATCATAAACGACAGTTACTACATTAGAAGACGCTTCTATTGTTTCGCTATCGATATAGGCTCGAACTTGAAAATAGTAAGTACCTTCGTCGGATACAGTAGCCATACATTTCCCGCTGTTTCCTTCCTGATTCGCTCCATATTGCACAAATGTTGCTTCTCCAGGGCTTTGCTTGAAACACTTAATGGTGATGGTCTTGTCATCTGTATCAAGAGCGACATATCCTACTTCGAATGTAGATACGTTTATAGGACTTTTAGGCTGTTGAATCTCTACTTTCAGTGTGCTGGCGGCTTTTGCTGATCCAGGAAGGAAGAGCATAGCAAATACTGTGATCCCTGTGCTTAAGCCGAGTGTCAAGATCTTCTTCCTGTTATTTCTGTTTTTTGAAGCTAGTCCGAGTCCAAGAAGTGTTATCAGACCTAATGCTGCAGCCCAGACCGTATTTTGTCCGGTCTTGGTAAGTGCTCCAAGTACTTCTCCGGTCTGGATCTTGACGTCAGCTAGAGCTACCAATTCACTTACTACCTTTACCTCTGTTCCTACGAAGTAATCACCAAGCGACTCATTGCCTATTACATCAGGGGTTGGATCAATATATACCTGAACTGCTGAGTTTCCT
>JAHIVN010000001.1 GCA_018816645.1 Patescibacteria group bacterium | reverse complement strand
TACCTATCTGCCGTCTTCCTGTTTACTCCAGCTATTCTTGATGCACTAACTGCAGAAATATCTACCACAAACGATCTTAAAATCGTAACATGTTTTTGCTTTGTAATCCGTCGACGTTTATTTAGTATCATTCTGCCCTATGTCATAACAGATTTTTACATTTTTTTATCTGTTATCTGGGCAAGACCCTTATATATTTATCTTGACACTGTATTCTATTCCCAGAATGCTTAACTATCCAACTCCAAGTATCCGGTTGGAAAGATGATAGCCTGTTTATTATATATATTGATTAGCTGTTTCATCTTTGTATATTACAAAAACCTGCTGAAAAGAGTTCCTAAATCCCTTCCACCACTGACCCCATATCATCAAAAGTCGTAACAACTAAACCAAGAGTCCTGGATATAAAAACATTAGCTTATGCGGATTTACTCAGGTATGCAGATCGAATTTACCTTGCCCTGATCGATAAACTTGATACAGCCAGTGATATCGAACTCGTCACTGCAATTTCCCTCCCCTTTTTCACCAACTTTACTCTCACTATCTGCCAGACACCAGCCATCACACTCGCTATTGTCTGAGCAAGTGTCTCCCCGATCATTTGTGGTAAGTAAACAGGTCTTCTGAGATCTATCATATCGTCCTCCATCTTCTCTGCAGGTGTCTTCTTCTGTTACTATGGAAGAAGTCTGTTTGTTAGAATCATTCGGCTGAAGTGCGGCGATATATACAAATGCAGTTACAAGAACTCCTAACACAAAACCGAGGAGGATGTAACCGCTTCGCAGCCAAGGGAAAGTTTTGCCCCCACCTTTAAATGAATTTTTGACTTCTTTCCAGAAGTCCACTTTATTTTGTTCTGACATGAAAAGTTTTGATAAAAAAGTTATTAAGAAAAGGTATTTTAAATGTGCCTAGAATATAATCTGGATTATGAGTTTATTATTGCTGATAGTAGCGGCAAAGTCAAAACCCAGAAATTCTGCAAGCAAACTCGCGTTATAGATCTCAAGCCCGGTGCCCCTGTATTTGGCCAGGATTGTGAGTCTACCAGCAAAAAAGGGCTCAAGTACATTTATCCCGTCTGGGATTTCGTCTTTGACAACTACTGATATTACGATTTTAGGCTTCTGAGTGTTCTCATCTTCTTCAAAGGAAATGCTTAGGTTTGAGTCATCCGAAAGATTTACAGCGCCTTTGACAGCATAAGAAAGGAGATTAGAGCACAGTGTCCGATCCGAAGTTATTGTTGCCGGCTGGGTCTTGTATAAAGGGGAAACATTCCAGACAGAGATGTTTCGTACAGGATCGGATCTTTTAATTATGTTTTGGACTAATTTATTCAAGTTGAAATTAGATGGGCGCATGACAAGGTTTCCGTCAACGATATCGTTTCTGATAGAGGTATCGTTTAGTGTATTAACGATGAGACCCAGGTGCTTTTCAATATTTGGAAATACAGGGTCATTTTTTATGGCAGAGATATTTAAAAGATTTCTCAGAACTACAAGGCTTGAACTAAGGCGGAAACTCAAAAGCTGGTTAAACGAGGAAATAGCTTCCTGAACATTTTTTGCGGGATGTTTCAGAGTCAGCATATGACCGATCAGCTGTCCTTGTGAGATAAGCGGGGTTTGCTTTACAAGGAACTTTTGGTACTTTCCATACTGGTTTTTGTAGTTAACCTTCCATGATAATTCATGGGGATTTTCACCTGCAAGATTTCTATAGAAGTAATCAGAGGAATTTAATCTCAGTTCTGATACGGTGTCGAAAAAAGCAAGTTCGCGAATGTCTTTTTCCAGCAGTATTTGCGGAGAAACCTTTAGGTTCTTTTCGATCCACTTCGAGACCTTTATGATCTTAAGCTCAGGATCCAAGATTATAACTCCTTGATTTATTTCCTCGAGGAGTGCTTCATCTTCTATGTCCCGAACTATCAGGAGTTCCTTTGAAAGATCGAGTAATCCTTGCCGTTTGCGCAAATTTTTGACAAATGCGGCAGTCACAAGACCTACGGGGATAGTGACAATTATTGAGAGTATACTTGCAAGATCTCTTGTACTCAAAGTTTCTAGTAGAAGGTTCAGTGTACCCTGATCATATAGCTCACTTGTAAAGATGGAGCCGAGAATTATGAGGCACTCAAGGATCAATATCTCCGGATCAAAATAAATTGAGACAGTAAAGATTAGTAAATAAATCACAAAAAAGTATGGACTAACTAGGTTTCCCGTAAAATTGATAAACGAAAGTATTATTGTGTTTACAGCTGTCAATGCGATCAGTTTCTTGCCGAGACCGGTTAACTTCTGCTGTTCAAAAAAGAACTGACCCGCAAGAGTGTAAACTACTATGAAAACTGCTAGTATCGCGTAATAGATTATTTTGTATGTAGATATGAAGTTTGAAAGAAAGAATGCAAGCGGGATCTGCAGAAAGATAATAAGTCCGAATACGTCTTTTATGGATAGATTATGGAAAAAGACTGGTTTTGGTTTAGGCAGTTTAGGGTCCATATACATGCAGTATAATGAAAAATGAGAGCTTAATCAATAACTTTTATCTGTAGACTTGATAATTAAAACCCTTGTGTTTATGCAGAATGAAAATGAGGCAAACCCATCTGTTGTAATATACTATGTTTCCAGCCTCTAGAGATGCTTAATTTGATGTTACAAGTTGTCGATATTTTTATTCTCTGTTATAATAACCTTACAATCAAAAAGTTCCTTTGAGCTAGTAGGTATGGTCCCAAATTTGCAGAAATTCCTCGGCAACTGTGATGGGGAAATTATGACTTTATCGAATCCACTCGGCATCACGCAGAGCGCGATGTTCCTGGCGATGAGTCAGGCGGGTAAGCCCGAAAAAGCTGAAAGAGCGATTTAAATGATTATAGATCGACGATCGTTTGATCATTTCGATCGGAATAAAGGTGGCACCGTTCTATTCAAGAACCCCTATCTGATTATCAATATTGGTAGTTAGATAGGGGTTTTTCATGTATATTAGAAAATGTTTATAAAACAAGCTTACAACAATGGACTAGTTACTTATCGAGAATCATCCCCTTGCGGGGAGATAATAGATTGCGTATATTGAAATATGGACATTTTAAATTTTTAATTTTACATTTTAAATTTGCAAACATGTTAGACATAAAATTTATCAGAGATAATAAAAAAGCTGTCGATAAAGCTATACTGGACAAAGGTATCAAGTTGAATCTAGAGTATTTACTAGAGCTGGATACAAAGAGACGAACATTAAAACAAGAGGTAGATGAACTGCGGCAGAAACGAAATGATATAGCAGGAAAATTAAAATCAGGTGAAAAGGACGAGAAACTCATCGAAAACGGCAGGGAAGTTAAAAAACTTCTGACAGAACTTGAAGAAAAATTCAAGAATGTCCGAGATGAGTACGAAAGGCTGCTTCTGTATGTTCCTCAAATTCCTTCTGATGACACTCCGGTCGGCAAAAGCGATAAGGCTAACAAGGTTCTTGAGGAAATAGGTACTAAGCCTAACTTCGACTTTAATCCGAGAGACCATATAGAATTGGGTAAAGATTTAAATATTTTGGATCTTGAACGCGGTGTAAAAGTATCTGGATTCAGAGGGTATTTTTTGAAGAATGAAGGTGTGATGCTTCATCTCGGAGTACTGATGTATGCGGTTGAGAAGATGCGTGATAAGGGATTTGAGCTGATGGTTCCCCCTACGCTTACAAAGGACTTTGCATTATATGGCACTGGCTGGTTTCCATTTGATATGGATAATATTTACAAAGCGATTCCCGCGGGGAAGCTGCGGCTCGATGAAGAAAAGTCTGAGGGAACAAATCTAGTTGGGACTGCAGAGGTGTCACTTCTTGGCTACTATGCAGATGAGATACTCGACGAAAAAGATCTCCCTATCAAAGTTTGCGGCTTTTCTCAGTGTTATAGAAGCGAGGTCGGAAGCTACCGAAAGGATACAAAAGGTTTATACAGAATCCGAGAGTTTGCAAAAGTAGAGCAAGTAGTAATCTGCCGGGATGATGATGGAGAAGCAGACAAAATTCATGAAGAGCTTCTGGGCCTATCCAAGGAAATGCTTAATGATCTGGAGTTGCCTTTCAGAGTAGTCATAGCCTGTACAGGAGATATGGGAGCGGGAAAGCACAAGATGTATGATATAGAAACTTGGATGCCGGCAAGAAACGGTTATGGCGAAACACATTCTGACTCAAACCTGAGAGATTGGCAGGCAAGAAGGATGAATATCAAATACAAATCAAAAGATGGTAAGAATCGCTATGTTTACACTCTGAACAACACAGCGATAGCATCTCCAAGAATCTTGGTTGCAATTCTCGAGAATAACCAGGATAAGGATGGGAATGTGCATGTGCCAAAAGTTCTACAGAAGTATGTAGGAAAAGAAGTCCTCAAAAAGGCTTGATTTTGTCTTGATAACAAAAACCTGTTATATTATTCTGAGTATAACATTTTTTATTAAATATGAAAGGCTCGAGGCTACTGCTGGTTTTTATCTTCATGCTCACAATCGGCCTAGCAGCTACAGCTGTGTATATTGGCTTTCGGCTGAGTCAGGAAGAGGAGGTCACTCCTGTCCCTGGACAGGCCTATGAACAAGGGGGCGGAGCAGTGGTGCATATTTGCGGGGCTGATTGTGAGAATGATAATGATGGGATCCCATCAAGTACTTGGGATACTCGCAATTTCGAGTGGTGCTCGGGCTGCAATTCGACTTCATGCAGTGCCGTTGGCTGCAGTACACAGTATGTACAGATCAACAAATGTCTTTTAGGTGATCCGCAGTTGTTGGAAGGCGGTTGCAAATGTGATCACTCGTTTAAACAGGTAAGCGGACCGGTACAGCTTGCAGACTACTTCAACACACAGATAGATCCAGAGGACGAGAACAACTTACCCAATAACTGTTATGTGATTCAGATAGATGTTTTATGTGATGGCTGGGCAAAGGATTGGGTCGTGTGGAGAGGCGAAAAGCTAGGAGATACCGATTGCAAGGCAACAACGACTACCACTACAACTACTACTACAACTACAACTACTACTACTACAACTACTACTACTCCGACCACTACGTCGAGTCCAGGAACTACAACAACAACCACATCTCCAAATACCACAACCACAACAGGAACTACAACAACAGTCACAACAACTTCATATTCAACGACAACCCCTTCCTCTCAGACACTTCCTGCTACAGGAGTATATCCAACAGGTAGACGAACGATTGGCGCAGCTGCGATATTGTTGTATACGGGATCAGTACTCTTTTTTATCACTGTGAGTACCAAGACCTTTGAACCGGCACTTGAAACGATGATGTCCTGGTTTGATGGAATGTCTAAAGATAATAAAGTTCGACGCAAGTTTGAGCGGAAGACTTTATCTCGGGGCAGAGGATGAGAACATTCTCTTAAATACTTTCGTTGTACATCGGGATAATTATCTGAGCAAGAAAATTTAGCAAAACCGAAAAAAGGATTAATGCCTTCCAAACTGCGGTCGGAACTTGCTTTATTCCTAATGCGACAATACAGATTAAAACAGGAAGAAAGTCAAGACTGAATCTCTGTGTGTTTACCTGAAACCAGCCATTATTATAATAGCAAAGAAGGTGAAGTATCATGAGTATAACAGAGAACCATGCTGCTTTAACGATAAGCCTGCGCCTCTTCGCAAGGAGTGCAATAAATATAAAAGGGCTGGCAAATGTGATTGATGTGCCAAATGAGTCCAGGCTTATTTCAGCAGGAATTACTTGGGGACTTATGTTGATATGAAACCCCTGTAAAAACATATAAACAAAGTTAAAAGGGATGTACATAGGACTAAACAGTCCATAGGTATCAACTCTTTCCTTGAGAAATCCAGTGAGTTCAATATATGAGTAACCGCTATCGAACGGGCTGTCAAACCTTACCCAATTCATGCACAGATAGATTGCGATGCAGAACGATAGAGCAAAGACAAATAGCAGCACATTTAAAATTCGACTCTTTCTGTTTTTGAAGTTTGAATTTTTCCAAACAGCTGCGAGTAAAAAGAAAAAAGCATAGAGCATGACTTGTCTAGAAAGAAAGGCTTCGCCCAAGAAGAGACCGATAAGTAGTCCTCTACCCTTTCCGAGCGCTTCATCAATAGCGAAGAAGATGCAGGTAATGGCTACGATGTGAGCAAAAAACCATACTCCGGAAGAAGATTGAAGAACATACCAATATCCGGTACCCAGGAAAAAAGCCAAATTTAACCAAGGGATATATTTATTCTCAACTTTTAACTTTTTCAAAATTCTACGTAGCATAATTGCATTGATCAGAGTGAGAAATAAGGCTACAAATATTACTCTAGTAGCTTCCGTGCCAAAAACCGCTACTATAGGCATGAGGATAACTGCCGGATAGGGAGGAAATGGAGAGTAAAACTTTCCATCGTATACAGCTACATCTTTGTAATTTGCATCGAGGTCTAAGCGGCCTTGTAAAAAAGATTCCGCTTGATGTGTATAGAGATTTAGATCTCCGTTATCGTTTATGATTTTCCAGGTAATATTGATAAGGAAAGTAATAACAAAAAAGGCAACTACTGAGGTTAGCATTACAGCAGAAATGTTTATTTTCTTTTTCGCCTTTAAAATTTTCTTCATATCTATAAGGAAAACATTACTAGTAGACAGATTATATTTGATATAAGATAATTGGACAATGAAAAAGAATAGCAAAAGCAAAACTATAAAGAACGAAACAATTATCCAGTTAGTGATTCTGCTCCTTGTTTTCTTGAGTATTATAGTTTTTCAGCATACAAAAGCAGGGTTTATGGCAGGTCATCATGCCTGGCTTTCTACGCATGGGCTTACTCTTGCTAGCAATATCTCACCAAAATACAATTTTCTCATGTTTAGTGCAAAAAATTATTCGACTGAGAATATTCAATACGAGCCCTATAATAGATTCCCGATTTTTCCTTTTCTAATGATCAAGGGTGTCACCGCTCCCTTATATGGCGACTTCTCAGGGCAAGTATATATTGCCCGGCAGACAATGAACTTGTTTTTAATCGGTGCTATAACCTTAGCATTTTTGACGATTAGAAGAATTTTGAAGAATAATTATCAAGCCATTTCGGTTGTACTCATCGCTTTCAGCTCATCGTACATGTTGTATTATTCTGATATGATCTTCAATGATACGCCTTCACTGTTTGGCTTTATGCTCGCCATTTTCATATGCTATCACTGGGAAGAAAAAATTATCAAAAACAAAGCTCTCCTAGCTGTTCTAGTACTGCTTTCGATCCTTTCGGGCTGGCAGCCGTATACAGTTTACGCAAGCTGGTTTGTTATTAAGGCAGTAGCTGAAAAAAGAAAGTTAGGTATGTTGAAGAGAATTGTTGTTACTTTTAAGGATCCTTTGTTTCTATCGTTTCTTGCAAGTGTAATATTTGGCGGTGTAATTCTGACTCTACAAATTCTAAATGAATGGCGATTTCTTGGGGGTAATCTATCTGACTTACCTACTATAAATAGTATCGCATTCCGGGTAGGGTTAGGAGACGGTGGCCCAAATCTAATCGAATTTGTAATAGATAATCAGACTACCTACATTCAAAATATAATTAAGCCATTTCTTGGACGTGTTTTTATACCATTACTTGCTTTATTATCACCATTTTTAATATCAAAAATCTTAGAATTCGATTATAAAAAGTACCTGAAAAAGTTAAAGCTTGACTATAGATACTTAGTACTTTTTATCGGCTCTGGGCTTCTGTGGCATTTTATGATGAGAAACTTTGTGTTTATTCATGACTTCCAAGCGATATACCTCGTTGGAATCCCTATAGTACTGTACTTGAGTTTGTCGCTTCTTATCCCACAGAACTTGCAGAAATATGCTGCAATTATCATAGCAGCAGTATTTATACTTAGTATCTATCAGATCAATAAAGAGAAAGCAGACAGCTCAACATCAGGAGCTGTTATCACTAAAGAATTTGAGAACATAGACAAACAGCTCCCCGAGGGCAGTAAGATTTACATTGACGGTGATAAGTATGTTATGGGAGGAGCACAGCATGCATTCGATTATTACCTAGCAGGCAACTATTTTACTACCAAAGACTTAGCTGATTACATAATTTCTGAAGGAACTCAAGACAACTCTGTTCAGTTAACTTATAACGAAAAAATTAACCTCTTCAAGGTCAGCGATTGATTATTCAGATGTCGGATTATAGTTATAAGGATCGGCTTTCAGATTCCACTGAGTGGAAAAAATAATCTTCTTGACATATGAGATATCTACCTTTCTATTGTATGACAGAGGAGAATAGAGAAGGAAGAATACAAAAGCGAGCATAACGTACAAAAGAACAAAGAGTCCTTTTTGTAAGTCCGGCAACTTCCCCTTGAGGTTAAGTCTGTGAAATTCTTGCAATAGCAACATCAAAAGAATGACAGAAAAAATCATTGCCGGAAAATAATGATAGAAATACATTACTCTCTGTATGAAAAAGTATGGAGCATAATTTATAAAGTAGGCAAACAAAATAAATAAAATCTTTTTGTTGATCAGGGATTTGAGAAGAAAGAAAGATACGACTAGTAGAGAAAAGCCAAATACTACTGCAAGCAGTCCTGAGTACCAGACGATAGGATTTCCAGTCAGATACACATAGCTCACCGTAGAAAGAGGAATAGTTGAATGATTTGAGAATGAGTATGCTATGGCTCTACCCATAAACGGCCACTGCTTTGGAGTGCTTCCCATTTCTCCCTCTTTGCAAAAATCTACGGCTGGTACCCGGTTTTCATAGTTAAATGACCATTTGATAGATTCATTGGTCAGCGCAGCGTTTGATATTTGACAGCCGGATTTATCTTTTGTTATACAGTCCTGATATGCTTGGCTGAACTCTTCAAGATTTACTCCTGAAGATTTGAGAAGCTTGAAGTGAATGGCAAACGATCCGTAAAACACACCAAGAATCGCAAGGAACGGGATGACAATCTGAGCAAGGATAAAGATTGCTGATTTAAGATTTAAAGTGTAGCGGTCGAGAAAAGTTCTGTAAACAATCGCCAGACACAAAAAGCCAACACTTGCAAGACCTATAAACTTTGTTGATAGAGCCAATCCTGCAAAAATTCCTGAAAAAAGAAGGAGAGCTAGCCGTTTGAAGAGATTCCTCCCCTTGAAAATATCTTTTATATCCCCTCTGGAATATTTTACAAAAAGAAGTGTAAAAACGAGAGAAATTAATACAAAAGCAAAAAGAATTTCATCGAAAAGAGCAAATCTGCCATGCACAAGGAGCGCGTTATCAAAGGTGATAAGAAAACCGCCAAGAAAAGAAAGCAGGTTTGATTTAGTAAATAAGTGTATGACTATAAAAACTAAAAGCGGAAGAACTGCGCTGAAAAATGCAGGAACATATCGATATTTTACAAGACTCTCTGTCGGGGCAGACGGAGATTCATCAGTCAGTTCCCCCTCTTTAATATCGTCCGGATAAAAATATGCACCGGCAGTAATAAGTAGCTTCCCAGTAGGAGGGTGCGGATCGCCAAAGAATTCCCCCCGCATGTATTTCTGGGCCATTGGTATGAAATAATTCTCATCAAATACGTAATAGCCGGGGTTGCCAAGGTCATAAAATCTTGTCCCAAAAGAAAAAAATACAATGATAAAGAAAAGGAAAAAAGTTATAATTGCTGGAAACCTCCTAAAGATTCCCAAACTGGCAGAACTTAGCTTTTGCGATTTTGCCATGGCTTTGTTTTTAATAATCGAAATATACCACTTAAGTCTTCTATAATTGTACTTCTTATTGATACAGTTGAACCTGGGGCCTCGGTCCATTTTACCGGAATCTCAAATATTTTTAAACCCAGCTTTTCTGCAAGGATGACGAGTTCAGCGTCAAAAAACCAGGCCGCTCCTGTCCAGTTTAAAGGATCCATACACGGCCAGAGTAAATCTCTTGCCCTTTTACTGATAGCTTTAAATCCGCATTGCGTATCAGAGACCCTTAATCTAAAGATTGATTTCAAAAGGAAAATGTATCCCTTAGAAATTATAGTCCTTTTTAGCCCTCTATGCACCCTAGAAGCTTTTAAGTTTCTTGAGGCGAGGGATACGTCGTATCCTTTTTTCAATATTGAATTTACGAGCTCAAAAGTATGGTTTATATCTGTGGCTAGATCTACGTCCATGTATGCATAACACCTGGCATTCATATGTTTCCAAAGCGCATAAAGAGCCTTGCCCCTGCCCTGCTCGGGATGCTCGTATAAGCTGACATACTCAAGGTCCTTTGATAATTGCCTGGCGATTTGAGGTGTTTTATCTTTTGATCCGTTCTCTGTAATTACTATTTGATATTTAAGACCATTAAGATTTTTTCGCGAGTAAGCGTCAAGTTCAGATATCTTCTCTCTGAGTTGTTTCTCCTCGTTGTAAACAGGTACTGTAATCAGAACGTCTAGCTGAGATGCCATCATTACAAACTCGAAAATGTAAGCGGAAGTATTATAGCCGATTCAGGTGATTTGAGGAATAGGAAGTAACAGGTAACTGGTAGCAGGTAACCGATATCTGGTAACCGGGAACTGGTATCAGCCATCAGTATTCAGTCTACAGTGGTTGGTGAAATGTAAGACGCATGCCCCGAGTTTACCTAAGAGTAATCATCTCAATCAACTTGATCATTTTTGGGTCAACGGAATCTGAGAATTGCTTCTTATTTTCAACAAGCTAAATACAAACTTGGATACAAAGTAAAAACCCTGTAACTTGTACAGGGCTTTTTACCTCTTTAGAAAGCGTTGAAATTACTTAACTGCATCCTTAAGTGCTTTTCCAGCTCGGAAAGCAGCAACTTTTCTTGCAGGGATCATAATCTCACTACCAGTCTGAGGATTTCGTCCAGTTCGTGCCTTTCGGCTTCGAACCTCAAATGTACCAAATCCTGTGATGGTAACTTTCTCACCTTTCCTGAGTGCACCCATTACTGCACCAAGAACTGTGTCGAGAGCTTCTGCAGCTCCCTTTTTTGTCATACCGGTTTTATCAGCCAGCATGTTTACTAAGTCCATTTTGTTCATACTTACTTTCCTCCTTTCTTTATTATTTCCCTAAAAGTTATTTGAGGGATTGCCCAAACGGGCAGTAAATCATGTTTGGGATTCGCTTATAGTTTAGCCCTAAAAGCGTATAAATGTCAATAATCCCTATAGTAACGATGTTTTCCTTAACTGTAAGTAAATAAACGCTATACTGTAAAGATATCTAAAAGTTGGTGCGCATTATACAAGAATAAATTGGTTCGACAATACTCTACTAAGGCAAAGTTAAAACCTTCTCACATTTATAAACGTACAGCTCAACTTATCAGAGAAAACATCTATTTATAGGTTGAAAATGGACTTTAGTGTGTGATATGTCTGGGATGAGTGTAAACTAAAGGCTGGATTCTTGCTGCATCAAATGGCAGTTAATAAATTCTTCCATATAAAAGCAGTATGTAAAAGAATGTATCATTCAGGAGTTCTTCGATTTTATCGACTATGTATTTTTTAACCTATAGTGAAGAGTCGTTTGCACGAATCCTGTCTTATTAAGAGAATAAATTCTAATTTCTAGGTATTCTGAATTGATAGCTTGGGAAGTTTTTCTGAATTAGATTTCGGGGGGAAAATCTCCGTGATCACGTAGATAGTTATCCAGATCAGCATTTTTCCAAAGATTTTCTGGATTGTCTATATATTTTACAAAGAGGTACCCGTTTAAATGGTCAAGTTCATGTTGTACTACATGCGCAAAATAATCATATGCAGCCAATAATTTCTGATTGCCGGATTGGTCAGTGTATTCCACTTGTACAGTAGAAGGACGCGTAATTGGTCCAAAGAGCTTCCCATTATCTACGCTCAAACATCCCTCCCAGAAAGTTGAAAGTTTTTCCCCCTTTTTGACAATCTTGGGATTGATAAAAACTTCCCAAAGCATCTCTCCCAGTTCTGATACAATTTTTCTCCCCTTTTTCTGGTATTCATCTTCAAGGTCGAGCCTTCTTGCAACAAATAATCTGAGATCTTCACTGATCTGGGGTGCTGCAAGGCCACCGCTATTTTCTTCCTTTGCTTTGCATAAAGAAATGAGGTCAGCGATAACAGTTTGAACTCTCTTAGATTTTATATCTTTAACGTGCTTGGATTTCCGTTCAAGGAGGTGGTCGCCAAGCTGTAAGATCTTTTTCATATGGTAAACTTTAATAGTAAGTCTTAATTTTATCAGAAAATGATAGATATTGAAAAAATCTCAACTTTAGCATTTTGAGGATCGTTTAAGGTTGATTCAAATTATCAGGTCGCATCTGCAATTCTATAACTTAAAGCTTCGGCTACGTGTGATGACTTTACAGCTTCGGACTGTTCTAGATCTGCGATTGTTCTGGCTACCTTCATGGTTCTGAAATAACTTCTCGCAGACATGTTCAGCTTTATTACTGCTTTTTTGAGAATTACTTTAGAGGTGTAATCCAATATTACATTTAGTTCAATATCTTTCTGAGACATCTCACTATTTGAAGTAATGTGAGTATTAGTAAAGCGTTTATTCTGAATCTCTTTTGCTTTCTGCACTCTAGCCTGGACACAACTGGATGTTTCTGTATTCATATTTGAATTTAGTTCATTGAACTCGACTCTTTGTACTTTAAGTGAAATATCTATGCGGTCCAAAATCGGTCCTGAAATCTTTTTGTTGTACCGTGTGATTTCTAATGGTGAACATGAGCATTCTCTGCTGTCATCTCCGTACCATCCACACCTGCAGGGATTCATTGCCGCGATCAACATGAATTTAGCAGGGAAAGTAAGTGTTCCCTTTGCACGTGAGATCGTTATAACGCCATCCTCGAGAGGCTGTCTTAATGACTCAATCGACTTGCTTGAAAACTCAGTGAATTCATCAAGAAACAATACTCCCCTATGAGACAATGATATTTCGCCAGGTCTAGGTATGCTTCCCCCTCCAGTTAATGCTATGTGACTTATCGTATGATGAGGCTTTCTGAATGGACGGTATTTCAGCAGCGAATGATTGTTATTTAGAAGACCTGCAACTGAATATATCCTAGTGACCTCAAGACCCTCTTCAAATGTAAGTGTTGGAAGAATCCCAGGAAGACTCTTTGCAAGCATGGTTTTTCCTGAGCCAGGAGATCCGCACATAAGCAGATTGTGGCTTCCTGATGCAGCTATTTCCATAGCCCTTTTAGCCTGTTTCTGTCCTTTTATGTAGGCTATGTCATCTTGATCAAACTCAGAAATGGATGATTGATTGGTGTGTTTAACCTGCTTAAAGGGTTTGATTTTTTCCGTTCTATTTAAATGTGCAACAAGATCGGAAAGTGCTCTGACTGGAAGTATCTCTGTACCAGGTATAAGACCAGCTTCTGAAACATCACTTTCTGGAATGTACAGCTCGCTAACTCCCTTTCTTCTTGCAAGATCTGATATTGCAAGTACTGCATCAGCATGTTTTGTACGACCATCAAGGCCTAATTCGCCAAAAAACATCTTCTTGTTTTGATCAAAGCGAATTTCTCCGAGTACACTCAATATTCCAATTGATATGGGAAGGTCGTATACAGGTCCTGTTTTGAGAATGTCTGCTGGCGCAAGGTTTACTGTAATTGTTCCTGCCGGAATCCTGCGGCCGAGGAGGTTCCTGATAATAGCAGAGACACGCTCTTTTGATTCGCTGCATGCTTTGTCAGGCATTCCTACAATAAAAAACTTGCTCTTTCCTTTTGAAAAGTGAACTTCGACATAAACAAGCTGTGCATCAAGACCTATTACGGCTGCGGATGTTATTTTCGCAATCATAACAATACAAGTTAATTTAAGCGAAGGGTTCTGGGGATACAAAGAATTCTAAAGCATCCTTTCGCTAAAAGCAAATACGAAGAAATTCCTTTAATATGAAAGGGAAAGCCAGGATCAATTAGCCAAATATGCTCTTTCTCCTTTTAACCTAACTTATCGTTTCGAGTGAAACAACCTCACTCCTTCGAAATCTCACTGGCTAGAGTCGCGAGTTTTTCCAGAAGAGATCGTGAAAGTTTTTTGTCTCCCTTTTCCTCCGCAGACTGGATTTGAGGTTTCAGAAGTCGGATCTTCGTTCGAAGATAGTTGTGCTTTAGGTGGCGACATAGCTTGGTTAACTCAATCTCAAACTCATTTTCAAGTTTAAAATAGGTATCAAGTTTAGTTATCAGCAGTTTCCGGACAAGGACTACTTCGACATTCTCAAGTCCAGCTATAAAATTTTTCAAAACAAACCTCTTTTTCTTATTTTTATATTTTTTCAGTTTTTCTAAGACGGATCTGGCTGCTGGAGAAAGCACATGCCTTGGAGTGCACGTCTTAAAGGAACAATCTAAGAACTGGGTATGTTGAAGAACTAGAGTCAGAAGATATTCTTCTTTCTTTACAGCAGGAGACTCAAGCACCTTTCTTACTTTAGCAGAATTTATCTCTGATAGGTTTTCCCTTGTAGTTAAATTATCGAGTTCTTCAAGCAGGATGTTTTCATCAATGTTAAGAATAAATGAAATTTTGTGAATATAATGAGACTTATCCATTTTCCGGGGAAGACCCGAAATGATTGGCAGGATTATTTTATAAAAATTTTCTTTAGCGTCAAGGTTACCTAAATCGAGCCTTTTTTCCAGTCTCAGGATGAGATGATCTATGATACTTTCCGACTTTTTGATAGAATTTACCCATAAGCCGGGATCCGAATTTATAAGTTCGTCCGCATCTTTTCCTTGGGGCAAAGTAACGGTTTCTACATTAAGGCCGATGCTATGGGCGAGGTTCGCACCACGAATTAGAGCGACTTCTCCGGCATAATCAGAGTCCAGGCAGAATTTAATATTCGAAGTGTATCTTTTGATTAACTCCAGCTGTTTATTTGACAGAGCTGTTCCAAGCGATGCAACAACGTTGGTGATGGATGTTTTGTGCGAGCTGATTACGTCTAGTTGTCCCTCGCAAAGAATAGCAGCATCAGATTTCCTTATACTGTTTTTTGCCTCACTCAGACCAAATAAAAGTCTACTCTTGTCAAATGCAATTGTCTGCGGGCTATGCAGGTATTTTGGCGCCCTAGAGTTCTCTAGAATACTTCTCCCTGAAAATCCTACGATGTCTCCCAGGTGATCAATTAGGGGAAAAATCAGCCGGCTTCGAAATTTATCATAAATTCTGCCATTTCCAGATGCGGCAAATCCCCACCGCACGAGCTCGTTGTCTTTGTATCCTTTCGCCCTCAAAAATTTGATAAGACTTGTATAAGAGGATGGAGCATAACCAATATTAAATTTTGTGATAAGTACGGCCGTTACCTTTCTTTTTTTGGCGTATATTCTTCCCTTCTTCCCATTTTTATGTTTCGTGAGGATAAAATGATAGTATTGGGCCACAAGGTTGTTAAGAGAAAGAACCTTTTTTTTCTCCTTTTGGGCAAGTTCATCTTCTTTTGAGAAAGTAGTTTTTAGCTCAACTCCCGCTTTATTTGCTGCCATCTCCAAGGCTTTCGGGAAATCGACTCCCTCCATTTTTTCGATAAAACTTATCACATCTCCGGACTCTCCACAGCCGAAACATTTATAGATACCCAAGTCCGGATTGACAGCAAATGAGGAAGTCTTTTCGTTATGAAATGGACATAATGTAAAGTAATTTGCTCCGCTTCTGCGAAAATTTGAAAGATAAGTTTGGGCTATTTCAAGTATGTTGAGCTTTTCCTTGATCTCTTCTATTTGGGTTCGCATTTATGTTTTCACTAGACTAGTTAAATTTGACCGCTATACTTCGCAATGTCTATTCCTGCACAACTTCTCCGTTGACCAGCCGGAATACGGCCGGCGTCTGAGACCCGAAAGTGTATTCCTTGTCGTTAATTGTTAGCTTTAACATGTTGGGACGTGGTGAATATACAGAAAAAACCTTCTGAGCTTTAAATTGATAGGAGGATTCAGCTTCAAGCGTATCCTGCAGTTTGGGTTCATCATCTACTGTAACAACTACCCACGCCGCTTCTGATAAAATGTCAATGTTAACTTTCATTTCATTCTTTACTCCTGGAGGATTTTCCTCTGCCCCGCTTTCTTCCGGAGAGGTGTTTTCATCCGCCTGCTGTTTCTGGACGAAAAGAACAGTAAGTTTTATCTGACTTGTTTTTGAAAAGTAATAACTCTCTGCTACTATATAGATCTCATTGCTTCCCGGTTTGAGAGAATATTCGTCCACAGCAAATTCCTGAAGGTTATTTGTAGTGACTTCATTGCCGTTGATCAGGAGCCTACTTCCAACTTCGACCTTTCCCATCAGTGAAATAGAATCAGTGTCGACTTCTAGATAAAGCTCGGAAGGTGAATTTGCTACAAGAGGAGAAGTTAGTTCAAGGCTCGGCGGCTGAACTAGCTTATTTACCTGAACAGCTACAAAAGATACAACAGAGACTAGTATCAAAAGAGTAATCATAAGTACTATCCTTCCTGGCGTGATAAAGGCTCTCGGCTGCTTGATTGGTCTCTGTGAATCTTTGAGTGAATCTTCTTTAAAATCTCTTTGTTCCCTACGGTATATAGCCAAAGCTTTCAGAGTCTCTATTCCGAGAAACTTAGAATAGTTCTTGATAAAACCCTTCAGGTATACTTCGGATGAGAAAAGTTCATATTCCCCGTTCTCAAGGGCAGATATCAATTCTTCTGGGATTTTCGTGTTTTCGCTTGCTTGAGAGACTGTTAATCCCCTGCCCTCTCTTTTAGATTTTAAAAGCTCTCCTAGTTTAATCATAAATAAAGATGGTAAAATGTTCAACGAACTTTGCTGTAATTATAGCAGAATAGTCTCTTCAGTAAAGCAGGAAGCAGCATGTCTTTCGGCAATTTATTTAAAGGTAATTTCTTTGTCGGAGGGAATTGCTGCAACCCAAATAAGCCCAGGACTCAAGGATATTTCCTGTCCGACGGTTTCACGTGAAAGCCAGCGGGTTCTGCACTGACTGCATTCTTTTTTCCAGGTTGCTGGAATTTTTAATCCATCTCTTAGAATGTAGGCATCTCCCTCACCCACAGTATGATAGACGACTCTTCCTTTATCATCACCCGTATATTTGCGCTCAATCCGCTGTAAGATTAATGTCTTTGCCTTTATCACCTTTTTATTATTCATGTCAAGGTGTGAATTGTCGGGGTCGTATTTCCTGTAAGAGTTGTCTTTCTTTGAGTAGACCCAATGACTGCTCCAGTCATTGTATGAGGTAAAGCTGTAAGTCACTTCGCTGGCCTGCTTATAAGATTTGGGGTTAGTTTTTGCATCGTCAAATTTCCACTCATTCTTATTCAGGAATCCCTCCCAAGACTCAAAGCTCCAGCCCTTCTGATCAAAAAGTGTATAAAGAGTTGCAGGTGCTACTGATTTACAGTGCATGCTTGGATGAGTTTTGAGGCAATCTTCGTCCCAGGTAAATGGCCAATCGTAGTAAGTTGTCCGAATGCTGTTTGTTTTATAATAACCCCAGGAGTCAGTTTCCGGATTTATCGTTTGAGCAAATCCGGAGAAAGTCACCGGGATATTTCCGTATTCATTTGCCCATTCTAGAAAGTATTTCCTTACGCTTCGGACAGGCTTGATAATGTAGCTATCCTGATTGGTCCAGTATATAGCCATAAACCGGGTAATGCCGCTTTCTGTTTCGGCCTCATACACGATATCGGCATAGTTTAATCCATACTGTTCGTCTCTTGCGGATTCATTATTTGAGATTATGACTGCATGCGGAATATTGTGAATATTTTTTTCATAATCTCCCTCTTCGATTATTTCACCGTTAAGAGGGGACCTGATAGGCTCATCCGAAAGATAGGGAAACTCCTCTCCGGTATCAGGCAGCTGCTCTGCTATCTCTGGCTCCGGTTCAACAGCAACTTTTCGAGGGGCAAGTTGAAATCCGATAACAATGCCGATATCCAAGAAGAGCAGGGCATAGGCAAAGAGAGCAAATACCTTTGTGAGAGTCTTGGTTTTACTTTTTCTGACTTGGACAGTAGATTTCTCCTGTGGATACGCACCAATGTCATCGATCATGAGATTATCATAGCATTATCAGAACGATTTGTTAATCGATATGTTGTATACTTAGTTAAATTAGAATTCCCAACGCATATTCATTTTAACTAGTAATTGAGATGGGTTAATGCTTTGTTTCGTAGTATTTGAGACTTATCTTTCTTTTGAAAAAGAAAGATATTACTTATAAACTCAATTATATGAATATAAAAAGGCCAGCATAAACTACTTAACCTTTCTAATGTCTAGTGAAGTAGCAATGCGGACTGCACAATTGATTTAACTAAAAAGGTATTTTTAATGCCTGCGCCTTAAATTTATTTGCAGCTATTAACAAATTCCCTGAATAGTATTAAAATACCAGCATTATATTCTCTCTATGTGACAAACAGTCAAATAAGCGACAAAGAATTGATCAAAGCTGCCAAGACTGATCTTTCGAATTTTAAACTTCTGTATAGGAAATATCTGAAGGCTGTTTTTCGATACTGTTATAGTAGAGTAGGGAAAAATAGGGATTTAGCTGAAGACATAACTAGCGAAACTTTTGTAAAGGCAATAGAGAAGTTTGACAACTATCAGTATCAGAGCAAGCCTTTTGTAGTATGGCTCTACACAATAGCCCACAATCTGATAGTTGACTATTATAGAAGTAGAAAGGAACGAAACATTTCCTTTGACTCAATGGTAGTCCAGCCCGCAGAAGAAGGCGTTGATATCACCGATGAGTTATCGAGAGAAGATTTAATAAACCAGATCAACGAAATTGCAAAAGATCTTCCCGAAGAACTTAATCATTTATTTACGCTTAGGTTTACAGAGGACTTAACCTTTGGCGAGATTGGACAGCTTCTCGATAAGTCTGAAGCCTCCGTGAAAATGCAGTTTTATAGGGGCCTCGATTTGCTGAGAAAACTGATAACTGAGCGGAAAGAATGATGTTACCCTTCTTCGTTCAGAAAACTTAGCGGAAAGTAGAGAAGAACTGGTAGATGAATGGCAGGACGCATTTAAAGATTACAAGGATGAGCTTTGACGAGGTAAAAATGCAAAAAAGTTGTGTGAAATGAAGAGACCAGATAATCAGAATTAGTGTTACTTTAGGCTTATTTGAAAGTTATAAATGATAGCAGAAATATGAAGAATTCTAATAAAGAACAATTTAATAAACCGATAGAAGACGCTGCTAAAGCTGCGTACGGCGACGATATCCACTTGGATAAAACTTTCTTGAAAAACCTAGACAAGCTTGTTGAGAATACCGTGCAGGCTAAAAAGCTGGAGAATGAACGCCGGGACCATATCGCGGGATTAGGTAAAAAAAGATCGTTTCTGGGAATGTTCTTCCGAGGGGTGAAATGGCAGATTGCAATGTTAAGTTCTTTCTTAGCTATATTTATGGTAGGAGGTGTTGCTTATGCTGCAGTTCCGTCTATCCGAAATGCAGTTAATGAAATACTTGTACCGACCGGTGGAACTGTAAGCGTAAATTCAGTTCCTGAAGGGGCAGAGGTGTTGTTAAAAGGAGAAGAGTATACGGAGTATGCTTCAGTGGGCAAGACACCGTATGTAAAAAAGCTACAGGAAGGAAAATATGAAATGAGGGTAACTTTGAAAGGATATGAAGTTTATGATACTTCTTTTACTCTTAATTCCGGTAAGTCTCAAAGCTTTGAGATTTCACTTGTTGCAAAGGAGTCAGTGCTTGATAAGATCAAGGAGTGGAAAACTTATGTTGATCTTGAAAATGGGTTTGAATTCACATACCCCCTGAGTTGGGTATTAGAAGAAGACAAAGCACAAGAAAAGCTGTCAGTTAGTGTTACAAGTGAGAAATCATATTTCAAAATCTATCAAAGTGCTGACGAGCCCTCAAAAGAACTTGAGAAATTTGATATTGGTGGCAAGCAATATACCGGCTGGGTTAATTACAGTGGGTACCAGTATACTGCTATTGACAGGATTTCTGCCCAAAAGAATTCAGAGTTCTTCAATGTAAAGTTCGGAACAGTAGAGGAGGAAGAATTTGAGATCTATGAGTTTATTCTGGCAAGTGTAAAGATTTATGCTCTCGGTGAAGACAGCTCGGCTGCTCAAGATTGGCTGATTTTTGCAAGGACAAATTATGGCTTTAGTCTGAGATATCCTCAAAAGGATTGGCTGGTAGTTGAAAGAGAGGCATCTGAAAACTTAGCCGAGTTCTCAATATTGGCACAGGGGAATGATAACTCAGTGGTCACAGTTGTGTATTCACTGGGTTTCTGGAACGGCTTCAACGACTATACATACTCGCAGGATGAGGAGATCAATTCATACAAAACAAGAAAGTATGTTTCCAGTGATGGCCGAACATTATATGAATTTCCAAATAGACTTTTCCTTATAAAGGAGGCTGGGTTGAATCCTGAAGAAGAGGAAGTAGCAGACAAGATCATCGGTTCGTTTCGAGTAACCGGAAAAGTACAGTACCAAGAAATATTTGACTATACCCTAGATTATTCTGTCGTACTTCCGGAGGGTTGGTCATATGCTACCAGTGTAGACGATGAGCCTTTCGGTGGAGCAGTTTTTGCGTCTATAGAAAATCATAATGGAAGTATTCGCATTTATAGTTGGGAAGATGTGGAAGTGTCGTTAGACGGATACCTGGAATCTCTGTTGTCGGATAACATTAACTATAATACTTATCCTATCAGAATTGCCGACACAGATTACACCAAACATGAATTGTGGCAGTCTTTAGACAACGGAAGATACCTCTTGATAAAAACACTGTTTAACCATTATCAAGAAGGGTCATATGAAAATTGGGATAATAAGGTAAGAATAGGGGAGAGGGATTATTTGGTTATTATTGACGCAGAGGTTGAGGCTAGTGATTTCTCTAAAATAGAAGGAGAGAATAAAAAGCTACTTTTGCAAGCAGAGGCTGTAGTTTCTAGCCTAAGGCCGATAAATACCGATTAGTTGTATAGGCTTCCTGAAGATTTTAACAGGTCTGAATTTATCTACTAAACCGGGATTATTTACTATCGCTATGCCCAGTTACATTTTTCCTTTCTCTACTACTTACCTACTATTTCGTCCGTATAGCTTGTTCTTTTATGATGACATTATCACTTCATCCCTTCTCATGTATTTCAAGTTCGTTATAATTATTTAAAATATGTAAAATGTTACAGTACTCTTGTCAGATGAGTACTAGTTATGTTCTGAGGAGATCTGTAACCATAACTGTCTATATAAATGCAATCTGCTGTTTGTTTTGCATAGTTAGTTGTGTTACATTAATTTAAATAATTTTAAAATTTGTTTAGAATGAAGAAATTTCTAAATATAATTCTCCTGGTTACGTTTCTGTTAATGTCAGCCGGACCTTCAAAAGTTAAGGCTGATGGTATGATTTTGCCTCCAAGTGAATACTATGTTTATGAGACACAGCAAAAAGCACTGATTATCTATCAAGACGGGCGGGAAGATCTGGTGATATCTATTAGCTTCGCTGGTAATGCTTCTGATTTTGGCTGGGTGATACCGCTTCCTTCAAAGCCTGAAGTGTCAAAGGTTGATTCTTCAATCTTTCGAAAACTAGCTGAGTTCACTGAGCCAAAGGAGAATATCCTAGAAAAGCTTAGAGGTGATAACAATTACTATTCACCTGTCATGTACAGCGATGTTACAGGTGCGGCACTTGAAGAAAAGTCTACAGTACAAGTCATAGAACAAAAGAGTATCGGGATTTATGATTACACAATTCTTACAGCAGAAGTGGCAGATGATCTGAAAGATTGGATGAATGAAAATGATTACAAATTGCCTGTGACAGAGGAAGAGGACTATTATTTCCCCATACAGCAGAATGCAGATCAGGAGGAAGCCTGGTCCGAAGCCCTGCCAACTGTTCAGGACTACCTAGACAGCGGCTGGTATTTTGTTACTGTCAAAGTTAACAACAAATTTACAGAATCAACTGGTGTGGAAATGCAGTTATCAGAAGGAAGTGTAGATCCCCTTAGGTTTTCTTTCGAAACGACAGATATGATTTATCCCATGAAACTGACTGCTCTGGCCAAACGAAACTTAGCTGTAGAAATTTACGTCATCGGTGATCACAAAGCCAGGGTAGAGAACTATGATATTGAGAATTATTATTCTGATGAAGATTCTTCCTATTTCAGCACTAGCTATGCTGGGAAAATTTCTAAAACTGAAATTGAAGAGATTACCAAGGAACTAGGTAAGGGAAGCTGGTTTACACCAGAAAAGAATATGCGGATAACAAAACTTTTAGCATCAAACTTGCCGTATACGGAGATGGATGAAGAAGTTGTTTTCGAAGACACTTCGGATAACAAGGGGGTGAATGATGGAAGTATGAGTTTTTTAGAATGGCTTGTTCTGCCGGTTGTTATCACTGTATATCTCCCATATTTATTGTTCAGTGGCATTTTCGAGCTATTGGGTGGAAGTAATTATTACTATTCAAATAATATTGAGCCTCTTTTACTTGTTGCTATCAGCGGGATTATTCTTGTGGGAACAATAGTAACTCTATTCGTATCAACAAAGCTTCTCGCTAGAAGCAGGAAGAAGCTAATACGAATTATACTATACCTCTTTCAGTTCCCGTCTG
>JAHIVN010000063.1 GCA_018816645.1 Patescibacteria group bacterium | reverse complement strand
CTGATGTGATAAAGGCCAGAAACGAAATGCTTAAGCATCCAAAGATAAAAAAGATTCTCAAAGAGCTCGAACATTGGCCGGGTCCTGCAATAAAACGCCATAATGATGCCAGTCATCTAATTCACAAATTAATATTCCTTGTTGACCTGGGATTCAATAAAAAAGATAAGGTTATCCGAGAAATTGCTGTGAAAGTTCTCAAACATCAATCGTTAGAAGGCCCTTTTCAGATCAAAGTGAACATCCCAAAAGCTTTTGGAGGAAGCGGAAGAGATGAACTTAGCTGGATTGCGTGCGACGCTGTAGATGTAGTATATGCCTTGATCAAATTCGGATATAAAGATCATCCGAAAGTTAAAAAAGCTTTTGATTTTCTTCTGAAACTTCAACGTGATAATGGCTGGCCCTGTTCCTGTGACACTAAACTCGGAGGAAAATTTCGAGGACCCGGACGCAAAGATGATCCCTGCCCATATTTCAACTTTTATATGGTGAAAGTACTCTCTAAACTGCCAAAGTACCACAAAAGTAAAGAGGCTCAAATAGGGATAGATACCATATTTGAGCTATGGAAAGATCGAAAAAGGCGGAAACCATACTTATTTGGGATGGGAACTGACTTTTCCAAATTGAAAGCTCCATTTGTCTGGTATGACATCCTGCACGTACTCGATGCTCTAACAAAGTTTAAGCATCTAAAAGGTAATAAATATCTTAAGGAGATGATGAATATATTAGAAGCAAAAACTAAAGATCGTCAAATGCTAAAGGCTGAGTCAGTATACAGATCTTGGAGTGACTGGGATTTCGGCCAAAAGAAAGATCCTTCCGAGTGGATTACACTATTAGTCTACAGAATTCTAAAAAGATACAAAGAGCTCTGAAGATTATGGCATATAAAATAAAATTTATATGCTAAATATACTAATTGCCTACTTTAATTAACTTTATCTCTTCTTCTATGGATACTATCCTCAAAAAACTGGAAGCCAGGCAAATAAAACCTGAAAAGGCAGCTAAAAACACACTCAAAGATAAAAGGCTATTGTCACAATTATTCGAAGGATTGAAAGCAAAGCCTACCTCCGTGAAATACGGGAGCTCGAAGGCTCTATTGCTCATAAGCGAAACAGAACCACAGCTACTCTACCCTAAGTTTGAAACTTTCAAGGTACTACTAGAAAATGAAAATAACATTTTTAAATGGACAGCAGCAAAGATCATAGGCAATCTAGCAGCGATTGATGTCAAAAATAAAGTTGATAAAAAGATGATTAGCCGACTAGCTAATATGCTGAACACAGGTAAGATGATAACAGCAAATAATGCTATTTACACTCTTGGAAAGATTGCTGCCTCAAAACATAAGTTCCAAAATAAGATAACTGAGGAACTGCTTAAAGTAGAGAATTATAAATATGCAACCAAAGAATGTAATAATATCGCCATAGGACTTGTGATAGATACACTACAATCATTTGGAGAAGAGATAGAAAACAACCCTCAAGTATCGAAATTCATAAAACGACAAAGAAGAAACAAAAGAAAAAGCAAAGAAGGTCCTGGAAGAGAATGAAGCCCCCCTGGAAGAAAAAATCAAAGAGTTAGAAACGCTTAACAAAGCAACAGTAGAACGTGAATTTAGAATAGCTGAGTTGAAAGAAAAGGTGAAAGAGGAAAAAGACTAATCTCCGGACTTCATTGCTTTTTGTTAAACACAAAAATACTCAATACTATTATCACTACACCGACTCCTAGCAATATCAGTACTACTGTAGTTACTGTTTTCCAGGGACTCTTTTCTGATTCGGGTGCTCTTTCTACAATATCTGACTCTTCAAACTTTACTTCCAAACTGGTATATTCGTCATCTCCTTCAACTTCTTCAAGAGTAATATCCTTTGAGTACTTTGTTCCATTCTTTTGATAAACCACCGTATAAGACCCTGCCACAACTCCTTGAAATGCCGCAACACCATTCTCATCTGTTTGGACAACAGTCTCAGTCCCATCAGTATCGACAAGTGTGATGTTCATGTTTGACAAAGAATTACCTGAGGAGTCTCGAACTGTCACTATAAACACTGTACCAGCCTCATCAGCAGAATCATCTTCGCCTGTTTCCGGGATCTCCTGCAGCTCACCAGCTTCCTGGGACACGTAAATATATACAGTCGCAGTTTCGCCTGGAGTAGTTTGAGTCGCATCATCATCGTCTTCATCTGGCACAACAACCGTGATAGCTGAGATCTCGAAGCTGCCGAGATCGCTAAACGCAGAGGCATTTCCTACCAAATCATATGATCTGACTCGAGCATACCAAGTACCTGATGCAAGATCATTTGAGAATTCGTAGGAATTTGTATCAACTTCAACTGAGAAAACTCCTTCGAAGAATGTGTCATCCTTTGAAACTTGAATTTCATAGTGATCAATTCCACTATCTACATCACTTGAGGCAAGCCAAGAAACAACAGGCTGTGTCTCGTCTTCTGGAGTCACAGCATCTGGAGCACCTGGCACGGTAGGCTCTTGTGAGTCTAAAGCAAATGGACCAAAATGAACCGTGCCGCCCCAGTTATTCATGCTATCTCTAGGGCGAATATGTAAGTAGTAATTATTTCCAATAACTAATCCTGATAACGTTTCTTGAGTTACTACTCCAAGTTCTGGTATTGTGTCTGGATCTGTTCCAGCCGACGTATCAAAAACATACGAATACCCTGTTACTCCACTGTGTGAATCAGTTCCTGCTGTCCAAGTGACCGTAACATCTGTTGCACCTACCCAAGGCAATTCATATCCTCCAGCAAACGCAAGATTTGTGGGACCTGCTGGATTTGTAACATCAATATAGAACGGACCAAGGTGAGCTGCATCTCCCCAGTTACCCTGAGCATCAACTGCACATATGTGGAAATAGTAACTGCTTCCAGATGCCAAGGCATTGCTAGTCACCTGAGTTACAACCCCAAGATCAGCAGATGCATCTGGAACCGTATTGCTTGTCGTGTCAAAGATGTATGAGTAGCCGGCTATGCCTGATCCTGTTTCAACTGGAATAGACCAGGTAGCTGTAATCTGAGTATCCACATCCCACTGAGCAACCGTGTGAGTAGTAGAATCAAGGTTCTGAACCAACCCTGGTTCAGAGAAGTCCAAGCGGAACGCTACTAAACCTGCGTTTGCAAGAGCATATGCCCCTGCACTTCCTTCGTCATCAATTCCCCTGATCCTGAAATAATAATCGTCATCTCCAAGAGATTGTCCCTCATTGCCGATAGTATAAGACCCTCCACCTTCAGCTTGTCCAACTGTGAATGATTTTGCCCCTTGAGCTCCCAGAACTGATTCATAATCGATAACTGGAGTTAGAAAGTCAGCATTATTGTCAATTTGTATTTGATACTGCACTGTATCTCCACCATTTGGATCGGTAACGGTAAATGTGATTGTTGGAGTTGTATCAGAGATATAATCACCTTGCACATATGCCGTTGGTCCCAGATTGCTAGTCTGCGGTTCTGCATTAAATTCCCAATTATAGTTATTTCCGGAATTTATTATGTTAAATCCTGTCACCAAAATCACTAACGCATTGTCATTATAACTGTCTTTTGTATCAAGATACTCAATGGTACGTGTTCCCTGGGGATCAATATGCCACTGAATTCCGTCTATTGAGGATCGAAGTCGAAGCAACTGTCCTAGGGCCCCTCTTAGTTCCATCGTTCCCACAAACACTTGAGATTCAATTGCTGATCCTGGAAGTGTAAGGGTATCCAGAGTAGTGACTACCTTGGAAAAATTGTTAAATGTTGTAAAGCCGGAAATTTCTTGGTTTGAACCATTTAACACAACATTTCCTGAATTATTATCATAATTCCCAGCTACAGTCCAATTTCCAGCTACAGTAAATGTTCCAGATGGTGCTGTACAGGTCCCCGCCAGACATGAAAAGTCATATGGTAAAGTTAAAGTTGCTGGGAAATTGAATACCTCACTATTTCCGTCATTTGCATTTACCACCAAGTTTTCATATGACCAAGACTTCAGAGTGTATGTATCTACCAGTCCATCACCATTACCACTGTACTCTACTGTAGAATTTGTTCCTATAGTTGGTGCTGTCGGATTCTCGTTACCAGCAAGACGGAAAGTTGAACCAGTACTCACGCCAAGACCGCTTGTACAAGTCAGATCAAATGTATTGATATCTAAAGTCCCTGCAGATAATGAACAAGAACCACTTGTATCAAAACCTGTTACGAGCCTAGCAGAACCAGATGATTTATTAATAACTATATTATTGTCTATGGAGCTAGTCCTATACTTAGTAACAATTTGGTCACCTGTTCCATTTAGTCTATAGATAACATTGGGAGATGAATAATTGTTATTGCTGTTTATAGTTAAATTCCCTCCGATATATAGTGTGGCAGGATTAGAAGGATTTATAATATATGCCCTTGTTAGTATGTAGTTTCCAGTAGTTGTACAGTCACTATTATATCTAATATGGGCATAATTTGATTGTTTATCTACAGTTATTGAATCAAAAACTACGTTTCCGCAAGTAACCTCAGAATCATCTCCATCATCGCCGGGGCCATCGAATACAATATCTAGTCCACTGGGAAGTAAGTTTCCCGAATTATTGAGACTTCTTTCAAGATATAGGGTAGTAAGAGAAGG
>JAHIVN010000062.1 GCA_018816645.1 Patescibacteria group bacterium | reverse complement strand
TAGTGAGGCATTCTTTAATGGATACAGGTGGTTCCATGAGCATGGGATAAAAATAGAGAGGTTGATGACGGATAATGGAGCAGAATTTACGACGTATACAAGTCAGAAGGCGAAAGATACACATTTCTTCGAAACAATGTTGAGAATACATGGGATAAAGCATAAATATACGAGACCATATAGACCGCAGACAAATGGAAAAATTGAACGATTCTGGAAAATCATGAGAGAAGAATGTTTAAGATTAGAAAAAAAGAGTAAGACGACAAAAGAGTTGATAGCTGGAATAGATGGATTTATGTATAGGTATAACTACGAAAGAAGACACGGAGGATTGAATTATCAAACTCCTTTAGATAAGTTAAAATATGTTACCGAAATTATGAAGTAGTACACTCAGGCGGGGTCATTTATAACTGATTACAGGTTACAATTACAGATTCGTCGCAGCAGCAATCCCCGCCCCAAGGAGTGAGGCATTTGGCATATAGAGAAACTTGAGATATCTGGGATCATTTTGTCCGAAGTATTTATACAACTCACATCTCACCCTATATTCAAAATCACGAACGATTTCATAGAAGTTACCGCTGACTACAATTCCGACTGGCTGGAGTGGATTGTGGCCAATGTCTTTATATCTCATAATGCCTGCAAGTTGAATAGCCACAAGTTTAGCGGCTCTCTCAATGACCGAATCAAAGACAACAGCAAGCATAGCCATATCTCCAAGATTTGCGACTTTGATAAGGGATGTGATTTCGGATTGGGACTTCAAGCCTTTGTTCAGAAACAGCATGATCTGCTCGAGATCCAGATCTTTAATATCGTTAATTGCCTCAACCAAGCAGCCTTCTATTCTCTTTGATTTTGCCAGTTCTCCAACCACTCCTTTTACGATCAGCGGAATACATAAAGAATTCACAAGATGAGAGAATTTCCCGACCTGTATCTCCCCAAGCATTTTGACAGCCTCAGTATCTGCCTGCGAATACTTGATCTTATCGAAACTCCCTGCTTGCGTGTTTATGATCATCTTCCCGGAGAATTGCCTTTTGGATTTCAGGTGGCTCGAAATATTCTGGACCTCCTCGATATACGATAGATTATACCCATCAGCGTGTATGAGACCGATGAAGTCTTCAAACTCTTTCTCGTCAGATTTGACAAGTCCTGCTATGAGTGTTGCAGTCGCATTGTTGACAATAAATACTTGATAATCCTCATCAAATTCTTTCTGTAGATATTTTTTAAACTCTTCTGCGATCATTTTTCCCTCCAGCTCTTTGCACTTAACCTTTGCTCTTGCCCAGTTCAAAAGTCTTCCGTCCCCGTCTTCTGTGGACTCGATAGCATGGCTCATAGAGATACCAACTTTCAGGTTTTTTCTGAGTACATCTCGAGCATTGTTCATGACAGCCCGGAAAAAGTCCTCTGCACTCACTTCTTTCCCAAGTCCCGGCATAGGAAAACTCATCTCTCCGTATATATCAAACTTATCTCCGGTTGAGTCGAAGTAAGCTTTCGTCATATTCACCTGGCCTAGCTGGAATACAGCGAATTTATCCCGTTGAGTTACTTTGTCTACAAACTTAACGTAGCTGGGAAAGATATTTAGTGAAGAGGATTTACTGCTCAAAGCTCTTTTCAGATCACTCACAAAGACATCTATATACTTGTCACGATCAGCATCAGAAATTACTAGGCCTGAACCGGAAAGAAAAGAAAGGATATACTGCTTATCTTTTGAAGTAAAAGTTGCTCCCATGAAATTGATTTCTAAACTTATCCCTGCAAAGGTAAGTACATTTTACATCAAATGAATCTTTAAATACAAATTAGCTAGCACTCCCTGGCTTGAACATGTCGGAGCACAAAGGTTACGCATCTGTCTGTGCCTCCATAGCCACACCTCACTACTTCCAAAGAAGTGTTTCTAAACAGTGCACTATACTCTCTTTCTGATCGGATATAGACTGGAACACCATACTTTCTTGTGATACCTGCACCAACCCCTACTCGTCTTCGGAACGCCGCTAGAGTGAAACATTCTAGACAATGCAACATCACTCCATCACTTGCTAATACTCCTGCAGATTGATCCAAAATCCGCCTTGCCTCAGGCAAATCGGTGTATTTAAAAAGGTTATGAGTCATAATCAACCTGAAATCCCCCCTATTGAGAGTTCGCATATCCATAGCATTCATTCTCAAGAAAGAAACTGCAATACCTCTCCGTGCATATTCTTCCACAATCTGATTATTTTCTGTGTTGGCAAGTGGGATATCATTCTTATCAATAAACAGCACCGTACTGCCAGATTTAAGCCCCATATCAGCTAGAACGGCAAGATAACCTTTTGTAGAATTTGGACCGGCGGTACCTATTACTAGAACATTCATTGGCACATCAAAAAAACGCTCATTTCCCTCAACAGCATGCTTGTACGCCCGATACGGCTCTGTTCTATTTGGGGGCTGGACAGCAGGATTTGCTGCCCACTCATAAGCTGCGTAATACCCTTCTAGATCTGGTGCTGTCTCCATG
>JAHIVN010000061.1 GCA_018816645.1 Patescibacteria group bacterium | reverse complement strand
GAAATAGAGGGTAAAAATGAGGATGAGGTTGCAGGCAAATTACGCGAGAAGGGACTAGAGATATTGAGCATAAAACAGCGAAAGGAAGAGGGAATAATGAGAAGCATTGATGTCAAGAAAGTCGCCCTATTCAAAGGATCTTCAAAGGTTAAGAAGGTTGATAAGGTTTTTCTTTATAAGAACACAGCAACCATGTTGAAGGCAGGGCTTCCTCTGCCGGAAGTAATAGATCTTTTAAGAGACAGTTTGAAAAGTTCAAAGCTTGTAGAGATACTCACACAACTGAAATACGATGTTGAGGCGGGAAGCTATATCTCAGTCAGTCTAGAGAAGTTTCCTGAGGTATTTGGTACGAATGAGGTTGCCATGATAAAAGCAGGCGAAGCCGGAGGAAGTCTGTCTGAAAGCTTTCAGAATCTGTTTCAGGATTCTGAGGCTGAGTTAAATCTGCAGAAGGATATAAAGGGTGCACTTATGTATCCAGCAATTATTCTCTGTATTCTCGCTGTTATAGCAGTTGCCTTGTTTGTTTTTGTTATACCCCAGCTCACAGGTTTTTTTACTCAGTCAGGGATCGAAGTTCCCAAAATGACCCAAATTACGATGGGTATAAGCAATTTCATAAGGAACAATTTTATATTAATAGCTATCACTGCCATAGTAGGATTTGTGGTTTTTAGAGTGCTGATGAAAAAATCGCCTTCAGTAAAAAAAGCTATGGATAAAGTAATTTTAAAAATCCCATTTTTTGGAAAGCAGGTTAAACTTTTCTATATTTATAAAATTGCAAGAATGCTAGGGCTTCTCATACAAAGCGGAGTTCCGATTCTTCAGGCCCTGGAGATTGTAGAAAAATCAGTTTCTCATGATGGTTACTCCAAATCTATCAGTGTTCTCAGAAAAGAAGTCAAAAGGGGGGGAAAGCTATCAAACTCGATTGAAAAATTTGAGGACTTATATCCGCCGTTTGTTTCAAGAATGCTTTTAGTCGGTGATCGAACTGGAAATACCGCAGATTCACTTGCAAATATTTCAGAATACTATCAAAAGGAACTTCAGGAAACACTAAATAATTTACCAGCACTAATAGAGCCGGTTCTTTTGTTAGTTCTTGGAGCCGGGGTTGCTTTCATCGCAATATCAGTTTTAATTCCGATGTACAGTATTGTTAGTGGTATAAATCAGATTAGTCACCAATGATGAATATACGTTGTGAAAAAGGTTTTTCGCTTGTTGAAATAGCTCTCGTTTTAAGTCTGGGGGCGATAGTTGTTACTATTGTTAGCTTTTCGGTTATCAACTTCAGAAATACTGTACAGTACGATATTTTATTGAATCAGTTAGTTGAAAGCGTGAACTCGTCTCGAATGAAAGCGTTTTCCGGGAGACTAGACGATAGTGAGCAAAGAACAAGCTATGGTGTAAAGTTCCTTGACGACAGTTTTATAGAATTTGTTGGAGATCAATATGAGGAGTCTGATACAAGAAATATTGCTTATAGTGTACCGCTTGGCTTGAGGTTAGAAACTTTTTGTACAACTGAAAATAATGGGGAAGTGGTTTTTAGCCCAGTAGAAGTGCAAAATGGCAATAGTTGTACAATTAGTATTTATAAATCTGAGCTGACTGATCCAGTTGGAAATGTTGTTGTTGGAAAGTATGGAGTTGAGCAGGCAAGTTAAGTTAATTTAAGAGAAATGTCTATTTTAAAGAACTTAATAAATTCAAGTGGACAAAGTTTAATTGAGATAGTAATTGCTATCGGGCTTTTAGCTATAGTATTCACTAGCAGCTGGGGAATTCTGCACAACTCATATATGTCGATATTGCTTGAAAGAAATCAGTTGAAAGCACACTATCTAGTTGTTGGCGGACTGGAAGCTGTCAGAAGCGTTCGAGATGAGGACTGGAATTCTATTGTCGATGGGACTTGGCATTTGGACTACGATGACAGCGTTCCTGGAAGCGAGGAGCTGATTCTGGTCGTAGGGGATGAGACATTGCTGGATGGTTACAGGCGCAGAATCGAGATCAGTAGTGTAAGAAGAAATACTGATACAGGGAAGATAACGGAAGATATCAGCTATGACTATGATCTGCACACGAAACTTGTAGAAGTCATTGTACAATGGGACTATAAGGGAAATGAATTGACTGACTCTGAGAGTATCTATCTTACAAATTGGGCAAGATTTTAAAATGAAGTCTTTCAGAACAATTCTTAAAAAAGAAAAAGGGTTCACTTTAACAGAGACAATCGTTTATGTTGCTATCCTCGGTATAGTAATGTCAGGGATTATCATGATAGTGGTTCAGTTAATAAAGATGAAGACAACCGCGGATTCTTTAAGTATTATTGGAAATGAAGCAACGAATTTATTTGAAAAGATGGGGTATGATATTAAAAATGCAGATTCGTTTAATGTTGTTGATACAAGCACAATTCAAATAATCAGGGATGGCACAACATATCAGTATTCACTAGAAGGAACAGAGATAATGCTGGGTGATGGATTCGACACTTTCCCAGTCACAACCAATATGATTAAAGTGACCGGGTTGAATATTATTGATTGGACTACCGTCAATTCTGATAATTTAGTACATATTGAAGTTCAATTTAGCAGAGGAAATTTAGTTGAAAATTTTGAAACTAACCTTCACAAGAGATAAAAGTGAAGAAAGTGGTGCAGCAACAATTATGGTAGTAACAGTCGTAATGGCAGTATTGGTTACTATAAGCATTGCTCTTGCGCGGACTAATCTGATACACTTCCAATCAGTTGAAACTTTGAAAAACTCAAGATTCGTTTACTACTTAGCTGAATCAGGCATTGAAGATACTTTGTTGCAGCTCGAGGATAATATAAATTATTCTGGGAACCCTGCCGGGGAAAGTACTCCAATTGGAACATACTATTCAAATGTTGATGCATTGGGTAATGATTATACCTTAACTTCATGGGTAATTGAGTCGAATATACGTCGGGAAGTCAGTCTGAATATTACATTATATTATGAAATTGCCGAAGTAACGACAAAGGCTACTTATATGGCTGATTTTTTTTGGATTAGTGGGGAGGATGCAAGAATTCGCGGTGATGTCTGGACGAATGATGACTTTGAAGTTGTTGAGAATGGAGTTGTTGAAGGGAATCTAGCTGCCGGTGGGAAGGGCTCGATGGCAGTAAATTGGGTTTGGGATGGTGTAATGGGGGGGAATCCCGCATTGGCCGGAGGGCAGGTTATCGACAATCCTGATACTCCTGAGACTGATGGAAATATAAATGCAGCAGATGCTGTGAAGGTTTCTGGGTCTACAGCGTACGTGGAAGGAAATGTAATATCAGATAGTTATGTTTGGGAAATCTTTGGCGGCACGATAGATGGTGAAGTTTTTCAGTATGCTGGTCAAACGTGGGAGCCGATCCCTGTACCAAATTTCGATTTTAATGAATATAAAAGTCAGGCAGTACAAAAAGGCACATATTTCTCCAATGCTAACTCTTTTCTGACGTATCTAAGTAGTATAGATGATGGAGATGAAAGACGTCTTTTGGAAGACTTATATTATGTAGACAATGGTGCGCTGAAAATTCCGGCAGGTTCACCAATTTATCTGGATGGCCTACTTGTTGTCGAAGATAATTTGTACATCTACTCTGAATGGTACCAGACTGCTCAAGACGGTTTACCTGCTATTGTTGGGGGAAAGGGCGTTGAGATAGCAAATAAGTTTAATTTCTGGTCGTGGAATTATGATTATGCCGGCTCTGTAAGGATAAATGGAATAGTTTTTGCCGAGAAAGATGTGAGTATGTTTAGAACTTTTTCAAATGAGGATATAATTGTTAACGGTGCTGTTTGGGCTGGGGACGATGTGTTTATCATGGAGCACACATTCATAAATTATGATCTTGATCCTTTGAATGTTATCGGCTTTGATTTTGTTTCGGGAATTTCCGACTTGCAAAAAAATTACTGGAGAGAAATAATATAAGAAGTTAGTTTACTGCTCAATGAAAGTTTTTGATTTCGACAATTTAATATCAAACGAAAAGATCTTTGGAGTTGAGATAAGGGATAATCTTGTCAAAGTGCTTGAAGTTAAGCGTATCCGGGGAAAGTATAGTGTAACAGGCTATGGAAAGCAGGAGATCGATCAAAAAGCAATCGAAAATGATATCATAACTGATGAAAATGATGTTGCAGCTGCTATCAAGCTCGCAAGAGAGCAGGCAAGTCCTCGCAAAATAAAGGCAAAGTATGCTAGTGTAGTCCTTCCTGATTCAAAAATCTTCATTAGGATAGTCGCCTTTCCCGCTAAGATGACGAAAGATGAGATCCGCGATGCTATCGAATGGAAAGCAAAGGATCTCATTGCTATGCCTCTTGAGAAGGTGTACTGGGACTGGCACCGTCTGACTGAAGATGAAGAAGATGTAGAGCAGGTGGAGGTGGTCATTTCTGCAGTAGAAAAAGAATGTGCAGATTCTTACACAAGGACAATGGCACTATTAAATATCACTCCGATATTTTATGATATTTCAGGAAACGCTGCGGCGAGGTTTCTTTTTCAGAAAAAGTGCAAGAACAAGAGGGCTCTTCTAGTTCGGATAGATAGGAATTCTACGACACTGAGTTTGTTTTTGAGTGGTGGTGTGAGGTACCAAACTCAAATTAAAGATCTGGTAAGAGGGGGTTACAGCACATTAGTTGATCTTACAGCCTCAAAGTTGAAAGTTGGAAAGGAAGAAGCAGAGAAATTAATACTTTCACCTTCAAATCTAAATGACGAACAGAAGACTCTGCTTCAAGGAACTTTTGAAGTAAATTATGAAGCACTTTACCAAGAAATAAGAAATATTCTTGATTATTACTCTCAAAATCTACAGAAAAATGAGCAGGGAAGCAAAGAAGAAATAAGTTTTTCCGGCATATATATTTATGGTAGCGGTGCTAGACTTTTTCATTTGAAAAATTTTTTAGAAAACAAGGAGGTCAAGATAAAAGACAAGGCAGATACAAAGTCAGAAGTATCTCCGATGCTCCCTTTTATAAGCAGAGAAAGTCTTCCTGAGAATTTAGTGATTTTGGGATTGAGCCTTAGGAACCTAGGTCTGTTTCGTGATCTTAGGGATATAAATCTTGTCCCTGATAAGATACAATCGAAATACCTTCAAGTTTCGATATATAACAGTCTTTACGCTTATCTAAAGATTGTTTTCTGGAGTATATATATTATTGGAATTGTACTGATATTTGCTTATGTAATGACGCTTTTTTAT
>JAHIVN010000060.1 GCA_018816645.1 Patescibacteria group bacterium | reverse complement strand
GATTGATTTCCACTGCCATCTATATGGTAGTAGATATTTTGCTCGAGTTTGTGTACCATGTCTCATGGGTGTGTTTTGTAATAGTTTAACTACATTACTTTAACACACCCAAATTCGTAATATCTATCCCAACTTATTCAACGCTAGTCCAGTAATCAGTAAACCCTAAACCTGTACCCGTAACATGTAACCTGCGATTCATAATTCTGATCGTAGGCATAACTACTGCAATGCCAAAAACCATCATAATACAGATCAGATAAATAGGATTTCCTCGAAACTATGGTTTTAGGCTTTGAGTTTTTAGTTTTGAGATATAAGATACTTCCCCCCTTGTCAAAATCTCTAAAACCCACTATATTGTAAAGGTATAATATATGTTATGTTTTTTGCAGATGAAAAAAGTTCTCAAAAAAGTCTTCAAGACAAGAAAGAATCTCTACCGCTGCCTGGCGCTGTTTGGTGTGATTCTAATTGCGGTTTACGTTTTCTTCAGGGTGGCACTCAAACCGTATGATGTACAGATAACTACACAAACATCTGGCGGATTTACAGTCAGTTGGAGAACAAAGATCCCAATGATAGGGTCTGCTTATGTGGCAGATAATAAATTTTCTGTTCCAATTCTGTCCTCACTGCTCAGCTCACAGTTTAAAGACGAAAGAGACCAAGACGGGAAATCAGGTCTTTTTAATAATCACTCTGTAACAGTTTACGGGCTTGAACCTGAGAGCGAATATAACATCAGGATCAATTCAGGACTAATAAGTTACACTTTGAAAGAAAAGGCTGTGACAGCAAAAGATATCGATGATCTCAGAGTACCTGACCCTTCTTGGGGGCAGGTAGTGGAAGGGAAAATTAATCGGCCGGTAAAAGACAGCATTGTTAAGATAATTTTGAAAAATAAGTCCGAACAATCTACACCTTTATCAACCGTTACAAGTCAAGACGGAA
Source organism: Patescibacteria group bacterium (assembly GCA_018816645.1). Classification (GTDB taxonomy): domain Bacteria; phylum Patescibacteriota; class Dojkabacteria; order JAHIVN01; family JAHIVN01; genus JAHIVN01. The sequence goes on along the minus strand of JAHIVN010000060.1, from coordinate 4,690 downwards.
CTTGGACTATAGATACGGGAAATATATTCAAAAGTGATCTTCAAGATCTTTTCAAAACAAACAAAAATACAAAGGCAGAAATAATGGTACAAAAATACGATGGGACAACTTATAAAACAACTATGAGCGTTGAACTGACAAAACCTTCCAAGCCACTTAATCTCACAAGCGACATGGAGAGGCTAACTGCTTCAGACAAAAGCGAGGATTTGACGTCTCTTGACCAACTAATTGGAGAAGCATACGCATACTCGCAAAACGTTACATATAATGGCCAATCTTGTACTTGCGACACTAACAGCTGCAACGACGGGACCTCAACTTGTTGTGCGGTACTTGAATGTGCACAAGGGTGTGTGACTGGGGCCAATTGTAATGGTGGACATTGGGGAGTTACAGGGGTTGATTGGGGTTGTTGGGGAAGTAACTATAACCAATCTTGTGATGATAAATGGAAAGGTGGCGGAGGAGGAGAACCTCCAGCTCAGCCTCCTGCCCAACCACCTGCAGGCGGAAAAGAAGAGTGTCCAACCTGGAACGACAAAAAGGCTCAAGTTAAATTAGAATTTAGTGATAACAACAAAACAAGAGATATCGCTATCTACTACGCGAATAAAGAAGTCAAAAATACTTATGAGGCAGGAATCCCCCAAAAGACTTATTACATAGATATCCCTGAAAGCTCATATAATGCTGAAGGCTATTTAATTGGACTAGATCTTCGAGTATCAGGTATGGACGGGAATTCGCCAGAGGTTGAAAAAGTTAGCGGACCAAGTATGCTCAATGTTTGTACTGGAAGGAACGGAAAGGATAATGAAATAGTATATAAGTATAAGCTTGTAGGAGGGGCTGCTCCACCACAACCTCCTCCTCCGGCTGCATGTAGCAATTGTTTGGCTGAAAGAAACAATAACGAGCAGTCAGGCAACTGTACAAGCATCAATTATGGTGCTGGAAATGGTCAATGTATGAGCTCAAATCCTGATCCAAATATGTATGAAGATGTTACCGGTAAGTGCTATGGCTCTTCGGAATGCACAGGGATTGGAAAACCTTGCGAATGGGTTTGCAGAGTCCCAAAAGCTGCAGCACCACCTCCTCCAGGAGAATGCGCAGACTGTGCAAAAGAAACAGAATACAATGGACAACCCTGGGGACAGCCGAATTCTTGTAAAAACTACGATCCTGCTAATTATCAAGGCGGAATATGTATGACTGGAAAACAATTCCTTGGTCAAGAAGCAGATATCAATGGTCAATGGACCAACTACAATGCTCTCGGCTGGGAAACGGTTAAGGGACAATGTCCTGGAACTACAAAGTGTACTGGGACCGGAAAACCCTGTGAATGGATTTGTAGAGTTCAGCCCAGAACAGATGTGCCAGTAGCAGGACAAAGATCGATAAACATAACCGACTTTGATCCTAGATCATTGTTTCTAAGTCTAGTTAATCCTCTTGGATTTCTTACCACAGATTCCAAAGATATATTTGCAGCTGCTTCTATCGTAGAGACAGTTAGTGCAAGTAGCAAGCTATCGACATCTTCTTTAACAGTAACCTTCCAATATACTGCTGAAGATAGTACTGATAAGGGCATGTGCTCCATCTCCCATCCAAGTGTGGGTGGGTATTTAGCTGCTAAATCATATACTCTGCCAGCAGGGAAAACAGATCTTAACGGGAATCTAGATGTTACTTTGGAATTTTCACCAGATATTCTAAGCGGAATAAATCTAGACACTTCCAAGAATGCAACTATACAATGTACCATCTGTGATAGTTCAGGACAAAATTGCATGACAAGCAAAAAAGTGGAGATTGGGTTCCAGATCTCACAAGGAACAGAACAGATACCTGAACTTCAGTATGATATGCCTAAATCAACATACTTTATCACGACTGACAAATTTGATCCTGACAGTGTAAATGTGACTATCAAAGAAGTGCAAAACTTCACAAAGGTGACTTGTAAAATGTACGACAAAGAACCTTGGCAGACAGACTACCCAACAATCACAAAAAAACCTATTGATGAAGGAATAAATCGATTTGATCTACTGGGGATTGACCTTTCGAAAATAGATGAACCTACTTGGCGGGAAAATAAGTATCTAGCAATTGCTGAGTGTACATACGAAAATCCAGGGAAATATACAGGCTCAGGATTTGTAAAGATAGAGGCAGAGATAGCAGTAAACAATGAACAGCCTACTGAACGGACTTTAGTCATAAATGAACATCATATAAGAGGCGGTAATTTCCTGATGGAGTGGGATGACTCCGCAGGATCCAAACCGTCTTACCTCTCAAATGCCGCTGCAAACTATGGGAAATATGTAGAGGTAAAGGTTACTGATTATAACCTGAAAAGTGGAGACGATATTGCCTGTTATATAGATGGTTTGTATAGAGGAGCAACTCAGGCAGCTCCATACGGCTTCGTAGATCCTCACCTAGATGGAATGCCGGAAACGGTAAAGATCTATCTATTTGATGATCAAAGAATGAAACCGTTATCAGAGATAAGACCGAAACTCAAATGTTATGTTAGAGCTAGCGGAAATCAGGAATTCGCACACACGGAAGAAATTGATATATCTCAATACTTTGACCTGACAGGATCACCCTCTGAACGAGATCCTAAACTGACAAATTTCAACTTCGACATCCCGCCTCTTACATTTACCTATGACGGGCAGTACGCACCATATACATATAGGCATACAAGTGATTATCCAAACACGGTTGTTCAATTTACAACTGATTACAAAGATCTCAAAAATTCGACGATTGAGTGTCATATAGTCGGTCTAGTTTACGATGTAAGCCCTGATGCAATCATACGATCCAAGAGGCCCGGGTTAAATGATTCTTCAAACAGACCTGTCGAATTACCAATTATTATATACAAAGATTCGTTCCGTATGAAACCTATCGTCGAGCTGGGCTTCATACCTTATATGGACTGCAGACTTTATGAACCTGATTCAGGAGGCAGTTGGGATAGTTATATTAAGAAAGAGAGCGCTGACTTACAAATAAAACTCATTGAGCAGCAAAGTCCACCTGAAGTCAAAGTCACACCCAAACCAAACCAAGGTGAAAAACCTCTCTCGACAACCCTTGAGATTACAACAAACGACGTCGAGATAACTAATCACACAATAAAATTTGGAGACGGGAATGAGATCCAGAATCCTGGTAAACCGCCAGGTTCCCAAGACCACACTTATAGTAATCCAGGAACCTACACTGCTGAGGTTATAGTAACTGCAGCAAACGCTCAATCTGCAGCTGCTAGCGCATCTCTCACAGTCAACAATCCAGCTCCGCCACCTCCCAGTGGGAATATGTCTCCTCCATTCAAAGTCTCCCCATCTAACTCTTGTTGCTTTGGTTGTGTCAAATGCACAACAAGCGGGAAACACAATGGAGTGGATAACACTATAGCAGCCAGAACCCCAATATACAGTATTGCAGATGGCCAAGTAGTAGATATTTTTACATGGCCGGAGAATGGAGAAGACGCCGGGTGCGGAGGAATGTATGTTCGAATTCATCATCCAGGTATAGGATTATACGCAGAATACTACCATTTAGACAATGATGTTCAAGTTAGTAAGGCCCAACCCGTATCAACAGGGACACCGGTTGGATATGTTAAGTATATACCGCCATGGAACGAACAAGTAGAGAAGCTCGGATTTCGCTGTACCGTTTCTGGAGGAACACATCTGCATTTCGGCTTGAGTAGGAATTATAGAGCGGATTATGTAAATCCTTGCCAATACCCAGAATTAAATGTTTGTACCAAATGTAAAGCCGATCCAACAGAAATGCCTGCATGCACCCAAAGTCTGGGTTTACCGTCAAATTTGTCGGGAAAGGTCTCGACTGCTGGACAAGTTGGATCTATCATAAGTGATGTTCAAGCAAGCAACTACTCCGTATCCAACGCTACTTTAACCTTTGCTGACAGGCTTAACTCACTCAAAGTTAAGACAAATAGCGATGAGCTAGGGAATTTCTCTATAGATCTACCTCAAGACGTCTACACAATAACTGTAGAAAAGGAAGGTTATAAAACATTTACCGAGACTATAGAGATTGAGCCAGGAAAGAATTATAATTTACAAGTTATATTGGACTCGGGCAATAAACAAGAGTATGGAGGCTACGCTACCACAGAAGAAGACTCCACTATCTACAAACTAAATACTGGATGGAATGTGATTACATTGAACACTGCACCTGAGACAGATGACTACATGGCAAGTGATCTTTTAGGGGATATCTCATCAGATGATGCTTTTGTGACAAGAATCATGAGATATAGAGGCGGGAAATGGGAAGTATATAAATATGGTGATCATGAGGATAATGATTTCCGTCTGATACTTGGCGAGGGATACATTCTCAAGGCAAACAGAGGTGGACAATTTGAACTCTCCGGCAAGAGCCTTGACAAACCAGTCCCAGTGAAAATCTCAACCGGCTGGAACCTGATTGGTGTCCCCTACTCCGAAAGTGAATACACAGCAGTCAGTCTAATTGACGCTGCAAATGGATCCGGGGAAAGCGTAGATACAATTACTAAATGGGAATCAAAATGGGTAAATGTGATCAAAGAAGAGGGTCTTGTATACGGACATGATTTCAAGATAGACAATCAAGCCGGATACTT
>JAHIVN010000059.1 GCA_018816645.1 Patescibacteria group bacterium | reverse complement strand
TTTGCAGAGACAAGTGGAAAGATAAGCGAATATAAATTGAAAGAATATATTAGAGCCCAGCGTTCAAGTATGACACGCGAGGGCTAAAGCCCTGGGCTTCAGCCCAGGGATGGCTTACTAAATAAGCGTATCAAATTATAGCAATAAGAATCTATGAAATATATCGCATACTGTACAAAAGGAACCGAACCGGTTGTTAAGGGAGAATTGTTAAAGAGAATTAAGGACGCCAAAATTTTCGAAGAGGCGGATAAAAGAATAATTTTTGGTACGAAGGCTCGAATTGAGGATCTAACAAAATTGAGATGTCCCGATGATATTGGGATTTTGATCGGAGAATTCACAGCTTCCAGCACCCAAGATTTTTCAAAGAAAATTCTGTCATCTGACTTCTCAAGTGTACTAGTAGCTATTCATCCGATCAGAAAAGATCTGAAACCTAAATTTTCCATAACTTTAGGTGGCGTGACGGGTCTTGATCTGGCTGAGTACACAGACAAGATAATTCCTGAACTATCTCAAGTGACGGGCTTTAAATTTGAAGAAAAAGATCACAGCAATTTTGATATAAGAATTTTTGTCGATGAGAAGAAATTCTACGTATCGGTCAGAATAACAAAACTTCCGTTGTATAAAAGAGAGTACAAGGAGTTTGAAAAAGAAGGATCCCTGAAACCATCGATCGCGGCCTGCATGGTTTATTCTACTACAGGCGGAGAGAGTGGATTGAAAATAGTAGATAATTTCTGCGGAAGCGGGACTATATTGTGTGAAGCCCTTGCAACGGGGAATAGTGTTTGCGGGGGGGATGTTGATAGTGAGAGTGTCGGCTTTACGTTGAAGAACCTTGAAAACTCAAAACTAAAAACTCTCCGCCAAAGGCGCCTGCCTGCGCAGACAGGGACCATGCCAAGAGGCAGGCAAGCCAACCTCTGGCTGGAAAGCTCAAATTTAAAAGTAGAAGTTAAGATTCTTAATGCAACCAAAACAAGCTGGCCTAACAATTTCTTTGATTGTGCTGTATCGAATCTGCCTTATGGTAAGCAGGTCAAGGTCAGTAACATCACAACTTTATACAGAGATGCTCTAAAGGAATATGCAAGAATTGTAAGGCCGAGTGGGACGATTTGTTTGTTGGGGACGAGACCAGAAATTATCAAAAAGTATGCCAAGGAGTATTTGAAGATAAGTAAAATTGAGGAATTCAAGCTGGGATTTTTGGGACAGATGCCAACTTTGCAAGTGATTCGAAAGTGACAATAGATGCATTACAATTAACCTTTAACTTGAGACATGTGTCGAATTATGAAGAATTGCATCTTTGGGGCTGATTTGTAGTCTGGAAACGGAGTTGATATTCATCTTCTGCTTAATAACCAATGACCAAATGTACGACTTAATGTACTATTAATGCACTAAGATTTTTGCACGGTTAATAGCAGGAGAGTTTTCCTAGAAGATGTTCTTAATGTAAGTATCCAATGCGACAACATTGATTTCCTCAAATCCATCAAGCCTTTCGAATTCTTTATAATCATATGCGACAAGATAGTCTGCTTTCTCCGAAGATGCCAAGTCAGCATATACTCCAAGTCTTTTATCTTCAAGCGAATGAGAGATTATATTCTTTCTGTAAATCTTGAAAAGATAGGGGATAACTTTGAAAAAAGTGATAACTCTTTTTTTTGATAGCAGTTTATTTTTTAGCAGTATCATCATTTTGTGATTCAGTTCTTCCAAGATTTCGTGTGAAGAAAGGAGTGTTATTTTCCGGCTGGTTGACAGTTTGATAACCCTTGCTATATCTTGATCATAGGTAAGCAGATAATCTAGCCATATATTGTTGTCGAAAACTGTTTTTGTCATCTTAAGATGTATTTGAAATAATGTCCTTAGCCTGCTTTTTTGTTACCGCCTTCTTCGGTTTTTTTTCAAGCTCTGCAATATATTTTTCTACAGCCTTCGACTGATCTTCGATTCCCTCAAGAGAATTCCACAGTGGATCGCCCTTTAGCTCTTCAGTTATCATAAATTTGATGTAAGTAGAAAGAGGAAGGCCCCGAGCCTCGGAAACCTTTTTCAACAGACTCTTAAATCTTGAGCTGACTTTAATTTGTATCAAATCATTCTGGACCACGACAATGTATACTAAATATAATTACAATGTATATATATTATATTGATATTGAAGTCAAGTATAGTATAAAATTCATCTGTGTTCGATTCGAGTATGAATATTTATTTTAGAGATAGAGTTTTATGGAAGAGACAGAACTTATGTTACCAACTCAAGTAAAGGAGGCTTTTGCAAAAGTTTTGCAGGGCTATGGAATGTGTGGAACTTCGACTGGAAGAGAATACTACAGATGTGAACTGGCAAGGGTAGCGCAAGCTGCCAAACGAGTTGATCCTGAGTTCTATGCTGATTTAGTAGAATTGGGATATGTTGTGGACCCAGGACTTGAAAGAGATCTTATAGCACCAGTTCCAAGAGATATATCAGAAAGATTTCTTACGGCTTGTAATGCAGGTGATCGGGCTCAGCTATTAGAACTTCAGAGCCAAGAGCCAGACTTGTACAAGCAAGAGTTAGAAGGTTTGATGAGGCAAGTTCAGGCGAGAATAAATCAGTTAAGAGTTGAGGGGGGGAGTGTAAGAGACGAGCTGGTTCTTCGTGGAAACTTGAAACGATTGGTGAGACAAATTCCTGGGGTAGAATTAGGAGGTCCTGCACTTGGCAGGCCTGATATTGAAGCGGAGAGAGCAGAATTGTCAAAACAATTACAATTGCAGAGAAGTTTAAGTGTTTCACTAAAAGAGTATAGAAGAATTGCCTTAAGGGAACTGACGCAGGAGGTGGTTGATCTATTATCCCCCAGAGAGCTTCAAGCTTATATGCAGGAAATATTTGATAGAGGCGGATTTATACCAGGAGAGTTAGGCAGAGCTTTTAACTCAGGGGTTTCGATGAGGGAGATGTGAGAGCGGCCAAGGAATATTTGATTGGGGTTTTAGAGAGAATGAGAGCCGGAGGAAGGCCGACGGGGTTTTCAGTTATTGGCTGAGCCTTGGTTTTATAGATTAAATTGACTCTGTATGTGATTGAATTTATACTTGTTCAGTATTGATTAGGTGCAACTTAATATACCTTTGTGATTCTAGGTATGGACACTCAAGAAGTTCAAATTAAAATAAGCAAGGCCGGTGATAGGGAAGTGTGGCGTAAACTAAAAGAAATAGGAGTATATGAGTCAGCTGGAAGACGAGATGTGGTGAATGGATTTAAGGAACTCCAGAAATGTAAATTTCTGCATTTTTTGGAAGCAGTGCCTATTCACATGACAGAGAATGATCTTGAGCTGGCGATAGAAAAATGCAGAAAAAGTTCTGGTACAAAACGGGCTGGATTTACTATGCCTGAAAGTATGGAGATAGGTGCCTTTGAATGGGAGTATATTACAGCAGTTGCAGTATTGGAATTAAGCAAATCCGTTTCTCAAGTACACACAAGCTGTTCACAGACTTCACTTGGAGACAGGAGAATACTGGTTTCTAGAGCAATGTCTCTTCAAGAAGTAGCCAGGGCACATGTCCAAAGTTTAAAGACCAATCGTGATTTTTTTCCTGCTGTCTTGAAAAATGGGGACAGATTGCATGATACTGATAAGCTTCAATCCTTAGATGCCATAGCAAGACATATCGCAGGAACAAATGCTCAAAGATTTGAAGAAGCACTGCGACAGCGTTCTGTGCGTAGGGATGCAACCCGAGGTATTGATCTGGGACCGAAAAGAGATACAGCGGAAATTGATAGATTCTTCAATTTTATATTGCCTGGAGAAGATGCAGGTCTTATATCTCAAGATGACTTAAGACTTGTTAATAAAATGCTCAGTCAATTTAGGGCTGTACTACAATTAAAAGGAATTCGATTGGAGTCTCGTGATTTCCAAAGTTCTGTGAAAGACTTGCTTAAGAGGGATCAGAAATTTGCGGGGTCGATGCGAGCTTTAGGAGAATTGCTTCCAGGTGATAGAGTGGTTATTCGGCTGTTCTGTATAACAGAAATAACTAGAATATTCTTAGATCTATATAGTGTGCTTAAGAAGCCAAGAGGAGTTGAGGATGCAGGGGTATTTGGGATAGAGAGAGGGATGCATGAGAGAGCAGTAGGAATTGGAGAAAAAATATATTATGAGCGTATAGATCGGGTTGTAGGTAGTGATGCAGGGCTTGACATGATGAAAGAAATTGGAACACGAATGGGTAACTTATTAGGCAGGCAACTGTTAACTAGATATATGGGTGCATCACAAGCGAGCAGGCAAGCAGAGAGAGCGGATAGAGATCAATTCCGCAGAGTGCAATGACTTAAGGTCATATTTACGAATCTCTGATTTGCACAAATTCTTTTCCTCTAGTATATTGATCAGGTACATTTAATTGTCTGTTTTTAGTCATTTGATATGCAGGAGCCAAACAAGATGCCGCAAAAAGTAGAACAGTCTAGAAATACGCCAATGTCTCAGGCAAATACGGCCTATGGCGATTCGGACACTATTTCGGAAATTGAAGAGTTGTCCGAAAAAGTTGAGAGTGCAAACCTTCCAATCGGTTTGAGGGAAAAGGCTTTGAAGATGGTAAACAGGCTTCGAAGGATGGCTAAGTTTGGAAGCTACAGCGGTGAATATGAACTTATAGAGAAGTATGTCGACTGGGTAATCAGTATCCCCTGGGCGAAGTACAGTGAAGATAATCTCGAACTTGCCAATGCGAAAGAATTGTTGGATAGAAACCACTTTGGGTTGACATCAGTAAAAATAAGAATCTTGGAATTTTTAGCTGTGGCTAAACTTAATCCTTTTGACCAAGTTGGGGTTGTCGATGAGGGATATGAGAAAATGGCAAAAATGAAAGAGGCTCATCATGCTCCTATTTTATGTTTTGTTGGTATCCAAGGTATCGGCAAAACAAGTATGGCAAAGTCTATAGCTCAAGCTCTTGACCGCAAATTTATCAGAATTTCACTTGGGGCTATGGGAAGTGTAACCGATCTGAAAGGGCAGTCACGGGCGTTTCTAGACGCTGAACCTGGACAGATTATCAAGTCGCTTGTACGCACAGAGGTAATGAATCCTCTGATCTTGCTTGATGAAATAGATAAGGTGAGTGAATCAGAAGGAAGACGTGCTGATATCAATGCTACGCTTCTTGAGATACTTGATCCTGAGCAGAACCCATCTTTTTCAGACTCATATGTAGATTATCCTGTTGATCTATCTCGTGTGATGTTTATAGCAACGGCAAACAATCTGTCAACGCTTTCTGCTGCACTGCTTGATAGGCTTGAGATCATCCGATTCTCTAGTTATTCGGATGAAGAAAAAGAGCAGATAGCTAAGCATTATCTTTTTCCAAAAGTTCTCAAGGCAAGCGGACTGAGACAAGAGCAGATAGAGATAGCTGAAAGTGTCTGGCCCATGATCATCAGACCGCTTGGATTTGATGCTGGGGTGCGACAGCTTGAGCGGAACATCAAACAGGTATGTAGAGGAATTGCAAAGCAAGTTGTAGAAGGAAAGGCGGATAAGTTTACTATCACGCCGGAAAACTTTAGGGAATACCTGCCTGCGGATATCGGCGTTTATTCGTAGGAACGAATTGGAGCGAATCAGCAAATTTCACAAATATTTATTATGAACAGCTTCCCATGTACATTCTCGCAATCAATGGCTCTCACCGAAAAAATGGCAACACAAAGATTCTTCTTGAAGAAGTTCTTGCCAGCTGTAAAAAAGCCGGAGCAGAAACAGAGGTAGTACAATTAGCAGATACGAAAATTGAATACTGTGCAGCACATGAGAGCGACTTCTGTAAGAATAAAGGCTGTGTTTACAAGGATGGGGCAGATGAGATCTTAGACAAGATGCTGAAGGCAAAGGCTATCATAGTAGGAAGTCCAGTGTATATGGGCACGGTATCTGGTAGATTAAAAACTTTTATGGACAGAACAGTAATATTAAGAAGAAAGGGATTCGCTTTGAAGAATAAAGTCGGGGCTGCTGTTGCTGTAGGTGGTTATCAAGGCGGTGGACAGGAGTATACGATTCGGGATATTCATAATTTCTTTCTGATTCACTCTATGACTGTCGTATCCGATGGGATAGATACAGCTCACTTCGGAGTAGCTGGAGTTGGTGGAGGAATTGGTGATGTGAAGGATGATAAGCATTCTCTAAACGTTTCCAGGAATTTGGGGAACCGGATTGTCGAAGAACTGAAGTTGCGTGGAGAAAAATAGAGTTTCTTGTTGAGAATTTTTTCAACTCCTGATACCATATAGCAGATTGAAATGTTTGCGATATTCATGAATCTAAAAGATTTCCAAAAAGGCAATATTTTGATAGTGTCCAGTGCTGCGTCAGTTTTGATAATGACTGTTCTGGGAGCTTTGCTTGTTCGTCTTTCTTCCTCTGTAAGTTATCTGCCTTTTCTGGCGTATTTCATTATTTCGCTAGCTTTTTGGATTCTGACGATTGCTTTAAGTTTCAAGGGAACAAGCAGGAAACTACTGTTTCTTCCGGCCTTTTTGATATCAAATGTTTTCGGGATCTGGGGGCTTTTTATAAGCGGAGCGGGAAAAGATCTGGTAGGTTATTGTCTTTTGGCAAACGTTTTTATCTATACATTGTTGAGCCTGTACGTTTTCGAGGGGAAATTCACGCAAATTTCTATGTTCTGGAGTATCCCCGCTTCAGTTGTGCTGGCGTCTTATTCTGGAGTAAATCTAGTATTAATTCTAACGTTCTTGGGCCTTCTTGGTCTAGGTATAAACTGTATAATCAAGTCTACATCAAAGATATGGAAAGTACTCCCTGAAAAAGAGCTGGTGAGTATCATTGCTGACATTAAGGCTACAAACTACATTTTTGCCATTGCAGCTATATCTTTATCATTAGTGCTGCTTTTTTTGAGAAGCTTGGATTTTATTTGAAAATTCTGAAGTATGGATCTATCTTTCGATCAACTGATTCAGAAGTGCAAGAAGTGTACAAATTGCAGATTGCGTGAAACAGCAACGCAGGTAGTTCCTGGCGATGGGAATCCAAAAGCCGAGATAATGTTTATAGGTGAAGGCCCTGGGGAAAATGAGGATAGAGAAGGGATTCCGTTTTGCGGAGCGGCTGGAAAATTCTTGGATGAACTATTGGGAACGATCGAGGTTCAGCGCAAAGATGTCTTTATAACAAATATGGTTAGGTGCCGGCCTCCCGGCAATAGAGATCCGCAGGATGATGAAATGAAGGCGTGTAAGAAGTGGACAAATGCTCTTATAGAGACTATTCAACCCAAAGTATTTGCTTTGCTTGGCAGATTTGCTATGGCGAAATTCTTCCCGAAGTTCAAGATATCACAGGTGCATGGCTGCGCTTACAGGAAATGGAACCGGTTGTTTGTGATTATGTATCACCCTGCTGTTGCCTTGTATAATGGAAGCTTCAGAGATGTATTGGCTAGTGATATGAAAATTCTCCGTGAGATACTGGACGGCAATGAGAGCAGGATAGAGAGTTTAGATGAAGCAAGAAGTGACATCAAAGAATTACTCGAGAGGAAAAGAGAAACAAATAAAGAAAAGAAATCTCAGCTTGGAATGAACCTGGCCAAGTAGACTTAACCTTAGACAGTTTTTCTTCGTATCTCATCATTTGTATTTCTTCTAGGTATCCTTCTCTTCTAAGAACTTTTGATAATCCTTATCACTTTCAATTTCTTTTTCCACTGAGTTTCTAACAATTTGTGCTTTATGCATTCTCTTGTAATCTCCTGCCCATTCGAGATATCTATCAATTTCTGGCGAGATGATAAGAATGAATTTGGTATCAAGTTTATTCCTAACTTCACGGAAGAAACTATCTATGACTTCCTTTATATTCTTCTCGTTATATTTTGCAAAAGTTAACAGTTTTTGACCTCCAGCTTGAATAGGAGGGGCTGTTGGGGTCTCTGCTTCTTCATGATAAAGAGCAAGGACAGGCTTTCTCTGGTTGAGTGCGTACGCTATTTCATATCCGACACCACTATCTGATACAGAAACCTCAGCGACAATTACATCGCTATGCTTGATAGATTTTGTATTTCTTGTATATGCTTGTAAGACTTGTTCCTCTGTCTCATGAAATAATTTCCCCTTTCTTGTATCAACATTTACGGTATCTATTTCCTCACCTCTTTCCTTAATAGTATCTGTTACCAGTCTCTGCCATCCAGCTACTTTTTCATCTCTTCCGATGATTGAACCCACGAAGTATACTTTCATTTTTTATTTTTAATAAATTAGCTCAACCTACTAAGCAGGTGGAAAAATTTCCTTTTCTTTGCTCTTAAATACTTTAGGTTATATTTATTTGGTTTAATTTCAATTGGTATTCGCTCTTCAAGTTTTATCCCACTTGCTCTCACTGCATTAATTTTTTCAGGGTTATTCGTTAACAATTTTATGCTGCGAACTCCTAAGTCTTTACATATATGTATACCATGTTTGTAGTTACGGTTGTCAGGAATTTCTCCTGCCCTGATGCTTGCCTCATACGTATCATAACCTTTTTCTTGAAGCAGATGTTCCCTTATTTTAGTCAAGAGACCATGACCTCGTCCCTCTTGATCTAAGTATATCAATATTCCTCCCTTTTTGCCAATTAATTTTAGTGCATATTCGAGCTGATCACGACAATCACACTGCCGAGATTGGAACACTTCACTGAATATGCATTGTGAATGTAATCTTACTAGTACGCCTTTTTTGCCTTTCACTGTCCCCCTTATAATTGCTATTGCAAATCTCTCCTTTGTAGAATTATTTATCTCATACCCTATGAGCTTAAAATTTCCAAATTTGCTTGGGAGATTAAATGTTCCAACTCGTTTGATTTTTTTGCTATTGTCTGTCATATCGAAATCTCACTAATTTTATCAATCAGGTAGATTGTTAATGGCTTCGAATCTTTAAGCACAAGTAATGATGGAGTCGTTTTAATAAGTTTAAGTCCGAGCGGTTTAATGAAAGTTTTGAGTTCCTGAATGTTTTTTTTAGTTATCGAGTTCCAAGGATATCTAATTAAGAAGAATTTTGTAGTCAAATTTTGCTTTTTAAGTTCGGTTCTTATTTTTAATATTTCGGCTAGATTATCTTCTAATATAATTACTTGTTTGATTTTGCTATTTTCTTTTTTAGCGCGAATTTTATTAATAATGTGGCCTTTAGAAAATTTCTTATTCGAAAAATGTATTTGAAGAGGGAGTCCGTAGTGAGAATTGAATCTCTTAGTATCAGCCTGGATGTTACTTACATTTTGATAGTTGTATCTTCTTGTTATGAATTCAAGATTGACGTTATTTTTTTTTGAGAGTTTTTTCAGGCTCTTTATTCTGTCTGTGCTTCCGTGAACATTGATCTTGATGCCTGGACCAAAGTGTTTGTTCATTGTGTTTTCTAGTTCTTCTAGGGGATACTGAAAGATTCTAAGCTTTTCGTAGATTCTAAATATTTTATTTAACATATGGCTTAATAATAAGGGAGGAGTATTTTGTTCAGTCTTTCCGGTAATGGTTGTAAAATTCTCTACTTTAAGCAATTTTCGCTGTGAGGGAAAAAGTTTTCCGGCCAAGGCAAAAAGGGTATTAATTTCGGGCCAGATGATTCCGTCTATATCTGAAAAAATAATTGTCTTGAACTTCGACATTTAATTATTTAGTATGAGATACTATGAGTAATTTATATGTAAGTTAGTTTTACGCAGATACCGATTATATCAGAATCCTGCAAAGTTTTACAGTGCTAAGAAAGTATTATAAAGTTAGGGTTTCATTTTTAGTTAGAACTTGTTAATATTAGTAAACGTAAATCTTGCATCCTTAATTCATAATAAATTTATGAAACTGCCTTTATTTACTAAAAAGGAACATAAGATAGACTTTGAGAATGAAACGCTTCTTGCGCTGGATGTCGGTACATCTTTTGTGAAGGCATGTGTTTTCCAGGTGAAAAATAATAAAGTTCACATTCTCGGATATGGCCGGGCGGCCCAGCAGAGTGATGCTATGAAAGGTGCGATGATCGTCAACCTTCAGAATGTCATCGAGAATTGCGACCTGGCTTTAGGAGAGGCAGTAAAGGGGCTACAAACCGAGCTGCCCAGGAAGGTGATAGTTGGGATTGCAGGTGAATTGGTGAAGGGTGTCACAATCATGGCTAAGTACGATCGTGAGACACCAGATGTAAAGATAACGAAAAAGGAGATAGAAGAAGTTGTCGAAAAAGTGCGGGGTCAAGCATTTCAAAATGTAAAAACCGAAATTGCAGAAGAAACAGGGTTACTTGAGGAACAGATCGAAGAGATAAGCTCAGTTATCAATGATACATTTATAGACGGTTTCAGGGTAACAAATCCGCTTGAATTCCAGGGAAAGAACATCAATTTCAGAGTTTTTTCTACATTTGCACCATCTATTCATCTCAATTCTCTAAAATCTATTGCGCAGGCTTTAGGGCTTGAGATTCTAGATATCATTGTCGAACCGTATGCTATTACACGAGCTTACGAGGGAGCGGTCAAAGATGACTTTAGTGCTGTTTTCATAGATATAGGTGGAGGGACAACTGATATTGCATTGGTTCAGAAGGGAGGTATCATGGGAACGAAGATGATGGCATTTGGAGGTAAAGTTTTTACAAAAAGACTGGAAACTGAATTTGGTTTGTCCTATAGAGATGCCGAGAATTTGAAGCTGGAATATAGCGAGAGAGAGCTTTCGGATAAGAAGCGCGACGACATAAGAACTTTGTTTTCTGCTGATTCAAATGTCTGGGCAGATGGAGTGGAACTTGCCCTAAGAGAGTTTGAGGATGTAAAAGTTTATCCTCAGAAGTTTTTGCTATGTGGCGGCGGCACACTACTGAGTGATATAAAAACCAGCCTTATGGAACATCCTTGGCTTCAAGTTTTGAGATTTGAGAGATTTCCTGAGGTTGAGTTCATTAGCCCGGACAACTTGAAAGCAATAGTTGATCCTGAAGGCTTTCTGAAAGATGTATCAGATATAGCTCCAGCGGCTCTCGCATATATGGCGCTTGAATTGAAGTAGAATTATTTTTTAAGAATTTTAAAGTGGCCGAAAAAATATTTATCGATCTAGATGAAGAACTGATTTTTATAGCTGAGAAACTTAAGAAGGTTGAGAACGAGCAGCTGGTGCTTGTGATACCTGAACGAGCAGCAATACTTGGAAGCAGTGTCAGTTTAAAATTGCTATTTTCCGAGATTGCAAAAATTGGGAAGAAGGCAATAATAGTAACTAAGGACTCTGTAGGCAAAAAACTTGCACAAAAAGCAGATTTTGTAGTAGTCGACATTGTAAATGAGATAACGGACAAGGAGTGGAACCTAGTCGAAGAAAAGCTGCAAGCCTACAAAAAAAATGTTGAAGATAGAAAAAATAAGCTTGTGGTAGAAAGGAATGAAAAAGAGCCCATCGCAGAACCAAAATTGAAAGAAGAAACTTCTCGCAAAGAAACTATGCCATTACCTGGGAAGCTTGAACCGAAGAAAGTAAATATTGATGGTTTTGAGATGGTTTCGGGTGGAGACATAGCTAGGTTTTCAGATACTACCGAAGCTGATGAATCTGAAACAATATCGCAATCTCGAAATGTTTCCGAACGTGTGGGGCAAGAAACCGAATCTTCAGAAGAAGATGTGATGGCTCAGGGAAGCAGGCTTGTGGGTAAAGATCTTAGTTCGTATAAATACTCACAGACTCCTGGTGCTGCGAAACCTAAAAAGCAGGATTCGGGTCAGTCTCTGAATAATCTTTTCGAGAATATCAAGACTAAGCTGCTTGTAGGAGGGAATAAAAAAGTATTTATAATAGGGAGTCTTTTAATAGTAGGATTCTTAGGTCTTTCTTATTTTGTTTTCCCAAAGGCGCAGGTTGTGATCAGGGTCGAAAGTCAGGATATCAAAATACAGAAAGAAGTTGTGGCTGATACAAGTGTAAACTCTTTAGACTTGGAGTCACTGACTATTCCAGCTACTCTTTTGGAGGTGACAAGTGATAGGTCAGACAGCAAAGATACTACTGTGACAAAAAAAACAGGAGAAACAGCGAGCGGACAAATATCTCTTTTCAATCTAACGGAAGACGAGATCAAAATTACAGCAGGAACCGTACTCGAGTCGATAGAGACAGGATTAAAATATACGCTCAACACAGATGTTACAATAGATGCTACTGAATCAGGAGATTTCGGTATAACGTATGGAACTGTTGACGTTGGTATTACAGCAGAAAACTTTGGAGAAGAATTTAACATTGATGATAAAAAAGATTTTCGTGTGGCTGGTTTTGACGTGGAGCAGGTATATGGAAAGAATTTTACGAATATTACCGGTGGTACTACTGAAGAAGTGAAGTATGTATCACAGAAGGACTACGATGCTCTGAAAAAGACACTTGTTGCTGCGCTGAGAGAAGATTTACTGAATAGTATGCGTGAAGAAGCTGGAGTAGGCAGGGAGCTATTAGAGGATACGATAAAGTACAAGGTAATAAATGAGGGTGCTTCACCAGGAGTCGGTTCAGACGCGGATAATTTTACTCTAAGCGTAACTATAAAGGCTACAGCCCTTTCGTTTAGTAAGGAGGATATAGATCAAGTGGCGGAAGTACTTGTTGAAAAAGAAAATTCACAGAGCGTTGATGTTGAGGAGTTCCAATACGAAGCAAAGGTAAAGGAAAGCTCTGGAGATAAAATCTATATTGATCTAACTATAACTGGGGTTGTAACGCCAAGTGTAAATGAGGATGATTTGAAGGGCGCTCTTTCAAATAAGAGTGAGGGAAATGCAAGGAACTACCTTGATTCATTAGAAGAAGTAAAGGAATATGAGATTACTCTCGAACCTTCATATCTACCAGACTTTTTGAGGCACTTCCCAAGTTCAAGTACAAGGATAAAAATAACTATCGAGAAGGTTTGATTTCGAACAAAACGTTTCTTCAATAATAATATTTCTTCAGTAAGTAGTAGTCAGTAGACATTAACCCGTAGTCCGTAATCTTTAATCCGCATGTCCAAACCAGTAATCAACATCAAATAACCAAACCTCAATTCCTAGGCAATTACCAATAACCAAATCCCAATGACCAACAACTTCTATAAGAAAAGACTACTTTCTATTAATTGATAATTGGTAATTGAATATTTATCCTTATTCATCTCAATCAACTTTCATTCTTAATTCTTCATTTTTAACTCTTCATTTGACTCTCAATTTATTGTTAATTATGACAAATAGAGGTCAAGTGTCGTTGGACTTACTATGTTTAGGTATCTGGGCAGGACCGAGGACTGAATAAGTTGGGATAGATATTACGAATTTGGGTGTGTTAAAGTAATGTAGTTAAACTATTACAAAACACACCCATGAGACATGGTACACAAACTCGAGCAAAATATCTACTACCATATAGATGGCAGTGGAAATCAATC
>JAHIVN010000058.1 GCA_018816645.1 Patescibacteria group bacterium | reverse complement strand
TTGCGGATAAGCACTCGATCGGCGGAGTTGCTGGAAAGGGTATAACTCCCATTGTTGTTCCGATTGTGTCCTGTTTTGAAGATATAACGGTTCCCAACACATCTACTCGGGCTATTACAAGTGCCAGTGCAACGACAGATATGCTTGAGGTCATAGTGCCGATGAGTTTCTCAAAAGAGGCGCTGGAATCAATAATGTTGAAATCAAACGTATTTATGGTTTGGGGTGGGGGATTAGATCTTGCTCCGGCAGATGACAAAATTATTCAAGTACAAAAACCTCTCGGGATAGAATCAATTGACAAGTTTGTCGCCAGTATAGTGGCAAAAAAAATTGCTCAAGGAGTGAATCATGTTGTTTTCGATGTGCCAGTTGGAAAGGGGGCAAAAATTGAGAGTGAGGATGACTTCTTGAGGGTGAAGACAACATTTGAAAGGGTAGCTGCAAAATTTGGCATCAAAGTTTCAATATTTAGGAGAAATGTGACCGGAATTGACGGAAATGCTGTTGGTCCAAGTCTTGAGTGCAGAGAATTCTTAAGAGTTTTTGAGAGAGATGAGAGAAGATCCAGACAATTAGAAGAAGATGCTCTGAAGATTACTGGAAACCTGTTAGAATTATGCGGGAAGGCTGAGAAAGGAAAAGGATATGACAAGGCAAAAGGGATACTTGAAAGCGGTCAGGCCTATAAAAAATTAAAGGAGATCATAGAACTTCAAGGAGGGAACAGGGAGATTACTTCAAATAGTCTTGAGATAGGTGGTGTAACATATGAATATAAATCCAAGAAAGCCGGGATCGTTGACCACATTAATAGCAAAAGGGTATTTGAAGTATGTCGTGCATTAGGAAATCCGAGAATAAAGGAAGCGGGTATGTATTTTTATAAGAAGCCGGGTGATGCGGTAGAAGTTGATGATAGGCTCGTGACATTATATGCTACTACGGAAGGTCGTTTGGATCTGGCTCGAAAAGTTCTCGACAATGTGGAGATAATTAAGATAAGAGAGGCGAAGTTAGGCCGGTAAATTCCCCGCTTGAGAAGTTATCCTTATTATGATATAAATTCCCAATTCTCTCAACTGTACTAATATCAGATTTTTGATTATGTGATTGATATTATTTGTACAAGATGATAATATTAAATTTGACTTTATTGGAAGATTGATGATGAAGCACAAAAATTCAAAGTACGAGTTCTTAGCAATTATTAAGCCTTTCCTGCCTGAGGATGTAAGAGAAGGGTTAGTGGCAAAACTAAAAAAGACTTTTGAAAATGCTGGAGGTAAGATTGAGAAGGAAGATATCTGGGGCAAAAGACACTTAGCATATAAGATCAAAGGTCATGAAGAGGGGTATTATCTTGTCTATGATCTTGAGTTACCTGCCGGGAAAATGGATGCTATTAAAAAGGAACTAAATCTTGAGATGGACTTATTACGCTTTATGTTTACAAAGACTAAGTAGGTAGTGTGGATGAGAGGGGTTAAATTGTTAAGAAAAGGAGGGGTAAGTAATAAACAATTGATCTGACTATTCTGAATAATTTTGTTTGCTTAACTCATATATAAATTTTCGAGAATTGAAAAAATGGCTACATCGAGATCACTCAATAAGGTAATGATAATAGGGAATTTGACAAGGGATCCTGTTATTAAAACTACTCCAACTGGAGCAACTGTATGTACTTTTGGCATTGCAACAAATTCAAGCTGGAAGGATGAGAAAGGTGAGATGCAGGAAAGAACAGAATTTCATAACGTTGTTTCCTGGAATAAATTAGCAGAGATTTGTGCCCAGCTTCTTTGTGTCGGAATGTTGGTATATGTTGAGGGGGAAATACGAACAAGAACCTGGGATGACGAAAATAGTGTGAGGCATTATAGGACAGAGGTAAGAATAACGGATATGAAGCTTTTAGATAGTAAGGGAAAAAGCGGAGTCGGTGTTGCAGGAGCAACTGAGCAATCGAGAAGTGAAGAAAAGGACAAAAAAGAAGAAGAAGTTGTAGAAGAGAAAGAAAAGAAAGAAGAATCATCTGACGATAAAAAGGATGAAGAGAAAGGTGATGATGATGTCGCTCCAGAAGATCTACCATTCTGATAATTTGACGTGTAATTTACAATGATTAAAAGGAAAAAATTCAAAAAAAGAAAAATAGACCTAGCAGATCTCAAATGTCCTTTTACAGGACCGGAAGAAATAAACTACAAGGATGTATACAAGCTTAAGAGGTTTGTAACGACAAGGGGAAGAGTTCTTTCGAGATCAAGAACAGGAGTCTGTAAGAAATGCCAACGGGAGCTTTCTGGAGAGATTAAGAAGGCAAGATATATGGCTCTTCTTCCTTTTTGCAATTATAGCTGAATATATCTTTATTTCAGGAAATTATTCTGTTAGAATTCCCTAGCACTAAAGCTTTTGTTTTAGAAGGCAGCTGGGATGCTGTTAGCTTTAAATTGGCTTAGTTTAGATCTGCCCTATGACTGCAAAAAGAGTGCTTGTCATAAATGTTGATGAGTTTATGCTGCATTTCTTGCTTCTTAAATTGTCAAGTACAGGAGCAGAGATTTCCCATTCTAGAACAGTGAGAATAAATAAGAATAATAAAGACTTTTTGCTGTCTGAGTACATTCTTAGAGTTCTTTCGTTGTGGGGCAAGGAGATTGGAATTGCTTTAGTAAAGGAGATGGTACCACTCGTTCCGCAGGTAGGTAAAAATGGTGTGGATAAGATACTATTTTTTTCAAAAGATAAAGAAGATGGACTTCAAACTATATCACGCAACATTTTTACGTCTGAAAATGACGTACAGAGAGAAGGGCTGGAGAGAGTTTCTCGACTTATAAAATTTGAGAATTTGATGCTATTCAAATTTGACCTGAATACGATTCATATCATAAGCTATCGAAAGAATTCTCAAGGTGTTTTAAAAGTTGTTGCGGAAAATAAAGAGCTTTCTGTCGATACTGTTATAAGAAGCAATGAATTCTTCCAAAATCTAAGTGATTTCAGCTACGAGAGTTCGAAGGCAATTGATCTTGCTGTAAATAATCTTTATGCACCGCTGTATAAATGCACTTCTTACGAAGGTGTTTTACCCGAATACATAGCTAGTACC
The DNA here is from genome assembly GCA_018816645.1 of Patescibacteria group bacterium. Classification (GTDB taxonomy): domain Bacteria; phylum Patescibacteriota; class Dojkabacteria; order JAHIVN01; family JAHIVN01; genus JAHIVN01. The sequence goes on along the minus strand of JAHIVN010000058.1, from coordinate 2,536 downwards.
TTGCGATTATCTCACTTCATTGATTGTAAGAAGTTAAATTTAAAGGATTTCGGGCAGGGAAATATAAGAAATAACCTTCTGGTGATAAGCGGAAGTCAGCTCAGATTAAATGACAATCTCCCGCTTTTCCTTCTGTCCATTTTATCGGTATTCGGTATGAGTGGGAACTTTACAGTTTGTTCAGATAGGTTTGGTTTCTTTGATACTCTTCAGCGTCAAAAAGTTCCGTTCCTAACAGAGAAAGTGCTCCTGCGTGTGTTGCTTGAGTTCTGGGGATCTGTTGTCGTTGTTGATAATAAAAAGAAATCGGTTTTGGATGAGGTTGTTGCCAGAGTAGAAGTAAGGGATGGTGATATTGAAAGACAAGTTATCCCTATGTTTGGTAAGATTTTAAATTTTACATTTCTCGAGAAAGGAGATATAACAATTGAACCAAACGAGAAGTTTTTTATTCGCGGAGCCGAAAGAAAGGCGCATTATACCGATATGACCGGCAATCTTGTTATCGATGCGCGAAGCAAACCTTCATCAGAAAACTTTCGAATGTATGATAAAAAAGATTTGTTGAACAGCTGGTTAAAGGGTATTGGCGCAATAAGATAATTTCGAAAAAATATGATCAGTCCAATTCACAAGTATAAGCAAATAGACAGAAACTATGTGTTTAAGCGGAAATTTAAAAAAGGTCTTGAGGTTGCACTTTCTCGTGATGAATCGGTAAAAAGGGATGCTGTGCTTGCTACAGGGGAGGTTTCGGGGGTTAAGTCAAGGCTTGACTTAGCATCAACTCTCGGTGTCAAATCTCTAGATGTCCAGAAATATCTTTTGTGTATTCAGGGAGAAAGGATAAATAGAGGTGATGCGATTGCGTTTAGGCGAAGCGGGGTCTTGAAAAAGGAAGTAAGGGTGCAGGCGCCGAGCAGTGGTATTGTAAGTCTTACTCAGATCAAAGAAGGCATTTTAAAAATCCTAGATTTTGCTAAAGAGTCAACAATAAGTGTTGGTGTCGGAGGCAGGGTTGTTAGTGTTATACGTAATAAATATGTAAGTATAAGAACGGAAGTTGTAAAAGTCTTTCCCTTTGAAGTTTTGGGACGGAGTATCCAAGGGGAAATCCTGTTCGTAAAAGACGGAAGAAATGAAGAAGTCGAGAATTTGAATGGGAGTATAGTAATTATTGAGAGCACAAATGTAGATCTAGGCTTTCTGAGAAACTTGGAAATGAATGGAGCTAAAGGAGTGATACTGGGAGGATTACCTTTTAGTATTTATCAGGACTTTAGAAAAAAGTCCTCTGCATACTTTACACTTTGTCTTCTGGAAGGCTTTGGTGATCTGACAATTAACCCTAAACTTATCGACCTTTTGAGAAAAAACGATGGGTATTTAGCTCAACTAGATTCTAGAAGCAACGAGTTGTTCTTGACTTTTACAAAAGGTGCTGAAACGGAAAGTGATGATAGAATTGTTACGAGGCTTCGAAAGAAAATGACTGTAAAGATTTTTGATGATCAATTTTGGGGTGAGTACGGGCAAATACAAGAAATCCTTGGTGAGTATGCAAAAGTTCAAATTGCAAAAAACCGTATAGTTGATATAAATGTAAATAACTTATTTGTTATCATCTGAAGGGTGGGATATGCAAAATAAACGGGAAAAGACTTTACTGGTACCGATATTGAGTTTAATTATAATTGTCCTGGTCTTTGCTCTGGGCTTTGTGATGGGGAGGATGGGTTTTAATGTTGCATGGGATAACGGTGAGATAAATTACACTATCAAAGGACAGCTTTACCCTGAGGAGAAAGAAGTTAATTTCGATCATTTTTGGGATGTATGGAATAGGCTAGAGAGTCAGTATGTGGATAAAGATCTAAACGAAGAAGATATGGTAAATGGTGCAATAAAGGGTATGGTAGCCTCTCTGGGCGATCGCGCAACACGATATTATACTGCGGAGGAAACACAAGAATATGAATTTCAAAGATCAGGCGGACTGGAAGGAATAGGTATAGAGCTGGGTTATCTGGATAATAAAGTTATTATCAAAAAAGTATTTGAAAATACTCCTGCCGAGAAAAGTGGTTTACTATATGGAGACATAATAAGTGAAGTTGACGGAGAAGATATTTCTTTCTGGGACATATATGATGTTGCCAGTAAGATCCGAGGAGAGAAGGGAACAAAGATAAAACTATTGATATTGCGGGATAAGGATGAGCAAGTATTTGAAGTAGAGAGAGACGAAGTGTTCATAAAGAGTATCGATTGGGAAATGCTGGAGAACGACCTTGCTCTGATAACTGTGAGAAGATTTACCGAGAATGATTTTGCAAGTTTTGCCTTGTTATGGGATAGAGTTATTTCTGATGTGGCGAAGGAAAATCCAGCAGGAATAATAATTGATCTTCGTGGGAATGGTGGTGGATTTCTTGATGGAGCTACATATCTTGCTGGAGAGTTTGTAGACAAGGGGAGTGTTATCCTGTTTGTCAAAGGACGTGAAGGCAAACTTATAAAACACAAGGTGGAGCGG
>JAHIVN010000057.1 GCA_018816645.1 Patescibacteria group bacterium | reverse complement strand
TGGCTCGAACCGATGAAAGAAATGATTTTAGCCAGTAGCCAAGCCAAAATTCTTTTGTCGCAAAGCGACAATCAAGAAATCCGAGCATTTCTAAAAAATATCGGCTCGAACTTCATTTTGAAAGATAAAAATTTCCAATTTGCGCTTAAAATCGGCTGGCGAGCCCTCGCAGAGGGCGAGCCAACAAAGGCATTTCCCAATTGGCGGAGAGAGAGGGATTCGAACCCCCGGTCCCGTTAGACGGGACATCGCTTTTCAAGAGCGACGCATTCAACCACTCTGCCATCTCTCCTTTCCAAAAATTGCATAAAGAACGCTTTTTCCTCCTTCTCTCCATTTCGAAGGATTAGGTCGAGCTTTGATATTTTCTCTTATCATTCGAATATATCAAGTCTCGCCTTGAGCAAGACCGCCCCACCTTCCTGCCCTATATAGAATTATACAGGGGCATCTCTCTACGTCGAAGATTCCCTTCAGCATTCGAAAAGATTGCGAACAACTTTTCTGCTGCTTTCGGGATCTTCTCCTTTAAGTCTATTTATTTCAAAAGAACGAAGTGAATTATACAATATCCAATATCAAGTAACAATTTTAAAGTAGCAACTTTCAAAGTAACTCCGACATATTCTCCTGACAACTCTAATTGTCAAATCACACCAACTAATCAAGAACCCTAATGTAACTACTTCAAATGCCCACCTCCGTTTACAAAAAGAAAGTTTCCGTTGAGAAACTTATGAGGATCGTTGATCAAGATCATCACCGCATCTGCTACCTCTTCAGGTGTTGTAACTCTTTTCATAGGGTTATTCTCAGCAAATTCTTTCCAGAGCTTATCATCTTTCTCCAATTCTCCCCAGTTTGCTGTTCTAACTTCGCCCGGCATAACGGCATTCACCCTGATTCCGTACTTTGGTAAATATGGAGCTATTGCTTTTACAAATGAATTTGTTGCCCCGGTAGCTACAGCATAGGATAGTATTTCCGGGCCCGGACGTTCGTCAGCCGAACTTGATATGACTATAACGTTGGCATTCTTACTTTTAGCAAGAAGCGGAATAGCATACTTGGTACACAGCCAGGCACCGTGAACTTTTGTGTCGAATGCCAGCTTCCATTCTGCATAAGTGGAGTCTTCGATGCTCTTTGAAACATCCCGGCAGGCGTTGTTGACTAGAACATCCAGATGGCCAAATTCATTATCTATCAAAGACATAAGCTGAGTTACGCTTTTTTCATCTGAGACATCAAGCTTTTGAAGAGAGCATTTACCGCCGGCCTTCTTGATTTCATCCGCTGTAGACTGGCCGCCTGCCTTATCTGTAAAATATGTAACATAAACAAAGAAGTCGTCCCTTTCTAATCGTAATACGATAGCTCTGCCTATTCCTTTCGATGAGCCGGTCACAACTGCAACTTTTTGTTTTGTAGTGGAGTCCATAAATTTTGTTCAAAAACTAATAAATAATATATTCAATTTTAACAGTATTTCTTTTCATTTCAAGGATAGTAAAGACGATGGCAAAAACAATGCGGCAATACAACAACTTTTCTGGTTCGTGTGCTATAATTACTTCCATCACTCACTATAAATATGCTCAAATCACTAAGCAAAATCTTTGCGTTAATTGAATCATTGAGAATAATCCCCACTGGACTTCTGCTTATCATTGTTAATCCTGTCCCGCTTTCTGGGTACATTCTCTTCTCTTGAGACTACCGAACTGTGATGTTTTCATCTTTTGGATCGAGAATGTCATCATTGGGCTCTTCAGCGCTATACGAATAGCAAAGCATCCGCTCTCAGGGAAAGTAGACACACGTGTGCCTGAAAGTTTATTCTTTTTAATTATGTACTGGGGATTCTGTCTTTTCCATCTGCTATTCCTGGTAATACTGCTTGGAAGAAATCCACAAGCTATACTGGACTGGATCTTAGTTTTATCTCAAATAACATTCTCAACATACTGGCAAGTGCAACACTCCTATTTATGAGCCACGCAGTCTCTTACAAAGTAAATTATATCGATCAAAAGGAATATTTAAGTATCAAGAAGGACTATTTATTTTCTATGCCTTTCTTCCGCATCATTATGCTCCATATCACATTGATAGCAGGCGCTCTGCTGATAGGAGCATCAAAGATGAGAGAATTGAGATATTTGCTGTTTTCGTAGTTCTAAAAATTCTTCTTGACTACCTTTTCCACTACTGGGAATATCATGCTGATCATTCAGAGTAGGACAGTATCCGCAGTCTACAAAGAGCACCGGCTACCGGATACCAGCTACCAGTTACCTATAATTCATCACATAACTTTTCGCTTCCTGGCTCAATCCCGGCAGAAACAATGTAGCAAACTCATCAACCCTGCCTCTTTCTACCATAGTCACAAATGCATATATCTGATCAGTTGCATCATAAATGTTTCCACGGGATACTGTTCTAAACGTACTCGGTAAGAATTGAAATATACCAGTTGGATGTTCGCTTCCAACACTGCTACCACTCAGCGACCCTGTATTCCAGTGGCTCTCATACTGGCCGATGAAGAACATAGCTTGAATGAATAAAGCATCATTATCGAGTCCTTTGGTCTTTAGAACCTTATCGATATCATCAAGATGAGGTTCGACGTTGGGATAACAATAATATCCGGCTAAATTCTTGTACTTTTCCTGTAGAGTAATAAACTTATCTTCCTTTTCAGGCTTCAACTTTTTCTCCCTCTTTTGGATCTCAGTGCTGTAAATAAGACTCTTTTCTGAAGCTCTTACGTCTTCTGTAATGTTTATAGGCATCATAGATGAGAGAGGCGATATACTGCCAAGTAGTAAGGCTACAGCTATATAGATAACAAACATTAAACGAACCGAATATTTCGTCAACGTATTCAGCCCATAGCTATAGCTAACACTCTCGGTAACTCTTGTTTTGCTGTTACCTGTTTTGATATTTAGCTTTATGTTAAAACTAATTATCATTATGCAGTTTATAATAGATAAATTAGCTAAAACTTTAGAAAACTTATCAATATAAACTGCTTCTTTCTTCAATGCACTGTTTGGGATTTTTTGATTTTTGAGGATAAACCTATTATACCACAGGTGTGTCCTATAGTCCAACTCTTCAAACAAACTTAACAGCCTAGAGCATCTTCATAAAAGTATCCTGACTATCATTGTAGAAGAGGGAGTCTGTGATTAATTATTTGGGGGGAAATAGCTAAATGCTGAATTTATCTGCAATGTTGGTTGTAATCGAATGGGGTTTGGGGTGAGACATTCCCTGTTTTTGTGTTCTACATCATGAATAGTTACCTAAGGATTTGGCTCACCCCAAAACTTTCCTGCCTGTCGGCAGACAGGTGTTACTTTTGGTTGCAAAAGTAAAGAAAAAGGGTCTAAGGAATGAAATCCCTTTGTGTCTAATAATGGCAATTAATCAAGTTTTATTATATTATAAGTACAATAAATCATTAATCATAGAATAGAATGTCTACAGTTTACAAATCTCTTATTATCTCGCCAAATCCTGACAAATCAATAAAAACATACAATCCCGGCTATATGGCCATCTCAGACAACGGAAAAATCGAAGAAATCAGAGAGGAAAACTTACATAATAAATATAAGGGGTATGAATTTGTTGATTTATCTAATTATCTAATTATCCCTGGTCTCATCGATATTCACAACCACTTGCCGCAATACGCCTTTGCAGGCATAGGGGATAAAGAATTATTGCCGTGGCTGGAAAACTACACATTTCCCAGAGAGAAGACGTTTGAGAATAAAGAAATCGCCCGGGAATCTGCAAAAATCTTTTTCTCAGACTTGCTTAAAAACGGCACAACAACATCAGTTACGTATGTAACAATTCATAAGAATGCTGCAGACATAGCCTTTCAAGAAGCGGAAAAGGCAGGAATAAGGGCCGTAATAGGAAAAGTGAATATGGACCAAAATTCTCCTGAGTTTCTAACTGAAAATACTGAAAAATCAATAAATGAGACAAAAGAATTAGCCGAAAAATGGCATGGTAAAGAAAATCGGCTTTTTTACGTAGTCACACCAAGATTTGCGGTTTCCTGCTCATTGGATTTGATGCAGGAATTAGGCAAAATTGCACAAAAGAGTGATTACTTTATCCAGAGTCATTTGTCAGAGAACAGGGGGGAAATCGACTTTGTGAAGAAATTATTCCCGGAATCTCAATCTTATACTGACGTTTATGAAAAAGCTGGATTGCTGGGACCAAAAACGATCATGGCCCATTGTATACATTGTAATGAAGAAGAAACGGAAATTCTTGCAAAAACAAGGACGATAATAGCTCATTGCCCGACTTCAAACAGATTCTTGAAAAGCGGCATCATGCCGCTCAGAAAATATCTTGAAAAAGGCTTAAGAATAGGCCTTGGAACAGATGTTGCCGGAGGATACAGTCTGTCCATGTTTAATGAAATGAAGGAAGCAATTGAGAATTCTAAGTACTATCAAGTATTTGTCGACAAGAAAACTGAGCCGATAACACCAGCAGAGGCTTTTTATCTTGCAACTCTGGGAGGAGCTGAAGTTCTAGGATTCGAGAATGAAACCGGAAGCCTGGAGAAAGGTAAAAATGCTGATCTTGTAGTTGTAGACTATAAAAAAACAGACCCTGAAAATGGAGAAGGGCTGTACAATGAGCCTGAACAAATTCTTTCTAGGCTAATCTACAGAGGTGGGGAGCAGAGCATAAAAGAAGTTTATATAAAGGGACAGAAAGTAGTCAAATTTGCATGAATCTAGCCAAAATTCTCAAAGTAGAAGACAATACATTACAAGCCGGCCTTTTGCTTGCCAAAGAAGCCGCCTACAGATTTTCTCAGATTAAAATGGCAATCTTTAAAGATTTGATAGACAATTGGGATAATGCTACATCGCTCCCAATGCCGCTTCGCGAGAAATTAAACAAAGAAGCCCCGCTCCAAATAGATGCTAAGCTTTCTCAAAGTAAATACTCCAATACTATAAAAGCACTTTTAACACTGCATGATGAGGCAAAAATTGAAACAGTCCTGATGCAGCATGAGGACGGAAGAAATACTGTATGTGTTTCAACACAAGTCGGCTGCGCGTTGGGATGCACGTTCTGTGCCACAGGCAGTATGGGTTTTAAGCGTAATCTCCGATGGGATGAAATCCTCGCCCAGGTAATTCTTTTTGAAAGAATGCTCAAGTCCGAAGACCAAAAAGTAACAAATGTAGTCTATATGGGCATGGGGGAGCCATTCTTGAACTATGACAACGTCTTGAAGTCAGTAAGAATTCTAAACAGTCCAGATGGCTTGAATATCGGCGCACGAAAAATTTCCATCTCAACAGTCGGCATCACAGAGGGAATAGACAAGCTAGCGGATGAAGATATACAAGTAAATCTGGCCATATCTCTGCATGCACCAGTTGACAGTCTTCGGAATGAGATAATGCCTATAAACAAGAAATATCCTATACAGAAGGTCCTGAATGCTGTCTCAAGATACATCAAACTTACACATAGGAAAGTGATGTTTGAATATGTACTCATACAGGATGTCAATGATTCTTTGGAATACGCAGAAATGCTCGTACAGCTGCTGAGAAAATACACCTGCATGGTCAACCTGATAAAGATCAATCCTGTAAATAAATTCAAACCTCCTGAAGCACCTCATATCCAAAAGTTTAAAGAAGAGTTGGAACACGGAGGGCTTGAAGTAGTACAAAGATTCAGCTTTGGACAGGATATCAAAGCCGCCTGCGGACAGCTGGCCGCTGGAAATCTGGACTAAATCCATTCCGCTCCAGCTGTCCCACACACATCTTATAGTAGTACAGATGTGATACAATTTTACATACCAATTTGCAACCGAGATTAAATGCCGGAACAAGGTGACTTAAAAGCAGAACTTGAAATTCTCCAGTCAGCATATTCTGAGACCCTATACAGATTTGCTTATACTGCTACTCTTTTATCTTATCCAGAGTTTCGAGAAGCTGTTCTGAATTGGAATGAGATGCTGTCTACGGGAACACTGTGGAACCAACTCTCAGCACAAAATAGAATCTACCATATAAATTATGAACATCAGGCAGGAAATCCTTTCATGATAAATCTTCCCTGGCTTATTAGTGGATGTATGCTTTTTAGAACAGTTCCGGTTCCTATATAGAATCCAGCACAAGCAGATTATGCTTTGTCTCTCTTACATTTCGGGACAAGATTAATAACCGATGTTGTTCAAGTCCAAGGAGAACAAAGAGCTACTTTTCTTGGAAACAAAATGATGGAGATAAGCACATTTCAAGCAGAATACAAGTCTTGCGAATTGCCGGACTTTTTAACACACCTCCTGGCAGGATCAACCAAATCGGACTTGGAGCAGCTTCTGGGCTCCTAGATGTTTTTACAGTACATGCAGTTCCGATATTTAGATTTCAAGGAAATACAGTAACTCCCGATTTAAAAGAAGATCTCCCCAAAGATGCTATCGTTATCGACAAGGATCCCAGATTTGTCACCTCTCTAGAGAGACTCAGTACGGAACATTCAAACATTACAGCTCTATCACAAGATATCTATCATTCTCTTCCGGCTATAGCGGAGCAAGTGCGAAAAGGAGAAGTTGCTCCACGCAATCTTATAACAATTCTTCATGCTGACCCAATTATGATACCAAAAATTCCTTTCTTTTTTAGATCAATCGCAAGAGTTATCGATGAATCTGCTGAGCTCATAATTTCTGTCGGTCAAGGATTTACAGATGCCGAGTTCACAGCTAGAAAAAAACTCTTGGGGAAAGTTTTCAAGTACCTTGAATCGCGAGAATTGACCCCGCACCGATTTGTATTACATCAAACTGGTTCAGTCAAAGAGCAAATCTTAGGCAGTGTATTCGGAGATCCTTTTTCAGCAACTTATGAAATATTGTACTGCGTATTACAAAAGGAAAAAATTCGGACGTAGAAGATAGATCTAGTTCATCATAATTTGCAGTGGATTAAGAAGATTCTCCCTGTTGTTTTAGACTTTATGACCTCATCGGGTAGATAATGCCCAGGAGAGAAAATAGGGTTTGACTCGGCTGAAGTGATTGTATCATAAAATA
>JAHIVN010000056.1 GCA_018816645.1 Patescibacteria group bacterium | reverse complement strand
GATTGATTTCCACTGCCATCTATATGGTAGTAGATATTTTGCTCGAGTTTGTGTACCATGTCTCATGGGTGTGTTTTGTAATAGTTTAACTACATTACTTTAACACACCCAAATTCGTAATATCTATCCCAACTTATTCATAGTAAAGCTGTGAAACAGGAAAGTAGTTAAACAGTGAAGCAGGAAAACAGGAAGTCAGGTAACTGGGTAATAAGGAGATTAGGTAACTAGGTAATAAGGTAATCAGGTAACTAGGTAATTAAAATGTTTGCAGTGGTGATTCGTTGTTGGGTTGGAGTCTTTGTGAATTGCTAGAGGATATTGGAATTTGGTATAATATTTGGCTATGGAAGATATTCAAATAGACCCAACAACTGTTGATCAAAGCCTTCTTGATGCCGCTAGAGAATTGTTGGGGGTACCTGCTGATCCTGATCAATCAGCTGGAGTTGCAAGAAGCAGAAATGGTCCAAGGATTGAAGAGAATGCTCTGAGTAATTCTGATGTCAGCCTGCAGTTGTTATTGATGGGAAATCCTCAAGAGGTAGAGGTTGAACTGTTTGGGAAGGACTGTTTCTTGTTTACAAGAGACTCGGAGGGTGCTGTGAGTGTAGATGATATATTGAGAACGCTTGATATTACTGATCTTGCAGATGCTCGTATTGCTCCAGAATTTGGAATATTAACAGTTTTTGTAAGAGTTAAGCCCCTTCCTGAAGACGGCCCAATTCAAGCCCCTAATATCCAGGTTAGAATTGATATGGAGGGTAATGGAACTTTTGGAAGCGATTTAATCGAGTACAGGAGGGTAAACGGAGGGATTATAGTCTTACAGGATAGGACTTTACAGCCGCTAGAACTTATTGGAGTACAAGTAAAAACGGTAAATACATTCTTGAGTAAGGTTGAGGAGAGAATAAACAGATACGTTGCTGAAGGTGACCCGACCATTTGAATCTCTCTTAGTAGGAATTTCATCAATCAAATTTCTATGATCGATCCGGTCAGGAAAACGTAGACTGTTCCCAAGACTTAATTCTATAAAGTTATTCTCCATCTTTTTGTATTCCAAGCCATAACTCTGATATAATGGCACTATAAGTCAGATACAGGTATGGAAGTATTTTCTCAACCTTCTGAAGCCCTTGTATTCTGCTGTTTTAACTTCCAGGAAAAATTTGGTAATAATGCTAGATTAGAGCAGATAAATGCTGCTTTGACAGCTCATAGCCTTGATGTGAGATGTTGTTTTGTAGCACTTGATCACTATGGCCATGCTATTGCCGTGGATTTTGTTGGTTGTGATGAAAGAGTCCTCTCAATTCAAAGAGAAAGTATAAGACGAGGTATCAACGAAGTAATTTATGGAAGATTTTGTATTCTTTCTCCTGAAGGCGAGACAACATTTGTAGATGATCCTTCAAAAGTAGTCAGTCTGGCCATTGAGTTTATGATATTAGAGAATCAGTACTCTGCCTGGATTCAAGATAGAGAAAATCTCAGAGCACCCTCATAGCCCCAGCTTACAAGGATTTCCTGCACCGACTCTTCTGCTGGAGCAGGTCTCGGACCCGGTTCGGATATTTTTCGGGGGAAAGATTTATCTATCTCAAAGTGGTGCTTCAGCCAAAGCAGGTGTAGGTTCAAACGAGGACGTTTGAACCCGCTGATGGAAAACGTAACTGTCTCCTTGGGTTGAGACTATATGACACGCAGCAAGGTTATTTTTCACACGCCAAACAATGAATTTTCGGCCAAATCTGATATAATCAGTATATTCTTTTTAAAATGTTTATATGGAGGATGCAGTTACTGAAGGTCATAAAGGCGTAGAATTGCATCTAAATACTCTTCCTATTCCTTTCCCCACAAGTGTTTTGAATTATGCTTTGATGATGGCTGGGTTTGTAAGTATGCATCTAGCAGAAACAGAAATGGATTCTAATTTTAGTGGGGAACCGGTCGGATACAGGGTTGATTTTGTCGAGAATAAGCTTGTTTGCTTAGTCTGTACTTCCAAATCAGTTATAGTGATAATTCGCTCAATAAGTGAAGAAACACGATCATTTGAAGTCCAAGTTACTGGTGTAAAAAAAGGAGCTGGTGATGTAGCCATTCATATTTCTCCTTTGAGAACAAATCTTTTACAGGGAGGGTACTGCAGCGGGGATTTTTTTGATTGGAAGAGTAAAATCGAAGGATACTACTATCCAGGTGGCGTATGTGTGAAGTGACTTAAGTATTCTAGGTATAGTTAGGGGAAAGCGTAAGGTGTTGTTATTATAGAGCTATAGGTAGGTTCAAACGAGGACGTTTGAATCCGCAGGGAAAGAAAGAGAAAAGAATGCTCCGGAAAAATAAATCCAATGTGATATAATAATGCTACAAGACATAGAGAAATATGGAAGATAGATGGTTACATTTGAAAAGCCGTGCTGATGAACAGATATTTCGCTATCTGGACTACACAAAAAGATTTCATACTGACGAAAGACTTAGTCAGATAAATGAGATTTTATCAACATTTGATTTTACTGTTTCTAGCTGTTTTGTTCGGCTAGATAGCGAGAATCATGTAGTCTCTGTTGATTTTCTTAATACCGAGGGACAGAGATTTATAATTCAAAGAGTAGTAGGAAAATCGTTTGGTGATTTTAGAGTTATACTTCCTGATGGAGAAGAAAAGAGTTTCGATGATTGGAACGAAGTCCCATCAGTTTTTAGAAGTCTTGCTATTGAATTTATGTTGCTTGAAAATTGGGCTGTTAGACCAGATCTTGTAATTCTAGGGGAGGAAGGTATACAAAAACTTTTGACTTTTACAAACACCAAGAGCTCTTTAGCAGAGCTTCAGAAATTAAAAGTTTTTCCGGAAGATTTCGAGATACAAAGGGTTGAGGTTAAAGTTCATAACTCAATTGGAGTGCAAACTATAAATGCAGATGTTGATGTTACTCTTTATATTTCAAATCAGATCTATCGAATCAGAAGCAGGGACAACCGCTTTGAAGTAATAAGGCCGGATGGGGAAACTCAAGAATACATTAAAGATAGAGATGCTATTGCGAATGTTCTTTCAAAGTTGTGTAGCAATTTGGCATTTAAGGCTGACATTGCAATCCGTTTTTCCTCCTAACCAGTTTTTATCGTAGAAATTTTCTATGTGAGATGTGCAAGGTGCATATCAATATAGAAGTGTTTTATTAAAAATTTTATTTCACAATAAAATATACAGCCGGTGGCCGCATTCTACAGGTTACTTGTTTACTGATATATACAGTCGGGAGAACGTAGTATGTCCCAAGGATAGGATTCTACAAGAATTATTTTTTGTAAACAGTCCGTATCTCCTCGTTTCTCACTTTTCTGAGATCTTCCTGCTCTTTTTTGGTAAATTCTGCTATTTCTTCATCTTTGAATCCAAGAAGCATGATCTCCGGGACGATTTCTATGTCGAGAGCTTCTTTCGTTCTTTTATAGATCTCTTTCATGACGTCAAGATAGTCCTTGGCGGTGGCATTTCCTTCGTTTACTATAAAGTTGTGATGAGCCTGTGATATTGCAGCACCTCCAACTTTGAAGCCTGTCATTTTCAGCACATGTTCTATGACATAGCCCATCGCGGTTGTCGGATATTCAAACTTCTCTTTCTGCTCCTGCGTCAGATTTGCAAAACAACAGCCGGGAGAGTTCCTTGGCTGTATTTTCTTCCTCTGCGCCCATTCTGTTGCTGTAAACTTTGCTTTTTCTGCGTCGCCTTTGTAAAAGTTGAAAGTAACTTGTAAAATGACTTCCCCGCTTTTGTGGAAGCGGCTTTTGTCATAGTCGGCTCCAAGCTCCTTTATGTCTAACTCTTTCACATTCAGATCTTTGTCCAAAACCTTCACCATTTTTACAACTTCACTGATGAAATGAGTGCCCCCATGTATGTTGTTGTGGACAGCTCCGCCTATAGTTCCGGGAATGCCTGCGTACCACTGGAGTCCGGTGATATTTTTGTCCAAAAGGTATCTCAATGCAAATGGCAGATCGACTCCCGAGTCCATGATGACTTCGATCCTCGGTTCGTTTGACTCATCATAGTCAAGATCCTTAAATTCATATTTAAATGTTCCTTCTTTGCTGTCAGATTCCCATCTGGGCATGATCGGAATAGAATTTTCGCTTACAGGTTTCTCCCCTGCTATATCGATCGTATTTGCCTTGTTGATGACAACCAGTCCTCTTATGCCAGCGTCAGAGATAAGAACATTTGTTCCTCTGCCGAGAACTGTGACTGGAACATCCATTCGTCTGACGAGCTTAACAACATTTATCAGATCTTTGATATCATGCGTAGTGTAAAGTATGTCTGCAGGACCTCCTATCTTCAAATTTGTATATCCTGAGAGCGGTTCGCTGGTTTTTGTGTTTTTGGGATTGAGCTGTTTGACAAGGATATCTAGTTTTTCCTGCATGTTGTTTTATTAACTAATAATCTATGTAAAGCCAGTACCTTATAAACGCTGGATTATTTTAAAGTATTACAAGAATTTATGCTAGTAGTAAAGAAGTGCTATTATTATTAAGGACACTCTGAATTGGGGCTTTACCACCCCAAACCCCAGATGTAACAACCTTTGTCTAGCAAGACCCTAGGTTAATATTGACGTGTTAGGTTTTATGCTGTTTAGTTTTTAAATTTGTGATTAATAGTTTGGAAGAGGATCTAATTGGCTGATGTGTCGGGGTGGATGAGCCAGTGAGCAGATGAGCTTTAAAGCTTTATGGCCTCAAAGCCCCAATGCTTACTTTGATGAAGTGTAATCTGAAGGATTATCGGGCTTTATCATATTCTTGATCCAGTAGAGAAGGGTTCTGAGGTATCCGCGCTTCTCAAATCTCCTAGGTGAATAAGTGATAACTTGATCAAAGCCAAGCCGTATTTGATCACGGTTATTGAAATATTTTGAAAACTTCCTCATCAGAAATATATCTTCATGGACCACGTCCGGAAATCCGCCGATCTTGACCATAGCGTCTTTTTGGATGAGAAGTGAATTTCCGATCAGATTGCATTTACCAAGAATCAGATAATTAAGGAAAATGTACACATATTGAAAGAAAAGATAACTGTTGAAGTAAATAGATTTTAAAATGCTCTTGGTAGGACCATAATAGTAGATCCCGGTAATTGCAACTGTATTTGGATGTTTGGCAAGTCGCTGTTGAGCATTGTTCAACCATTCTCTATGTATCTTTCCGTCTGCGTCATAGAAGATCAAATACTCCCCTTTTGATCTATCAATGGCAAAGTTTCTTGCGTAACTGATACCTCTTCTCTTGCAGTGTAAAATTCTTAAATCAAGAGAGTATTTTACCTTGAGTGTATCTACAAGAGACAATGTTCTATCGGTTGATCCATTATCAACGACTATCACCTCGAAATTCTGATATGTTTGGTCGCTTAGCGACTTCAGAATCGTGGAGATGTAGTCTTCTTCGTTGAGTACTGGAATTATTACGCTGAAGTAAGGCTTTTTCATATGAATCTTGAACTCGAGTTATCAAAAAGTAGCCACACAAGGTTCCAAATGTGTTTATCATCATATCATAAATTGTATCTGAGTAATAAAGCACTGAAGCTGTAGATATCAGTTAATTTCATGGCAATTCTTATGGTAAATTCGGCAAATTCGTTAAAGTTGCCTATCAGCACAGTGAAAGCTGTGATAAAAATATATCTTTCAGTTTTATTCAACTTGACCAAAGTTGACTTTACGAATGGGTAGAATAATGTCTGGATGCCGATTGCCGAAAGGAAATGCTCCAGCCGATTTAGCCAGAACCACGAACCTGGGATGATGTTTTTCATAATTAGAAATTTTATAATAATCTCAAACAGAGGAAAGCAGATGATCACAAAGTTGTAGAATCCTTGTTCTGCTGAAGATAACTTCCTGAAAAGCTTTTGTTTCTTGGCCAATATGAAACCAAGTGTCCAGATAATCAGGAGAACTGTCATCATTGGAAAGATAAAATATCCTGCTACTAGTAATAGAGCAAAGGCAGTACAAATAGCAAATGTTTCTTGAAATGTTTGCTTTTCACAGAATGATAACGGGAGTTGCAAGGAGAAGAAACGGTGGTTGCCTCTATCCCAAAGCTGCTACTTCATCGCTGTCGGGATATTTATTCTCTATGACCTTCTTGAACTTGAACCCCTGTTCGTTGCAAGTCACTACTGTGATACTGCCATGTCTGGTCCAGGGGACATCAATCTTTGCCTCGCCAGTTTCAATTGATGCGCAAAGAATTCTTGCAAGGAACAGCTTGATCACTACTCCGTGAGAGACAAATACCAGATCCTGCTTTTGTGCATTACAAGCGATAAGTTCAACTGTCTCATAAAATCTCTCAGCAGCCTCAACAGCGGATTCTCCCAAGGGAGGGGAAAATTCTCTGAGGTTATTTTCCCATTTGGCAACTTCTTCAGGGACGAGCTTCAGCCCCTCTTTTCTACTTCTGTCTTCAAGAATTCCGAGGTTGATCTCGGTGATTGAATTGATCTTTTCAATAGACAATTGCAGATGTCTTTGTAAAATTTCTGCGTGCTGCAGTGCTCTCTCAGTTGGGCTGGAGTAAATCTTTGATGCATCAACGTTGATTTTCTTGAGGGTATCTGCAGTATCTCTTGCCTGTTTTCCTCCATATTCATTCAGTTCATGTACTGATTTTGCTCCCAGCCACTCTCCTCGCTCGTTCCCTCCAGTCAGACCATGCCTTATCAGATATATAGTTTTTGGGTACTTTGGATTTTGCATAGAGTAATAGTATATGAAGAATTGAATAATGGCAAATGGGCCGATGGGCTAGTGAGCTGATAAGCTATTGAGCCAAGAAGCCAAAAGCCTATCTGCTCATTGACTTACTTGCTCAGTTCACTATCCACCAGTCAAAGGAGATGTTGTAGTCGACAGGATAGGAAATTTTGACGACGAAGTAATCTTTAGCTGCTTTTTCTATGACTGAAAGTTGTTTATCAGTTTCAACAGTGGGTGTTATGAAGATACGAGAACTTCTTGTTACGCTGTCAGTATAAATTCTCACATAATCACTGCCTTTTGGTATGATCCCCTCACCGATAGATGGCGAAAGTTTATCTTCTTTCAGATTGATCTTTCCGTTGCTGTCAACACTGAAAACGTTTTCATTTAGGTTATTCTGAATTATGAAGGCTGTGTCACCGATGCTTTCTGAGAGTTTAACAATAATGTTCTTCGTAGAATAAGCTTTAAGTATTTCTGTCTTAATGTTTTTCGATGTGATGAGTCCATTTACAGTCAGTGAATTATTCACTAACAAGTTATTTACTGTGATAGATGAGAATGTACCTTGGTTTGCAGTAAGGGTTTGTGTGATCGTGAAGTTGGTTACAGAATCGAGATTACCACTTCTTCCCAGTAAGCCTGATCCGTAGTCTGAGATGATGCTATCTATCTTGTTGAGATAATCTTCCGGTTCATACCAGCTAAGATTTATAGCTACCAGGATTTTACCAATTTTGTTTGGATCTAAATCGTTATAATAATCAAGTGCGAGACCGATAACTGGTCCCGGCTTAGTGCTTTTCATACCAACTCCTGGAATGCTGCTTGTAGTTATAGGATCTCCTGGCTTTATGCTTCCATTTGTAGTAGTTACTTTAACAGGAACTCTTCCAGTTAAGGCGACTGGATTCTCATTTATGGCTTCCTTCTTAATTCCCTTACCAAACGTTTCGTATGGTGATGTAGAAATCACTCCGAGAACAGTTGGTTGATATGGTTTATCTGTTTTTGTCAGGATACTTGCAGTAAGTAAATCATTTTTGTTTAGTATAACACCTGTTTCAGCATTAACAGCGGGTGAAGAGTATGTAATAGTTTCTCCTGTGGTCATAACTATATCTCCGGCTCTGCCATCTTTCGTTTCATACCATTCTGCTATATCTCCTGGGGCAGCTGAGCATGCAACTATGTCTCTATCTGCAAATGTTGTATCGGAAGCTGCTCCGGAATGACAAAGCCCATTGGTTGTTGCAGCTTCGTTTGCGTCGAGGCGGATATCACCGTTCACTTCTAATTCTTGGCCGGGCGCCGTTGTCCCGATGCCAATATTTCCTGTGCTTAAATCACCGTAAATAACCCCTCCCAAATACATCTGATTTGAGCCCGAAGCGCTCGGAGCATTCAAATCGTAACCCATGATGATATTGTTGTTTCCATTCACCAAATTGTCCCCTGCCTGATATCCGATCAATACGTTATTGCTTCCAGTTGAAAGATTATAACCTGCTCCATACCCTACCAATGAATTATTGGAATTACTAAAAGAGAAACTCCCGAATCCAGCCTGATAACCAATAGCCGTATTACCTGAACTGTTACTACCTATTTCTCCTAAAGCTCCATATCCAAACGCAGCATTGTTATTTCCATTGGTAACATATTCAAGAGCCCAATTGCCAAAAGCACTATTTCTATTTCCTGTATTATTGTAATATAAAACATGCTCCCCAAATGCTGCATTGTCATCTCCTGTTGTATTAACGGACAGCGCGTCATTTCCAAAAGCATTGTTCTGCAAGCCAGTTGTGTTTTGCCACAAAGAATCAACTCCAAAGGCATTGTTATTTGTTCCAGAGGTATTCATATATAGGGCACCTACTCCCATAGCAGTATTAACATATCCAGTTGTGTTACCACCCAGAGCACCAACACCAAAAGCGCTATTACTGCTTCCCGAGGAGTTTAACGTGAGGGAACCTACACCAAAAGCGCTATTTCCATAACCGCTGGTAAGAGCATTTAATGTGTTATACCCTACACCAGTGTTATTGCTGGCTTCAATAGGAAAGGTGGTACTAGACATAGTAAAATTTCCCGAGTTTATACCTATAAAAACATTATTTCCATCGGTACCTGCGGCTCGAAAATTATGTATAAATGGGTCTGAATCTTTATATATAACACCTGTTGTAGCGCTTGTCGTGTTCGGAAGCTCAAACGACTCAGTTATCTCCAACTGTTGAGTAGGACTAGTCGTTCCAATTCCAACGTTGCCGGTTCCATTCGGCATAAGAGCCAGGTGTTCATCCGTTCCTGTAGTTATATCAGATGCTACTCCAGAAAAAAGCAATGATCCTGTGATAGTATCACCTGTATCATCGACCCAATTATCAGTTATCGCTGATATAAAATCATTTTGATCATATCCGCTGGCGATAAGCCTTGTTCCATCGAACCAGAGAAACTCATTTATTGTAAAAGTGGAAGCATTGGTACCGCCGTAGCTTATGGGAAGAATTCCTGCGATCTCAGAGGAATCAAGATCTACAGCCCCGGCGGATATTTGCAGATCACCAAGTGAGCCAGTTAGCTCCGAAAAATTTATTCCTGAGTCTAGAATATCAATCTCAATTGAAGAAATTGTGTTGGCTCCAGTAATGAGATTGTTTATCCCGATATTAATATCTGCTCCACTCATGATAAGATTTCCAAGCATAGTATCACCGGCCTCATCGACCCATAAGTCAATTCCCCCTCCCATAAAATCACTTGCATGGAAACCGTCAAGTAAATCAGCATTGAGACTTGAGATTACATAGTTGCTATCAACGGTAAAAGGAGCTGTGCTCCCGCTTACCCCACCGTTAAAATTGGGGATTCCAGTGATTGTTTCATTCTGAGTTCTGTTAAAATAGCTTGGCTCAGCTATTGTCCAGACAGGATCGGATTCCGACGTGATATAGCCTACGATTGAATGGTCGCCCCAGGAGTAAGCTTTGTTCCAATAGGAAATAAGCGTATTTGTAATCGATGCAGCTGGACTGTTCGAGAATATAGGATCGGTTTCACTGATCGAAGATATTCCTGCTTGGGCATCTGAAATTGCATCATCAAGATCATTCAAAACGGCTTGAACATTTGTACTATTGCTATTTGCAAATTCGTCATATGCTCCAATGAGATACGCACCACTTTCTGTAGCTGAGGCTTTATCCTTGAGCGTCGAACTATGAAATAACAGATCCTCAATGCTCGGGAGAATAAGCGTCCCATTTTCTGTAATGGTAAGATTCCCTGTCATCGTATCACCAGTTGTATTGACCCAGAGATCTTCAACAATTACCTCTCCTGTTTCAGGAAGAGTAGTAGTTGAGTAATCTTCATAAATGATATCTCCCAGCACCTCAATCCTTGGAGTGAGTGAAGTTGTTTTTCCTTCTTTGATCTCGGATATGTATTCTGTTATGGTCTTTGATTTAACCCCTTCTACATCTTGTCCGGCAGTACTGGATGAGGAGGGATTAAAAATATCTGCAATAGGCTGTCTAAGCAAAAGTGCAAGGATGATGATTAGGACAACAACTCCTGCAAAGATAACAAGTTTGTTTGCGTTATTTGAATCTTTTGAATTCTCCATTCTGGCAGTATAGAAATAAACTTCTGTTCTTGGTAAGATAGAATCATTATAAACGGGTTTGTTTAGTAGTGCAATAGCAACTTGATGTTTGGAATTTAGATGTTAGCTGTTGGGGATTATTCACTTGTCCTGAGGCTTATCTGCTTATAATTTCATAAGCACAGTGGCTCAATTTATCACCCACCAATCAACTACCAGATTTTGTTCGGTTAAATTCTCCTGGCGGACTATAAAGTAACCCGTCCCCTTCTCTTTTATCCAAACGTTTGGAGGAGTGACCGAAATTGATATCGGGCTGATAAATATCTTCGATCCTTCAGAAACAGCACTTGTTTCTACTTTAACTTCATTCTGTCCTGGAGGTATTACTATCGAGCCGACAGAAGTGTTTGCAGCATCGGCTCTTATATAGATCTTTCCTGTACTGTCAACTCTAAAGACTTTTTCATTTTGGTTATTCTGAACTTCAAAAGCAGTTTTTCCGAGATTGTCGGCCAGTTTAATTATGATACTGTTCGAAGAACTGGATTCGATAAGATCCGTTCTGATATTTCTAGCAGTGAAAAGACCATTCGATGTCAGGCTGTTTGTAACTGTCAGATTCTTTACTTTTATTGAGTCAAAGATACCATTCTTAGCATTTAATGTGTCTGTTATTTCAAGAGTTGGCAGAGTATCTATCAGTCCAGGGGTTTTCAAAGAGTCATATGCTTTGATTGTGTCATTTACCTTGTTCAGATATTCTTCTGGTTCATGCCAGCTCAGGTTTATCGATACAAGAATTTTGCCAACCTGGTATGGATTTATGTCGTTATAGTGGTCAAGGGCAATCCCAATGATATGTCCGGGCTTGGTGCTTTTCATCCCTACTCCGGGGATATTGCTTGCAGTGATAGAATCTCCGGGTTTTATCGCACCATTTACAGCTACTACTTTTACAGGAACTCTACCTGTGAGTGCGATTGGGTTTGGATTTGATGAATAGTCATTGATAGCTTTGCCGAATGTTTGATATGGCGACGTAGAAACTACGCCGAGGACGTTTGCTTGATAGGAACGAGAACTTCTTGCAAGTATGCTTGCAGTTAGTCTTTCATTCTTATTTAGAACCTCGCCGGTTATTGCATTTACGGCCGGGGAGGTATATGTGACGGTTCTTCCTGTTGTATAAACAATATCTCCTGCTTCAGCGTCTTTCGTGTCATACCATTCAGCTATGTCTCCAGGTGCTGAAGAACATGCAACTATATCTCTGTCAGTGAAAGTTGTGTCTGAGTTGGCTCCAGAGTGGCATAATCCGTTTGTAGTTGCTGATTCATTTGCGTCCAGCTGGATGTCTCCCTCAACATCGAATTCCTGTGCAGGTGCGGTAGAACCTATGCCCACATTTGCCCCTGTATCAATAAAGATACCTTTGTCTGCCTCATCATCAACGGTTATTGCTAATGGATGGAGTATTCCTGTACCAGCAGCATAAGTATTTATCTGGAAAATAGATTGATTCCCGGGATCGGATCCCGCATCACGGTTAAATCTCATTTCGACAGCTTCCAGATTTGTCTGGTCAGAGGCCCAGTCGGTCGCAAAAACTTGAACAGTAGACCAAATAATTGAATCGGGGGGTGTTCCGTTTGGAGCAACACGGAAATAGGTTGCCTGGTTACTTCCAGACGATCGAACAAGTATATCTTTGTGATCAGAATAAGCGGTCGAAATATTTGATATTTCAACCAGGGCTGTTGTAGTACCTATTCCGATGACTCCAGAACCGGTTAGAAGCTGTATGTTACCAGTACCTGGAGCACTTAGGGTAAGAGCTTCGCCGCTGGGAGTATAGATGTCAGTTGTAATACCTGAGAACTGCAGTCCGGCTGTTGTCATGGTATCTCCGGTATCGTTTATGTACCGTCCGTCCAGCTGTGTCCTTGTCAGAAGGTCATCTCCGGCATCGTTATTCAGATAGTTTTCAGCAGTTAGATCTGCATAGGCACTGTAATATCCAGTTCCCAGAGTTCCTGCAATTATGTTCGAGGCATTTGTATAATAAGAACCCGTTTGAGCGTCGAGTAAATCAGCATCCAAACCGCTTCCCGCTCCATCATTTGTATTTGTCCAGAGAGTTGTGGAAGAACCTGGAACGTAGCCTTCTGCATTGAGATCGGAATAGGCACTATAATATGCTGTACCTAATGTTCCCGAAATAATATTGCTTGCATTGGTATAGTATGAACCGGTTTGAGCGTCCAACAAATCGGCATCTAATCCGCTTCCCGCTCCGTCATTTGTATCTGTCCAAATAGAAGTAGAAGATCCCGGCACATATCCTTCAGCGTTTAAGTCTGAGTATGCACTGAAATATGTGTTTCCAAGAGTGCCGGCATTTATGTTACTTGCATCCCTATAGTATGCACTGCTGTTGTTATCCAGAAAGTCAGCACTAAGATTTGTGATTTGAGTAGTCGAAGTAAAGTTGAAATCTCCTATAGCATTTATCTCTCCTGCTCCGTCGTTGATATAGTTTGATTCAGCTGTGCCTAGATTTACAGCGTCATCATTTGAGTTTGGGGCTGCAATATTCTCAATTCTATTTGTGCCCATATCAAGAATTCCTGCCATGGTGTCTCCTGTCTCATCAACCCAAAGATCAACTCCCCCACCCATGAAATCGGTGGCGTGAAATCCATCCAGCAAGTCAGCATTGAGATTCGTTACCAGAAATGTGCTGTCCACAGTAAAAGGTGCGGAGTTTCCAGATACTCCTCCATTAAAGCGGGGTGTGCCTGTAATATTCTCATTCTCTCCTCTATTGAAGTAGTCCGGTTCATCGTTTATCCATATGGGATCTTCTTCTTCTGTCAGATATCCGACTATACTGTGATCTCCCCAGTTATAAGCTTCATTCCAGTAGGTTACTCTGTCCTGGAGTCCAACAATTGCCTCATCCAGGTCGTCCATCACATCCTGTACATTTGTACTGTCGCTATTTTCATATTCGTCAAATGTACCAACGAAAAATGCACCGCTGTTCTGTCTTGAGAGAGAAGATTTCAAAGAGACATTACTGAAGAGCAAATCTTCCGAATCCGTTAGTATTAGATTCGCTCCACCTGTTATCGTCAGATCGCCTGTCATTGTGTCCCCGACAACATCAACCCAAGGGTCATCTTCACCGGTATCTGGAAGATCTGTGATAGTTACTTCTTCATTGATGACATCTCCCAGTACGTTTATGGTAGGAGTCAGTGTGATAGCATTACCTTCTTTTAGTTCGCTGATATACTCAGCAATAGTTTTCGTATTACTTGCAGCAGTTGTTTCCTGCCTCTGCTCGTCAGTACCTGTTATAGATCCGACGAAGTTTGAGGCAGGTTCGCGCAAGAGCAGGAAGAGAACAATGATAATTATGCTTAGCGCTATAAATATTACCAAATTCTCAATTTTCAATTTTTTTTCCGGGCTGTAGCCCATTTGATCAAACGATGAGTCTGTCATTATCTGAGCAGTCGTTATTGCAATTAAAGTCAGTATATTATAAATTATAGTTGTAAACTATACCGAATGCAATAAGAAAGATATATCTATTATGAAAATAAGAACTGCCCTAGTCATCATATTATTTGCTTCTTTATTTATATCTCTCCCTATGTTATATGGGGCTGTTTTGGCGGCAGATCACTGTCCCTCTAGCGGGACTATCATTGGTGACACCATTTGGAAGCAGGAGCAGATGTATGAAGGCAAATTTGCCTGCCAGGAAACGGATTTGGTTATTGACGGTGCAACCCTTACTCTCAAATTTGAACCTGATTTCGAATACAAAGATTCAGTCATGGACGTAAAAAGTCTTACTTTCAAGAATAGTGGCGATATCAAGATTAGTGTGAGTGAAGATGTGCTTGTCGTAAAAGTATTATCAACAGTAATTGAAACTGTAAGCGATCCGTATAATACTTCTGAGATTGTAATAGGCACGGGTGTAGGTATCCAGGTCTTGAGTATGATCTCTCTTCTTTCTGTTCCGAATACTACGGCGGCAAGTATATTTGGATTGATTACCCAGGCAT
>JAHIVN010000055.1 GCA_018816645.1 Patescibacteria group bacterium | reverse complement strand
GTGCACTTATTCCGTCCTCGCTCCCATTCTGCTCTATAAGGTGAAGCAGATTACACCCGCCTCTTTCAGTATTTGTTTGTTCTGACAGCGTATAGGTCGGAGGAACATAGTTATGATATATACTAAAAGGAACATCATATTCGAATTGCTTGAGCTGATTTCCAAGTACGTAAAACAAATGCTCGAATTTTTGAGCGTTTCGATGACGTCTTCCGGCATTAGGATTTGTCCAACAGTAAAGATTCCATTCGGTAACAGCGGGCCTCTGGAATTTAATTACAGCAGGAAAAAAGTCCTGGTACATAACAAAATCCACTGCAGTATGAAAATCCAGGGCAAATAAACTTTCTCCTTCAGGCATGTCTGCAGCCCACCTGTCATGCCAGTACCCATGATATGTTACATAATCATAAAAATTCTGGCTCGTTTCGTACTCCTTTGCCCCCCAGATGACAAAATCACCATCGCCATAGGGAACAGCCGCTCCACCATAACCCTCAGCCAAGACTCTAGAACTTACTCCCAGTACATTTACTTCACTCTTTAGCGTTGCGTCATTCTGTATCACCTCTTCAATTGCAGCTGATACCTGATCAGCTGCTGCTATATATTCTTGAGGAGTTAGAAATCTCTGCTCAGTTTCATCCCACCAGCCCCATTCCTCATTCCCGAGTTCATAGTATTTAATATATTTCTTACCGGCATTCTTACGATCCAGGGTAAATTCTTTCACAAAATCCTTTATCCCATAGACAGCTGGATCATCCAAGTCGCCAATAGGAAACCTGACAGTAACTTCATCACCAACAGGATTCATGTACTTATGTTCCCTGGCAGGATCAATTATCCCCGCGACTGACATGAGAAAAATTGGATCTGAGTCAACTTCATCAGAAAAGTCGAGGACGTCGTATATCGCATCTCTATTTTTTTCTGTAGTCCAGTCATATTCTGCTACATTAAAACCTATCCTGTGGTAACTGAACCCCAACTTTTTGAAATTTTCAACAAAACTTTTATGTTTATCTGAATTTTTATCGCTTATTACCGTAAATTGACTGGAGTCGGAATGGACATTTAAATGTGCTCCATATTTTATGTCATGACCTACCGAACCAGAATGAACTATTACCGTCGCATCAAAACCTGCTGCCTTTTCCCTGATATCTAAAGAATCCTCTCTTCTAATAATATATACAGCTCCTGCTATAGCTAGCATTAAAAATATCAAAAATAACCCCTTGCTTAATTTCTTCATAAAGTTTTCATTACAACTATACCTTATATTTATTTCTTCCAACAGCTCAGTACCCTCGACAGATCAAACGGTCCAACCTGACCATCTTTTTTATCATCCCTCCCCCAAATATCTGCTTTTCCACAATTTGGTCCTGTCGTACACTTCCAGTTTGAGAGAACCATAGACAGATCATATGCATTCACTTCACCATCTGGACTATTCTCTTTGCCATTGATATCTGCAACTGAACAGCTATTCGAAGGCACGGTCTTCTCACATTTCCAGCTTTTCTCATTACATATTTCTCCCTTTGGACAGCCGGTACATTTACCCCCGCAGCCATTGTCATCTCCGCAGACTTTGCTTGAACAATCAGACACACATTCTTCCTTTGTGATCTCGAGAATCACTGCACTGTACTTCGGAATGTCAATTACAAAGGTACTATCGACAACTTTTCCTTTTTCCATTTGATCTAGTTTAATTTCTTCTTTATCACTACTTAATGCCGGTGCGTGAAGTAAATATAAATCATACTTCACTTCATCTGAGAAATCAGCAAGATTAATCGTAGTTTCCATATCTTTTTCAGGATTACGATTTATAATTATAGAATGAACTTTGTCATCTGATTTTGCAGACGAAGCAAACAAGGACTGAAACCTAAAATCCTCACCATATCCGTATGGTTCGTAAGAATAAATCGGCGAGTCAACAACTGTCTTTACATGCTCAATGGCATAGTGCTGTGAATAAGTATATAACCCGATACCGGCCGCCGAGAGCCCATACTCCTCCCCATCTTTAAAAACTAGATTGCAGCCTCCGTAGTTCTGTACATTGTCCGCAAGTGGATGGAATTCATGATAATTTGTCATTTTGATATTGTACTCAGACTGTACAAGCATATGCTCAAGAATATAGAGAGTATGCTCAAATTTCATAGTATTTTTATGAGGTCTTCCGCTATTTCCCTCTGGCCAGCAGAAAAGATTCCATTCTGTATATGCAGGCCTCTGAAACTTCTCCACACCAGCAAACACCTGTTGGTAAGCATCCAAAATCGGCTTGATATGCCAATCAATCGAAAACAAGCTTTCCCCTTCTGGAGGCTCACCCAACCAAGCATCATGCCAATAGGTATGGAGTGTTACATTATCGAAGAATGAGGGATTATTGATATACTCTTGCGCTCCCCACACTGCACTGTCCTGCCAAGTACTGACTCCGATGATCTCTACATAGGGAGCTTCTTGCTTTATAATCTGAGAAACAGCCTTAGCTGCATTAACATATTCTGCTGGAGTAAGCATCCGCTGTAGGTCATGGTTATAGTAGCCCCATTCTTCATTACCAAGTTCATAATACTCGATGTAATTCTCACCTGCAGCTTTACGTTTCACAGTGTACTCCTGAACAAACCAGCGGATATCATTCTCAGACCAGCGAAATTCTATCTCATTTCCGCAGGGATTCGTGTACTTATGATCGCGAATAGCAGAATCTAGGAATCCTAAAGTTGACATCTCAAATATCAGCTCGCTATCCGAATCTTTAGCGAACTGCAGGACTTGCTCGACAGTTGGAGCCGGATTTGTTGAACTATCTGGATCTTTCCAGTTGTACCAAGCGATGTGACAGCCATTTGGAAATCGTAGAGTCTTGAAGTCGAAATCCTTATAAATAGCAAGAAAATCCGCATACTCGCTTTCAGCACCCGCTTCAAAAAGCATCTCATACCTCGTAGTGAAAATATTCACACCATAATTTTTAAAAGTCTCAACTGGGAAGTTTTCTTCTGAAGGAGAGATTGTCACTTCAGCTTCTGTTGACTCAGCTCTTCCTCTAAGGTCAAACGTATTCCTGCTAGTGAGATAATACACAGAAAGGCCTATCGTAGTTAGGATACAGATAGTTATCAGTCCCCTGAAAAATGTCTTTCTACTTTTCATATAAGGGACATTCTAACCTGTCAAAAGATGAAAATCAAAGTTTCATGGCTCCTTCAAACCTAGAATTCGTATCACTTGAGGTGAGAGTCTTTCAATATTTTTTATTGCAGCACTTCTTAGATATCCAAACCTGTTTAAGGCTGTAAAATATACCTCTATCCCGCCAGTTATCATAAGCGTTCCAACACTTGCAGAAGAAGAGTATCTCAGTATCGCAATCCCCGTAAGAGCCAGAAAAGCTGATACGGCGATAATTTCCCCATTTACAAGTAACGTTCTTTCGATTACTACACTCTCTTGCTGTATCTGTTCTTCGGCCACAACAACTTCATTAAGAACAGAATTATTTCCCGCATATTAAAGCATTATTCCTGCAGTTTTTGCAGGAAATTGTAGATTAAATACCCTCACAAAACATTTTACACTGTCAGTGACTTTCGTTTTTAATCACTGATTTGACATATTAGTTTTGAGTTTTGAGATACTGTCTTTTCTTTTCCCAGTACTCTCCTCTCCTGCAAAGCAACTTGTCTGCTTGAGAAGGATGCTTCATCAGCCTTTCAACTATTATCTCGAGGAACAAGGTGTTTTGTGACCCCTTGACCAGAATTGCTTCACCTCTCTGGATCAGTTTTTCTTTAATAAAGTTCAAAGCCTTCCAAGTATTCCCGAAACAATGCATCTTTTCACTCATAAAGCCCTTTTCTAAGGCTTTTGGTAGAAAGTACTTTTTCAAAGCTGGACCAATCAGGACCATCTCATCTGCTACCTTTGAGAATTCAACTGCTATTTCTTCATGCTCAATTTTCGACTCTTTTCCAAGTTCACGCATATCTCCCAGTACGGCAATCTTTTTTCTGTCCTTGAACAAGGAGAGTACGCCAGCTGCTTCAAACATTGATGTTTTAGAGGCGTTGTATGAACTGTCGATGATAATAGTATTTTTAACGCCCTCAATCCGGGACAACCGTCCAGGCGGCATTTCTATATTTTTCAGCGCATCGATGCAGTCATCTGCCTTTATTCCATACGTTACACCTACAGCAAACGCCGCCAGCATAGTAGTAAAAATACCCTTATTTATGAAGAATTTTTTAATCTTAATTCTATGAGACTGACTTTTGAAGTTTATTTCTCCTTCAAATAAGTCTGGCGATACATCCTTTACGATTCCTCGGACATCTGCACCCTCACTGAGTCCAAAAGTTATAGTCTTTGCCTTAGTAATATTTTCAAGGCCACGAATGAGTTCAATATCATAATTCAAAACAGCCCAGCTATTCTTATCTAGAGATTTGATAATCTTTGCCTTCTCATCAAAAACTGCTTGAAGAAGATCTTTGTTCAACTTCTCGAAATTCTCTGTATGAGTCTTGGAAATAGTCAGAAAAATGCCTAGATCTACTTTAGTCATTGATAGAATAAAGTCCATATCACCTGGCTTATCAACGCCCATCTCGATAATGAACTTCTCGTAATCGCTCTTCTTGAAGAAAAAATGCAGCGTTGCTGTGAATAAGTATTTTATCCAATCTAGCGGAGAGTAGCCGCTGACGTGCACTTCTAATATAGCAAAAGGAATCCCTGATTCGCTGTTCAGGCCGTGGCCGTCACGGTAAGTCATCCCTATCTTAAACTTTTTTGAGAGAATCCCATATAAGGCGAGAGTAAGTGTTGTTTTTCCTACACTCCCGGTAAGACCAAAGATGTCGATATCCTGCCTCTTAACATAAAGTCTTGTTAAGGTTTGAAGGTATTTGAGAATGATTTTTGAGAATATTTTTTTCATAATTTCTTTTTGAATTTGATTAATCAAATTCCTACAATTCTACAATATTTCCAACAAATTCTATCTTTTTATCTTTCACAATTATACCCGAACCGTCATACATGCCGTAAATCATATTTCTTGTTGTTTTCTTGTACTTTTCAGTAAAATCGCGCTTGTCCTCATGATCAAAATGAGGAACTATTTCAAAGTCAACTAAACCCACAGCTTTAAAGTCATTAATTTTATCGACATTAAGCTCCTCAAAGTCTCCTTTCCACCTATGGTATTCTACCGTATAAGCTATACTCGGTGTCATAATGTAACTCCCAGCACTTAAACCTATCAAGATACTTCCCCTCTGTACGAAGAGTCTCAAAAACTTATCAAATCCCCGCATCTTTATATTATATAAAAAATGAAAAGTATTCCCCCCAGAAAGGTAAATTGCATCAGATTCTTGTACTTCCAGAAGTTTTGTTTCATCATATTCCTCATCCAGATCAAAGTATTTGAAATTCTCGTACCCACAATATCCAAACCAGGCTTTAAACTCTTCAAAATATTTCCTCGTTTTGTCTGATTGCGAAGGGATAAAACAAAAAGTTGAATCAAGTGGCAGCTGCTTGACAAGGCTCTGATTCATTTCTTCATTTTGTTCCCTGGATCCACCAGAATAAAGGAATAGTTTCATGACTAGATAACTAAGATTTTACCGTTACTCATATTTATTAAGATATGAAAACTGTTTTACTGTCTCTCCATCCACTACTTCACTGCCTGACTGTTTCGCTGTAAGCTGTTTACTGTTAGCTATTTGCTAATATCCCCTGCTCTTTTTTTCAACCCTCTCAAAGATTCTAGTCAGATTGTACAGCGGACTAACCGGCAGATCTTTTGCATGCATGAACTGCCTAGGTCCCCCTCCGAAACCCTGCTTAAAAAAGCTTAATCCCTCCCAAGGATGCCCTTCTTCAATTTCATATTCTTCCCCGACCTTCTCTATGGGTGCGATTCCCCAAAAGTTATAGTACTTTAAACCTCTATTTCTTGATTCTTTAATAGCTTCCCACTGAATAAGGTAGCTCGCTGGAATTTTGGAATATGCAGAAAGACTCCCGCTGTGATGATAAATTGCCTGTTTTCCGTAGTAAAGGATAAGTGATGCAGCAATATACTTTCCATTGTACTTTGCCAGATACAAGTCTATCTGATCGTCTGCAAGAAACGATTGAAACTCTTTTGTTATGTACTCCCGTGAGTATGCTGCCCATTTTTGTCTTTGCACCGTATTCTGATAGATCTGCCAAAATTCTTCCATCTTATCCAGATCCTTTGTCTTTTCAATTTTTACCCCGTCTCTCTCCGCCTTACGTATATAATACCTGGTATTCTTTCGCATATTTGCAAGTATATCGTCTTCTCCTTTTGTGATATTCAATATCCAGGTGAGTTCACTGTCATTATTGTGAAGCGAGCATGGTTTAAATCCTGACAGTTCGTTCGAATATTTTTCTTCATCTTCTATCGGGATCAGCGGGCTAATTCGGACAAACCAGAAACCTTCGTTTTTAGCTTTTTTGTATATAAAGTCCACAAAATACTTCAACAGCTTAGTATCTGAAAAATCAAAGATCGGACCATGTCTCAGCTGCAGATATTTTCCTCTCCTAGCCCGAACACACTTTGTAGGCAGAAGACCAATCAATTTACTTCCTTCATATATCCCCAGGTTCTCAAATTTATTACCTTGGCTCCTCTCAAACTCACCCCAGTTCCAAGACTGAAAGTGAGAGTTATAACCTTGCGTAAGCACAAAGTCTTCCCAGGTTGTTTTGTTTGTTATTTTTTTTATGACCATTGGCCCGCGATTGTACTACAATAGTATGACAATTGTTCAACAATAGTTGGCCAACTGTCTTCACCCAAAAAATCCCCTAACTAACCGAATCACTTTCTCAGTATCCGATTCGGACATGTTCACATTCACTGGCAAGTTTACTACACTACGACTGACAGACTCTGCATTCGGACAGCTTCCTTGCTGATACGATGCAGCAAGCAGATCAACATCTTTAGGAGCTACCGGAACATCATACCAATCGCCAGCAAGCACGCCCCTCGAAGATAAGTACTCGACTAATTCATCGCGTTTCTCAACAAGCAGTGGGAACCTAAGCGGGAAAATACCATCAGCAAGTTCCCATCCGGGAAGTTTTACTCCTGAAATCCCTGCTAAACTCTTCATATAAAGTCTGCTTATCTTCAGTCTTGATAAATTTATTGTCTCAAGTTTATGCAGCTGATTGAGAGCTGTCTTTGCAAATGCATTTGGCATTCGGCTTTTAGCATGACGTGGAAAAGCTCCTGTCCTTTTCTCAACCTGTTCTGTAGACCTGCTCACAAGTCCCAGCTTAAACGAGATGAGATGTATCAACTTGCCAAGTGAAAGTGTATCATAGTATTTCCTTGTTAAGAAACTTGTCACAGTGTAAAGAAGCTGTTTTCTTATCCAAGATTTTGACGGATATGCCAGGAACTTTTCCTGTCCGATCAACTTTTGACCTAGAAGTTTCCTCTTTGTTGCGACAACTCCTCCAAAACTTGATGATATACCTTTATCTCTACCAAGACTGAATACCGCCCCGTCACCAAAGCTTCCCAGAGGTTTCCCTTTCAACATTCCTCCAATAGTATGTGCACAGTCCTCTATGATAAAAAGACCATTTGTCTTTGCAAAATCAAGAATTTTTTCAATCTCAGCTGGATAGCCAAATGTATGCTGGACCAGAATTGCCTTTGTTCTTTCATTCACTTTGTTTGCCAGATCATTAAGATCCAGGTTGTAAGTTCCTGGGTTGACATCAACATATATTGGCTTAGCTCCGGTCCACTTTATTGGATTCACTGCCGCAACACATGTAAAGGCCTGCAACACAACCTCATCTCCTTTTCCGACACCCAGCTCTTTCAGCAGAAAAAAAAGTCCTGTTCTGGCGCTTTCATATAAAACAACGGACATGACATCCAAAGTACTGGCAAACCAAGTCCTGAGTTCTTCAATTTCCGCACCATTCTCATAATCTTGAGGTTTAAATACTAGCCTTCTGGCAATATCAAAGTCGTCTTTTTGTGTATTTGGACTAAGTGCGGTAAAAATCATTTGAATTCAATTAATTTTATTTTAATATCTCATTCAAAAGACGAATATTTGGACCTTCAAATAGGACTACATCCTCCCGGCCAAGTTCTCGAGTCAGGAAACTGAGCTGCCTCTTCAAGTTTGTATCAAGAATGATTTCAAAGTTCGCTTTCTCATCCTTTACTGCAGACACTAGTCTCTTATCAGTTGTCAGCAGGACATCGCAGACATCTACTATCTGCCTTGCAAGTGCTTTATATACCTCACCTAAACGATCACCAGCTTCAATAATCCCAATCGTAACCAACACTTTTTTTCCACCCTTTGTTCGACTCAAAATGTCCAGAGCTGCACTGAACCCCTGTGAATTTGAATTGTAGCTGTCATCAATTACCTGATATCCAAACCTACTTTTACGAATGGCTAGTCTACCGATCTTTTTTCTTTTTGATCCTTTCTTTAGCACCTCTGCAATTTCATCAAGTGTCATCCCAAGTGTTAATGCAGATGCTGTAGCGGCAAGTACATTTGATACATTGTGCTCACCCAAAACCTTTACTTCAAACCTCTTATTCTCTCCTTTATGATGTACGTTAAATTCTACATAATCCCCCTTTGACTTTATATCACTTGCCCACAGATCCAGCTCTTTTGTTGTAGAATAGAGTATCTTATTCTTGCTCGATTTTCCCGCCACTCGAAGAACCAGATCATTATCCCCATTCAAAACTATAGTCGCGTCTTTTTTAGAATTCTCCACTATCTCATATTTTGCCATGAGTGTATTTTCGATATCACCAAAAAGCGCCAGGTGCTGTTCTGAAACAGCTGTAATGATAGCTATGTCTGGAGGGACTAGATCACATATTTCCTTAATTTCCCCTCTCTTATACGCCCCCATTTCAACTATGAAAACATCCGCCAGCCAATTCAGATTTTCAAGAATTGATATTGCAACACCGATTGTAGAGTTATAATTTTTTGGAGTTGAGTAGGTCTTGAATTTTGATGAAAGAATCAAATGAAGAATTTCCTTTGTAGTTGTTTTTCCATAGCTTCCCGTGATACCAACTATCTTTAGATTTTCGATTTTGGAGATTTTTTTCCGAGCCCTTCTAATTTTTTTTTACGTGTAACTGCCGAAAGAATAGCTGTCAAAAAGACAAACAGAGCTACAAGAATTGGCAGAATCAGATCAAAGGCAAATAAGAGCAGGAAGTAAAGAACTATTGTTCCAGTCTCTAGAGGAACTGCATAGTAATCAGTATCGCCCATTTTCTGCGGGAAGAATTCGTCTATACTGGTTACGATCTGAGGATCTATGTTATCGTGCCTGCCGTCTATCTCAATGTAAATCGAACGATAGAACATATATGATGAGGCAAGTGGAACAAGAGACATCACAAGAACACTTCCTACTATAAGCAGATTTCTCAAGCTCTTCTTTGGAAAAGTCAGTTTCCGAGAAATGAGCTTGGTAAGTGTACCTAAAGAGGAATACACAAAGTACCCAAAACCCAGGACAAGAGCTATATAAAGCCAGCGGACATGCATATATTTCGTCAGCACAAAGCCGGATAAGCCAAGCAGAAATGCGATTATTGTTGGATAAATCTTTAGAGATAGAATCTTCTTCTCACGCAGAAATACCCTTATCCTATCCAGACGGTACTCTTTTAACTGCCACAGGTAAGTATGGTTTAATATTCGGGAAAGGGCATGAATAAACCAAAATGCAAATACAAATATTAGAAAGTAAAGAATTCTGTACATCGCCAGGTAAGATTATTTTAATACTCAAATCTTAGCATAAATGGAGAAATTTTGTAATGCATCTACAAACCGGTATCTGGTAGCCGGGAGCCGGTAACCGGTAGCGGATACTGGCTACCTGCTACCGGAGATAAACTCAACTATGTCTTTCACCACCAATTCCGGTTTAAATTTCGGTATTCCATGCCCCTCCCCTTCATAGACTTTGAGTTTTGAATTTTGAATTCTTAGTC
>JAHIVN010000054.1 GCA_018816645.1 Patescibacteria group bacterium | reverse complement strand
GTCGCGTCAAGATCGTTTTCAAAAGTCCCTTTATAGTCGTCCAATGCCGTAGAGAATGTTATGTGCACAACTCCCTCAACAGGCACACCTGAGGGAATATCTCCATCGCCATCATTTAGTACTAGATCAGTGTTTCCATCACCATTCATATCCTCAATTGCAACATACGTCGTCCAGTCTTCATCCCCAAGACTGACATTTGAGTATTTGACACTATAGCAGCTTGAACAGGTACTGAGGACTATATCATTCCCTTGAGTCACTCCATAGGCTTGAAATATTTCAGAAAAGAATATATATACTTCACTCGACCCACTGCAACCAATAACGAGATCATTCTCATCATCTCCATTGACGTCACCAGCAATCATCGAATTATAAGCTGGATAACAGCCATCAAGTTTGACATTATAATCCGTATCTCCATTTAAGTCCCCCACAAAACTACTCCCACCAAAGAAGACGCGAACTTCTCCAGAACCCGCACTATAGCTCGAGGCTATATCAGCGATTCCATCTGCATTGAGATCTGCAACAACACCAGTTTCATCTATTCCTGGCCATGCTGATGCCGGGCCAAAAATACCCACATCATAAACAGAAGAATCTGTAATTGTATGAGAAGTTCCAGCAGAAACAGGAGATATAACTAGCCCGATTAATATTAGGCAAATTAAGAATGAAAAGAGATTTTTCACAAATATCCCAATTTTCTTTCGCTGCAAAATCATTTGGAGAAGTTATTTAAACTATAATTAATGTAAGTATTACTTTATGTTAACGATTATTAAACAGATTGTCAACGTTATTGCTCCGCACTAATTATGATGATATAATACCACTATCTTCTTCTTGGCACATTTCCCGGGAAGACTTTTATTAAAGTCAAAAAAGTACTAACATTTTATGTGGCACTTTGCCCTGAGTGAATATGAAGCAAGAAGCAATATACACATTCTCTTTATCAGATAAAACCTCAAAGTTAGATCCTTTTCTTCTCGGGAACAAAGGCCGCAACCTTTGTGACTTGAAGAGAATGAACATTCAAGTCCCCCAAGGATTTGTCATCACTACAGACAGCTGGAGGGAGTTCACGCTTACAGACAAAATAACCGCTCAAATATCAAAAAGTATCTCAAACAGCCTAACATTGCTAGAAGATGAAACCGATAAAAAATTTGGCGACAGGAAAAAACCTCTGATCATATCGACAAGATCAAGCTCTCGATATTCCATGCCAGGTATCCTGGATACTATTTTAAATATCGGTATAAATGATGAGAATGTAAAAGATCTGGCTGATCTAGTTGGAGAATATACTGCATACGACTCATATAGGAGACTCATACAAATGTTTGGAACTTCTATCTCAGACGTTGCACCTCATAAATTCGGAGAGGTCCTCGAAAAGAAGAAAAAAACTGGTAATAAAAGGGCCTTATCAATAGCTGAGATAAAAGAGGTCATACAGGATTTCAAAGCCATCCTACGAAAAGTTACAGGAATGGACTTCCCCCAGAACCCGGGCATTCAACTGGAGATCGCTATCAAATCCATCTTCCAGTCTTGGAATAAACATGGTGCTGTCACCTATAGAAGGTATAATGCGATTCCAAATGACATCGGGACTGCAGTCATTATTCAGCAAATGGTCTTTGGAAATGCTTCAAGATCAGGCTCTGGAGTTTATTTTACCAGAGATCCAAATACCGGTTCTTCCGAACCTTTGGTTGAATATCTTGATAAGATACAAGGAGAAGATATCGTTGGAGGACTGCACGATGCTGAGAAATCTTCAGAGATACCTTCGGGCAAACTTTCGAGTGAATTGAGCGAAATCGGTTCCAAGCTGGAAAGACATTATCAAAAACCGCAGGATATAGAATTTACTATAGAAAAGGGGCAACTGTGGATACTGCAAACGCGTGAACTCCGAATGACTGGACAGGCGGCATTAAGTGTAGCTGCAGATATGCTGGATGAAGAAATTCTGACGGAGAACGAAGCAGTCCGACTTATAAAAGACTCCCATGTAAAGCAAATCACTCAAAGCCAGATTTTTCCAATTCCGGATCTTGAACCATTCTTAGAAGGTATTCCTGCATCACCAGGAGCGTCCAGTGGGAATTTGACACTAAGCACCGAAGCTGAAAAGTTAAAGAATGGTATATTTATTGCCAACCATATCGACCCCAATGACCTAGAAACTATATATAAATCAAATGGGATAATTACTACTTTGGGCGGGGCTGCAAGTCATATGGCGATTATCATGAGAGCTGCAGGCAAACCTGGAATAGTCGGTGCAAGCGATATTTCCATAGATATGAAGAAAAGAAAGATTACCAATAGAGAAGGAAAAGTTGTAAAGGAAGGTGCACCTATAACATTGGATGGGTCACTAGGTATGGCTTTCAACGGAAATCTGCAAATTACTAAGACACCAAATCTAAATCCAAGAGCAAAAAAACTTCTTGCATTCAGAAAAAAGATTCTTGGCAACAGTCCATGGGCAGTTGCGGCATACAAGGCCCCGAAACTATATCGCAGAAGTATGTTCCTCAAAAAAATACAAAATATTATAAAAGCTTCGAAATGGAAATCACCAAAATCAAAAACTATGGAAGTCTTAAATATACTTTTTGACGAGAATACTATAATAAGAAATTACCTAGTATCTCCTGACAATACCAAAGAAATGCGTAGATTGCTAGAAAGATCTATTTCAAGAGGGTACGATCCAAGCCCTAGAACCACACATTATCCAGAGAAGCTATTCAGCTCGCCTTGGGCATCTGGACCCCATAAGATTAGCGAGATAGACGACTTTATTTATGGTGATTTTCCAGGCAAATATAAAGGTTTCAAAGAATGGAAGAAGGATAAGAATCTAGAAGCAGTAGTAATATGTGAAGAATTCCCGGGAAAGGTTGATGAGAGAAATAAAAGGGAACACTTTGTTTTTACTGTATCCACACATTTATCGTCGCCACCAAAAGTACTAGTTTCGATAAACAGATACGTTTTTCATCTTCGGTCTTTTGAGAGAGCAAAGAAAGGTGACATCATCTTAATCGAAGCTTCTATAAACCAAGACTCTGCTGATTATCTCGGGGCAATTTATGTTATATCTAAAGGGGAGAAGTATGAATATACTGATTTTGTAAACAATATCGAACTTCAGAAAGCTGATCCTGATCTGATAACCATAGTCAGGCAGATCAAACGCAAAGTTTTCAACGAGTGGTGGAAACCTCCAATTGCACTTCCGCATATGCTCAGCGCACTCGATGACGCTATGGGTCTAAGCGCGCTTGAGGGCCAGGGCCGGATAACAAACGGCAAAATAGTCTGGTGCAAAATATATGGAGCAAAAGGATATGAAGAGAAGGAGAAAGTGAGAAATTTTAGGAATGGAGAGAGATAGCAGTATCTGACACCTGTTTGTGCAATACCAGTTACCTGTTCCCGGTTACCAGTTTTTAATACTCCACTAAATCAACCTCACCATTTGGATAAATATATACTGCAAAGAATTTATTTTTCATACCAGGCGTTGCACTGAACGAACCTGGATTTGCAACTCCTGCCACAAGATCCAGCATCCTGCTGTGCGTATGACCGAATATGTTCCATGTATAAGGTCTGCCAGCAGCATCTTCGATCAAAGGCTGATTAACGCTGACCATCCGGGCTTTCAGTCTCAGCGGTAAACGGGAATCTGTTATAGCCTGTCCAATATAAAGATTACCTATCATCGCAGGAATACCATATCTTCTTTGAAGCATCTGACCGGTAAGTTTCCCCAGCATCTGATGGAGTACCCCTCCTGAACCTAATCTAACCCGAACCTCTAATAATCTATCCTCACCAATAGGTGCTGCAACAATTTGATGCCCATGTTCTATTCTCAGATAATCATTTCCGATAACAACATTCTCCCCAACTTCTAGAAACCAAAAAGTCGCTTTCAGATGAGCTATCAAGTCCAAGGGATCATGGTTGCCACCTAAAATGATGACACGCTTAAGACTACCTTGCAGTATTTCCCTTTCAAATAGATAAAAAACGTCTTTGACATGTTTCACTATCGATTGTAAATCCGGCTGGATAGTCAAGTCAAATGTATCACCGTTCAGGACAATGATATCGGCCTGGAACAACCTGCTGAACCTTTCAACGGACTGTACTCCTATATTGGACCAGCCGATTCGAGGAAGAACAGCAAAGTGAATGTCACCTACTACTGCAATTCCTCGAGGAGGAATCTCGCTGATGAAAATTGTCTCCGGGGCAGAAAGCATTTCGACCGTTGCCTTCTGTACAGTTTCCACTGTTCGATCAAAATCAGTTTATCTAATCACCTCATCCAAGGAAACACTTTGCAGATACCTCTTCAACCGACTGGAAAATTTAAACATGAAAAACCACTTGTGCCTGCATAGTTCCCTAAATTTGCATTTGAAGGTATGGCTTTCACAATTTACGACATCCAGATCCTTGTCAAATATAGACAATACATCGTATAGAGAAATTTTTGACAAATCCGATTTCAACTTGAACCCGCCATTTACACCTTCCTTACTGTCTAGTAATCCACACCCAGCAAGCTCAGTAGCAATCCGTGCCAAATAACGTTTCGGCATTCCAGTTTTTTGTACAATTTCTGTAATCGATAAAAATTTATCATGATCGGCTAGAAGACCGATCATGAGCAGAGCATATTCTGTATCTTTGTTTAAAACAATCATTGCACTTAGAACTAATAGTAAATCTGTATTAGTTTAGCAGAATAGGGGAGAGAAATCAAGAAATTTACACATTAGCACTTCTATGCTATATTGTTCTAGAATTTAACTTATTACTGCTCTCTTATGAGAAGGAAATTTGCAATTCTCATTACACCTCTCGTTGCTCTCACCCTACTTTCATTTTCCCATTCAAGCTCTTACGCTGACGTTGGTGAGGTTCCAGAAGAAGGCGGAGTAATCACTCCTGGTGATAAAACAGATAAAATCGAAATGAAAAAAGAGAAGGTAGTGTTTGAGATAAAAAAGCACGACATAAATAGCCCTTTCTACGATGCAGAAGTCGACAACTTAGACTATATCCAAAACTACGCTCACGTTACCGCTGATTTTGAAATGTTAAATACTAGCTCTGGGGTTGTGAGTATGAACCTGATGTTTCCAGCACCGGAGATGTTTTATGGGATGAATCATTATGACCCCTCAAATATTAGTAACCAATCGCTAAACTTCCAAGTAAAAGTTGATGGAATAACTGTTGAACAAAAATTCGAAACGCTTACTATGGAATCATTTAAAGAGAATCCTGCTTTCGAAGAAGACGTCCTGGCTATAACTTTTACTGTCGACTTCCCAGCTAACTCAACAACAAATATCACAGTTGAGTATGACAATCGACTCGTAAACGAGGCCAAAAGTATATATGGCAGCTTCAACTACATCATGGAAACCGGATCTCACTGGAAAGGGAATATTGGTACTGGAGAGATTATCTTTAAATTCCCGAGTGCTATTACTCAAGCAATGTTTCTTGAATACAACGATTTTTTCAAGATCGATAGGGATATGCTGGTCTGGGAATTTGAGAGCCTGGAGCCTGACAGCATCAACAACATAAAAGTAACTTACAACCCTGACCTTTTAGAAAACTGGAGTCAGAAAGAATCCTACTTATTCGAAGTAGAATCATCTGTAGATACAAAGCTAGAAAGTTCAAATATACCGGAAACCGAGGAGTACAAAGATGTCAAAATGCTTGGCTGGAAGTATAATATTGAGGGAAATCCAATATACCTAACAAAATCTGTAGAGGAAGAAGTAACAGACGGCTGGCTCACTGAATTTGATAAAACCAATAAACCCTGGGTAAAGTTTGACCTTGACGGTACATATAAGGTATACGCAGCAAGCATACTGAGCGGCATATCTTCAAAGAATTATTCTGATGAGAAAAACTCTGATAAATTTTATACACTTCTCAGTAGACCGAAAGTTATAACCTTAAGCTTCTCAGACGGATCAAGCGAAACCATAAACCTGAATGACACACCGACGGAGATCCAAAAAGAAGCATTCAATGAAGTAGAAAC
Source organism: Patescibacteria group bacterium (assembly GCA_018816645.1). Classification (GTDB taxonomy): domain Bacteria; phylum Patescibacteriota; class Dojkabacteria; order JAHIVN01; family JAHIVN01; genus JAHIVN01. The sequence goes on along the minus strand of JAHIVN010000054.1, from coordinate 15,066 downwards.
TTCTTTTGTAAAAGTGACTGTTGATGAGGTCTACTCCGGAAAGACACTCGACAAAGATATCTTGGGAATAGGAAGAATGAGTTTTGAGGTCGGGGATAAAGTAGCCGAAGTCGAAGACACTGAAGAAACAAATACAGCTGTAACTCCAACTGACCAAGCTAAAGATCAAACCCTTCTAGAAAGGTTAACAGTCGGAGACCTTCGAACAGTAACTATAGTTGTTCTTTCAGTCTTGGGAATCGCACTATTTACAGCCCTGGGTGTTATCGGAACTATGCGTCTGAAGAAGCAGAGCGATGCAGGTGGGGTAAAAAAAGAATCTATACCAGAACAAGAATCCGAGTTAGGTTCGGAACCAGCAGGAGAAGAATAGCCTACAGCCTAGAGCTTACGAATTATGAACTACGTCTTGCGGATTACGGATAACTGACCACCGACAGCTGAATGCTAAACACTAAGGCTCTAAACTGGAAATTGATCAAGATGAACGTGATAATTGGCAAGGTACATTTGTATATTCGCTGAAGGCTGGTTCAAAGCAGAGCTGCGTTCTTTGTATAGATAACGTTTTCTTGGAAAACCTGCCCTGAATCTCATATACAAGTTTCTTGCACCAATTGAACCAGCAAGTGGGGATTACTTCATATAGCATACGGATTACCTGTCTTCGCTCCTCATTATATTCGGAGCTACGACAGGCAGGCGGACTACAGTTTACGGGTTACGGACTACTGATTACAGCTTACGGATAACAGTCTACAATCCAAAGCTTATAGTACCATTATTGTTGATTCCATTCTTTTTATATGCTAACCTTAGCTTGTCATGAAACAAGTCAAATACATCTCACTAAGTGATCTCCAAAAAAAGCTTACAGAGATACTTGAAGAAGTGTACAAGTTTGACGTTGAGTACATAGTAATGATCGACAAAGAGCCCAAGATCAAAATCAGCGCAATTCTATCAAAAGACGGAAAGCAGGTTATAGTTGAGGATCGGAAAATTGATTCGAAGCTTGAGGAATTTATTAACTGATAGTGCCAACAAGACCGATATTTGTTTTGAAAATTGTTACAGAATCAGCTTCTTTATTAGGTATCCTACTGATAACCTAATAACAATCTTTTACAATCAACTCCAGTTCTTGATTTCATGCGTTCGTTTCAATCCATATTGCTGGCCAAAATCATTGATCTTTTTGACATAATAATCAACCCCTTGCGCCCACCTCCATCCCCATTCCATACAAGTCTGCCCGCAGTATGTTGGCTGGATATCCTTGGCATTTAAGAGCTTATTCCCGTAACCGCGCTTCATTCTATACGTGATTAGATCGATCGCTTCCTCATATGTGTAGAATTCCCATCTGTTTGGTTCAGAGCCTCCCCACCCCCAACAGTTCCGCTGCTCATGCGAGTAACCGGTTTTACACCCGCTTGTTTCAGCCATTGCTATAGCAGGAAGTAGCTGCCAGTTGTCGACATCATAGCGTTCACAAGCCTCGATAAACTCATCACTGTAATCGACAAGAGGAGACTCATAAGCTGCAAAGAAATCCTCCAAGGTAAGAATTCTCAGATCGACAAAGCCTACGTCTGTACGCATCTTCTTATCATCTGATTTGATATAAATACCCTTGACTACATCACTGCTCCCACTTTGTATGCTTTCCTCCAGGCTCTCGCGCATCATGTCAGCCTGAGAAGAGCTATTACCTAGTGCAGGAACACCGCTTACACCTTGTATGAAGCTATCGGATAATATTATCCTGAATATGATCGTAAGGATACTAAACCCAAGAAAGATAACTGAAAACTTATATCTTTGCGGATGTGAAACTCGAAAAGAAGAAAACCAGTTTGTTGTTTTCCTGAACCGTTTCAGCAGCCAAATTTTAGTTCTTTCAATTATCTTTTTCATTTATCATTTTGTCCAGCTCATTTGAGGCCTTTGCACTTATCTCACCCACCAGATCCAAGTCAATAGCTCTTTCGAGATATTCCTGAGCATCAACAAAATTCTCAATCTCAGCATATATCACTCCAAGGTGCAGATAAATATCAGCTTGGTACGGATCTGCTTCCAAGGCTCTCTTTAGATACTTAGTCGCCTCATCCTTCTGCTCATTCTGCTTGAAAGCCCATCCTAGAGCATCTAGTGCACGTACCTGAAATTCATCTTCTGAAGTTTGAAACCCCTCCCAGTCTTCTACAACCTCTTTTGCAAGTTTGAGTGCCGTTTCAAAGTCATTCAGCGATCCCGAGTTTAGTTCGGACAACTCAATCTTATAATCCATGCTTTTATTTGTATTGAGATCGATAAGTTCACCATATTCTCTAGCCGCCTGACTGTATAGTCCAAAGTCCACAAGAGCCCTGGCATAGTCAAGACGTACACTTTCATTTGTCTTATCTAATGTTAATGCTTCCTGGTATGCCTCGTCAGCATTTTTCTGGTCGTTCTTTTCCGTATAAGCTTGCGCCAAAAATACCCAGGGCTGAAGCTGCTTGGCATCAACAGTTGTTGCCTTTTCGTAGTTCTCAAGAGCCTTATCAATATTCCCAAGCTTTTGATAACAAACTCCAAGATACAGATATGAAGCGTAGTATTCATCGTTTTCCGCTATAACCAACTCAAGCAATGGAATCGCAGGCTGATAGAGATCCGCATTTAGATATTCATAAGCCACAAGGGTATTATTCTGAAGCACATCCTCGGAATCAGATTGGACTTTTTGGACTACTTTCATGAGACTGTCTTTCATAGACTTCAACTCGGCTGATTCATTTGAAGAACTCTCATTTAGATAACTCATCATTTCTCCGGAATCGGGATATGAAAAAAGAGTCAAGTAGTAGTTCCTCCATCCTTCTGAATCATCATTTGATAGTTCTTTTAGGACATCAATAGAGTCTTCTTCTTTATTCTGCATATACGCATTGGTTCTTACAAGAGCAAGAACATTTTGCCAATTCTTACTGTTGTTTTCATACCCATCTTTGAAACTTTTCACAGCCGCTGTATAGTCACCTGCATCAAAAAGAATTTTACCGCGGATATAGTAGATCTCATCGGGCCTAGTCACTTTTCGTTCGATACCATCCAAAAGTTCAATGGCTGGTTCATATTGTCCTTTTATCTCATAGATTTCTGCTGCACCGACATAGGCATCGGTGTTTGAAGGATCAGCATCAATAGCCATTTTGTATTGCTCTAGTGCTTTCGAATAATATCTCCCTTCTAAGAACTCCTCTGCTTTATCTATGTACCCCTGAGCAAACGGTCCGTCATCTTGCTTTTGATTACTGAGATAATATGCCACGCCAGCAGCAATAGCTACACACAAGAAGACTACTACAAACTTCTTCATCTTGGACAACTTAAGAATAATTTAATACTGTTCATACTACCAGAGAGAATCATATACGGCAAATAGTATTCAACTCGGTTTCTGCCTCCGCTTCAGATAGCTTAAAAAATCTTCGGGCTCAGCGGCAAAACTGCCAGTCAAAAGACCAACAAGTTTGGCAAATAACCCTGTATTGATAACAAGAAAAAGGACTAAGAACCCGACAAGCAGAATTGTTGCAACAGTGAACAATTCCCAGCTTTTCAGTGAAAAGTAGCTAACTCCTGCAAATATGATGTATAGCAAAAATAAAACAAAGAAGATAACTACTCTGAAGAACAAGTTCTTTTGGTTGCGGAAGGCACTACCCTCTGTATTCGAAATGGTCTCCTTTTGATCTAGCACCTGAATATTGTTATTTTGATCAACTCCTAGGAAATACTGTTTCTCTCCATCAGTTCCCAAGGCTCCGATTCCCCTGCATTCTTCACAGACAGCACCAGTCGACGGCACAACTCCTTTGCCTAAGCAGTTCTGACATATTTCGGGTTTGATTTTATTTTCCATATTAATAAGGAGTTTATAACATTTTTACTTCACTCCAGCAACGAAATCTTGGTTTAATGTGGTACAACTGACTCCGATATAAGGCTCTGGGTCCAATGGTTTTTGCGGTTGTACACTGACATCATAAACACTAAAGTGCAGATGTACAACTCTGTTTTGCAGCGACCAGTAGCACCTATTCCCTTGGAAACCTATCAGATCTCCTTGCTCGACTCTTTGTCCCAAGGCAACATTGATATAAACCTCATTTGAAAACTGGTCCGCCATATGTCCATACAGAGTCTTTATTTCTAGAGATGGAATAACTTCAGTGTAAATTGAATCAAGTGTATCACACCTTATAGATACATCTCCATTTGCTTCCCAAATATAAGTTACTTCTCCGCTGCAGGCAGCATATACCGGATTTCCTTTATTTCCCCCATCGATGCCGCTACCGTTCACACTAGTCCAGATATCAATTCCCTCATGCTTTCCTTCACTCAATGGCCCTGTATATAGAAACGCAGAAACAGGTATAGTCCCGCTACTTGGAACGATGAATGGAGGTACTGAGGAGATATCCCTGACCTCGCGAAGATATTCAGCACCTAAGACAGAAGGCTCATTGCCGCTATCAGGAGGAAGTATCTCTTTAGAAGCGACTGGATATATTCTCTGATATCCCTCTTCGTAGTTGCTCAGCTTAAACAAGGCTTTTATTGCACTCTCTGTCCTTTTCGGCCCAAGAACGATGACAAACACACCCAGCATGATAAATAAAGCCAGAGAGGCGGCAAAGATTATTGTCATTAACTTGCTAAATATTTTCTCCATTCTCACGTTTATTAAATATTTACAACATCGCCCTCTTTTATTTCTCCAGAGATAATCTTCCTTGCAATGACATTTTCTATCTGTTCTTGAATCACACGGATAATTGGTCTTGCACCAAATCTAGGCTTATATCCTTTCTGGACCAGCTCTTGAATCTTTTCATCAGACACTTCCAGAGTGATTTTTTTATCCTGGATTCTTGCCTGCATCTTCTTGATCTGAAGCCGGGCTATCTCGGTTAACTCATCTTGAGTTAAAGGATTAAACAAAATTACTTCATCAAACCTATTTATAAATTCCGGAAGGAAATACTGTCTCAGTACAGGAAGTATATTCTTGTCATAAAACATAGTTCTTTCATCAACCGTCATTTCTTCTCTCAGACCATCCAATATAAACTCTGAGGCAATATTGCTTGTTGCTATTATGATAGTATTTTTGAAGTCGATTGTCCTGCCTTGACCATCAGTAAGCCTCCCTTCATCCAAAACTTGCAGAAAGATATCAAAGACTTTGGGATTTGCTTTCTCTATCTCGTCCAGAAGAATCAAGCTATATGGCCTCTCCCAAACTGGGTTTGTCAATTGTCCGCCTTCCTCATAGCCGACATAGCCTGGTGGAGAACCAATGAGTCTCTGAACAGTGTGCGCCTCACTAAATTCACTCATGTCTAACCTTATCATTGCCTGCTCATTATCATATACGACTCTAGTTAGGCATTTTGCAAGATATGTTTTACCTACACCTGTCGGCCCTAGGAATAAGAATGTTCCAACAGGCTTCCGTGGATCTTTGAGTCCTGCTCTGCTTCTTCTGACCACCTCGCTAACCCTGTGAACAGCTTCCTTTTGTCCGATAACATTTTGACCTAAAATTTGTTCCAGATTTAAAAGTTTCTGCTGTTCGCTTGCACTTAGTCTTTCGATTGGGATTCCTGTTTTCTCAGAAATGATAGCCTTCAAATCATCAACACTTACAAGATTTCTATTTTCCAACGCGACCTTTGAGCTGGCTTCGTCGAGCAAGCCGATTGCTTTTGAAGGCAGGAACTTATCCTGAATATATCTTTTAGAAAGACTTGCGCAAGCTTCGATAACATCATCACTGAATGTAATGTTATGGAACTCAGACAGACTCAGCGTCTTCTTTTTTAGGATTTCTTCAGTTAATTCGACTGAAGCCTCATTGACACGCACTACACCAAATTTTTCGGAAAGATTCGGATCCTTAGTTAATAGATTTCTATATGTAGATGAAGTTGTCGAGATAATGAGACGAATATTTTTCTGATCAAGCAGAGATTTGATAAAACTGAGCAAAAGATTCGGTTCACCATAGGAATCTTTATTACTTAAATCCCAGTTTTTTATATATATGATCACTTTCCCCATCTTTTGAAGGTCCTCCAGTATCTGCTCTTTTACTTCTTGAATATTGCGATAGTCTAAGAGTGTCCCTAAGGCGGATATGGAAAACTCAAGAACCTTGCAGTCTTTCAACAGATTTCCCAGCAAGGAATTTACCACTCCGGCAGTAAGCGAGTGAACTATCGAGGATTTTCCTACTCCTACTTCCCCGATCAACAGAACATTGTTATCCTTCTGCCTGACAAGCATTCGAGAAAGCTGAATGAGCTCTGCATCTCTACCAACAACTATCTCCAACTCACCATTTCTAGCCTTATCAGTAAGGTCTATACTAATCTGCTTCAGGTAATAATCTCCTTGATCCTTGTAACTTTGAGTGTCCTGATACTCATTTTTTCCACTTTTATACTCAAGAGGAGAAAGATCAACCGCCAAGTCTTTGGCAATTTTTTCTATTTCCGTAGAGAAAATAGTTGCGAAAAACAAATCTTCAACCAAAACCTGCTCGCGTCCAAACTGTTTTGAAATCCCATAAGCGTTTAACAAAGTCTGCTTTAAATCAGGAGAGAAAACAACTTGCCCTTTAGTAATTCTGATAGGATGCGCTGAAGCCATCTGTTCAGCGGCAACAGCTTCTTTCAAACCTTTTAGGTCAATTCCTGACTGCTCGAGCAATGCTAAAACACTAGGGTCGTCTACCAATACAAGGAATAGTTGCTTTGAAGTACAAACACTAAAATGCCTCTCATAAGTCAGGTGACAAGCTTCGGATAACTTCATCAGTGTCTCTTGTGCATACTTATCAGAAATATCGATCAACTGCATAGTCTAAAAAATAGATCTAATTATTAGAGCCAGAATTATTATTACAAGAACAAAGATGAAGCCAAAAACATAGGATATTGTCTTCCTCAGAAGCTGTCCTTTTATCCTTGAGTGATAATCAACAAAGGTGGGAAAACTAAAGTATACTTGATCTTCTCCATCACGGGCATCCAATCCTCTTCCTTGACACTGATCACATATGTCATCACCTCCCGGAAGCTTCCCCCACCCCTGACATTTTTCACATATTTTGCTTGGTAAGAAAAATTCTTTCATTTCTTATTGATATAACATATTACAAAGAAAAAGAGGAAATGGCAATGAAGCTGCTATTGTACCCTGTAACAATAGCACACAAACTTGATCAAATAACTCCAGAACTTCCTTTTCAGTATAATAGATCAAAACGTATGTAGCAAACGATTATTCAATCTGATAGAATAGGAAACCAGATAGTTATCACTGTGGCCTTTTGTCTAGTGATAATTTAACAATATTACAAATTACATATGAATATCCGCAATTTTTCGATCATAGCACACATAGACCATGGAAAATCAACGCTGGCAGATAGAATTCTAGAGAAGACAGGCGCTATCTCTAAGCGGGAAATGAAAGATCGTTTTCTGGATACTTTGGAGCTCGAGCAGGAAAAAGGTATCACAATCAAGCTTCAAACTGCACGTATGAAATGGGAGTACACTGGGAAAGAGAAGGCGTATCTGAATCAGATATACACTCTCAATCTTATTGATACACCTGGGCACGTAGACTTCAACTATGAAGTCTCAAGGTCAATAACCGCATCCGAAGGAGTAATTCTTCTTGTCGACGCAACACAAGGAATTCAAGCACAAACAATCTCTAACTTTTATAAGGCCCTAGAAAGAGATCTCTCTATCATACCAGTAATTTCAAAGGTAGATCTTCCTCAGGCTGAAATAGAGAAAACAAGATCAGCAATGATCGATGTTTTCGGATTTAAGGAAGATGAAATTCTCCTGACCTCCGGAAGATCAGGAGAGGGCGTATCTTCACTCCTAAACTCAATAGTGGAAAATGTACCTTCTCCAGCAGAAAGTAAAACAGATGAAGTGAAAGTCTTGATATTTGACTCGTTTTTTCATGAGCACAAGGGAGTTGTAGTTTTAGTCAAAGTCGTCCAGGGAAGAATCGATAGCACAGATAAGCTTCTTTCACTTCAGACTAGAACCATCATCGATCCGATAGAAATCGGGTATCTGAGACCTGCACTCGAAAAACAACCTAGTCTTGAAGCAGGTGAGGTTGGATATATAGCTACAGGTCTGAAGGATATCAAGAAGTTGCACGCAGGAGAGACAATAACTATTTACTCAGAATTTGCTCACAAGAATATCAAGCCAATTCCCGGATACGAACCGCCTAAGCCCATGGTATACGCCAGTCTATACCCAACTATCAGCGAAGAATTCGAAGAGTTCCGTGTCAGTCTTGAGAAATTAGCATTAAATGACGCCGCTTTGACTTATACAAAAGAGAAGTCGCCGATACTTGGATCGGGATACTGCTGCGGTTTTCTTGGACTGCTGCACCTAGAGATCACACAGGAGAGACTCTCGCGTGAGTTTGATACAGAAGTATTCACTACAACACCAAGTGTGCTCTACAAGCTCCAGACAAACACCAAAGATCCTTCCAAACTAGAAACGTTCAGTGATCCCAAATTCGATGAGGACGAATTACTGCTTGTCAGAACTGCAGGTGAATTCCCCAAACAGGAACTCATCGCTCAGTCATATGAACCAATCGTCAAGCTTGAGATCATAACCCCGCAAAAATATATGGGGACGATAATCGAACTTGTAAAGGAAAGAAGAGGAAGCTACGTCACAACGGAATATTTAAATCCTAAATCTTCAGTAAACATAGCCAATTATGTCATCCTGAGATTTGAAATACCCACGGCAGAGATCATCATAAACTTCTTCGATAAGCTAAAATCCATCTCCAGCGGGTATGCTTCTATGGATTATGAAACATTAGAGTACCGAAAATCAGACATTGCGAAGGTAACAATACTCGTAAATCATGAAACAGTCGAAGCATTATCATTCATTTCACACAAGAATTCTGCTAACAAAAAGGCAAAAGCCCTAGTCGATCGGCTTGTTGAATTTATACCCAGACAGCAGTTTCAGGTACCTATCCAGGCAGCAATCGGCGGGAAGATAATTGCCCGTGCAGACATCCGAGCATATAGGAAAAATGTCACTGAGAAATTATACGGAGGAGATGTAACAAGAAAAAAGAAGCTTCTGGAAAAACAGAAGAAAGGAAAGAAGCGCATGAAAGAATTTGGAACAGTAGAGATACCGAGGGAAGCATTCCTGCAGGCACTAAAATCGGGTTAGTTCACTTCAGCAACACTTCGAACTTCGAACTTGAGATCCGTCTCAAAATGAATAGATTGATTCGATTCAATAACTATTTCCACATCAAAGCTTTCGTCTTGCATTAGCTCAAAAGTAGCTCCCAGAAAATCTTTTCCATCAAACATTGTTCGCTCCTTATCTCCTGTCTTAAGCCAAATGGTACTCCCCTTGAGAGCTGACTTGTCTCCATATAATCGGGAAACGAACTTGATCCCCGTTGTTCCTTCGTTTGCCAGACTTCCAATCTTGAATGTTTCCAAGTCCGAGGTTTCTGGCAGCAGTCTGAAGCTCACCTTATATATATTACTCTCTCTTTGTGATTTGAGCACAATAATCTTGCTGCTTCTTTCATATCCTTCTTTCACCTCAAAACCGAAAAGGTTTTCTCCAGCAACCTTCGTAGCCCCAGCTACTTGAGGCTGTTCAGCATAATAAAGCTCAGGATCAAGATTGAAGGAAACAAGAACCGGTACAGCAAATATGACCAGCACAAACATAAATAGCACTACATCCAAACCTATCTCAAGCAGCTTTTTCATCGCATACTGATAAAAAACTATTACTACAAGATAACTCAAAAAGTGGAAAGAGTCAAATGCCGTATATAATTATTGATCATAGAGATTTCTTTAAAAACAATTAATCTGTGAATCCTCGGAGATGAAATTTGAGGTCAATCATATTTTAGTCCAACAGGTTTGTCGGGGAAATAAACAAGAACATCATTTCCCTTCAATTCTATCATTTCAAAGTCTTTTCGTATCATCAGAGTAAAGTTTCCTGAGCTATAAAGATATTTATCCTTGAAGGCTGGATATCTGGGAACTCTGAAATCCGGAGCTCCTCTTTGAGGGCGGGTTTGATCAGGCTTTCTTACTTTTAGCAGCTTTAGTTCCCCTGCTTCTGTATCTATCGGTTGATCTAATAAATATGTATATCCAGTACTATGTGTATTTTTCTCGACCTCTTCTCCAAGTGATCGAACTAATTTCTCTAAAGCTCTAAACTCCTTTTCATTCTTTGAGAATATTGCAAGATAGTCAAGAGGGAGATTGTTAAAGTCGGTGTTCTTTTGGATTGCTCCTCGTGCACAGGAAACTATGTATCTTATAATTTTATATAATTCTTTTTTATTCAAGTAGTGGCATGCATGATGTATATTAGCTAGTCCGCATACTCTTTGATTGCCTTTGTATCTGACCTATCATAGTGCCCGTTTGGAAACAGCTCTTTGAAATCCATAAGTCGATATCCGAGAGGGGATGCGAGAACGAGCTTGATATCCTTGCCTCCGACTTGTTTAAACTGAGCTATATACTGCCTACAAGCACCGCATGGATAACTGTACTGATCCTCGGTATCGTAAAGGCATAAGGCGATAAACTTGTACCTTCCATTTGAAACAGCATTATCGATCGCGACCTTTTCACTACAAGACCCCAGTCCTGATATACTATTCTCGACATTACACCCACCATAAATTGTCCCGTCAAACGCTAGGATACTACTTCCGAATTTGTGCTTGCTATAAGGCGCAAATGCATTCTTGGCAGTCTGACTGGCTACCTCAATCATCTTTTCAATTATCTTTTTTTCAAGCTTCACTGTAATTCGTTAATAAATAATCAGTATATATACAATTCTATAACATAATATACATTTATTCAATCATTATTCTGTCTCAAATTCTTTTTAGGTGAGAAGATTTCTTCCAGTCATCGAGCTAGGCTTCTGCATACCGAGAACTGCCAATATTGTTGGAGCAATATCTCCGAGAATGCCCAAACTCAGTTCTCTTGCCTGGACCTTTGGTGCAATAAAAATAAAGGGAACTGGATTTGTCGAATGTTCCGTGTCGACCTTCCCTGTCTGAAGATTAATCATTTCCTCGGTGTTACCGTGATCGGCAGTAACCAGTAATGCACCTCCCTTTCCTAGAGCTGCTTCCACGATCTGACCGACACATTTATCAACATACTCTACAGCAGTAACAGCTGCCTTGAGGTTCCCTGTATGCCCTACCATATCAGGATTCGCATAATTCACTACAATAAAATCATATGTTCCTTCTTCGATCTTTTCCAAAAGAATTTTTGTCAACTCAGGGGCACTCATAACAGGCTTCTGATCGTAGGTAGTAACATCCTTTGGAGATGGAACCTCGATCCTATCTTCCCCTTGGTAGGGAATATCGTTTCCTCCATTCAGGAAATATGTGACATGCGGGAACTTTTCTGATTCAGACAACCGCAGCTGCCGCATCCCAGTCTCAGATATCAATCGCCCGATGGGAAGCTTAATATCTTCAGGCGGATAAGCTGCCATCTTAGGAATGCCCTCTTCATATTCGTTCATACCAACAAACTGCAGATTGTCTATTTTCTGTCCTCTGTCCCAGTTACTAAAACTGTCTGATATAAAAGCTTTTGTCAGCTGAATTGCTCTATCAGGTCTATAATTAAAGAACAAGATAGAATCTCCCGGCTTTACTGTACCGAGGGGGATATTCTCTTTATCTACAATTATCCTCGGTTCTATGTATTCGTCTGTTTCATTTATGTTGTAGGCATCCTGTACCGCATCCCTCCAGTTCGAAAACGGTTTTCCGAGTCCTGAAACTAACAAATCATAAGCCAACTTAGTCCTATCCCATCTCTCATCACGATCCATAGCAAAAAACCTACCACAGACAGAAACTATTCTCCCAATTTTCTGACGCTGGCACTCCCCCTCAAGCTCTTCTATATATGTGACCGCACTTTTGGGAGGAGTATCACGACCATCAGTGAAAACATGAACACATACTTGGTTTGATCCCAACCCTTCCTTACGGCATAAATCAATACAGGCAAATGCATGCTCCATAGCTGAGTGCACCTTACCTCGGCTAACAAGCCCTAACAAATGCAGTTTGCCATTTGTCTCTTTCACATGCTTTGTTGCTGCAAGCAATGATAGGTTCTGAAAAAAAGTACCATTTGATATTGCGTTATCGATACGCGGGAGCTCCTGAAAAACAACTTTTCCGGCTCCAATATTTGTATGTCCCACCTCACTATTACCATTAGTTCCCGAAGGAAGTCCGACAGCGCTTCCGGAAGCATGAAGATAGCAATGCGGATACTTGAACCAAAGTGAGTCAAGATTGGGAGTGTTTGCCAAAGTAATTGCATTGCCCGGTCCTGGGGGTGCAACACCAAGCCCATCGAGGATCAGGAGTATAAACGGTTTTGGTCTTTTATAATTTGTGACAGGACTCATAAGTACATTGTTAATTTTACTTCTACAAATTCTAAACTAAAAGACTCTAACTGTAAAGCTCAGTTATACTTATGATAAAAAACAAAGAGGGGCATACCAGAACTGGTACACCCCTTACCCCCACCTTTCGCTCGTTATTACGGTGAAGTGCTCAGTTTCACCGCCCCAGAAAACCCTTCATACAGACCTGACACTTGTTGGTCTGTAAAGTGAGGAAAAGTGTCAATCATTTAAATACTTCAGTGTCAAAAACATGAAAGTCATCAGCAAACAAGGTCAGCTCTACTTTTGCATCTCCCTTTTTTGTAACATACGGCTTAACACTCAAGGGCCCAAGAGCTCTGATCAACATTCCCTTCTCGAGATTTGGGCTCTTCACTGCTCTTTTCCCAAACAGCAGTACATCATAGTAATTCACTTTCTCTACCGGTTTTCCTTTCTGATCTTTGTCCTTGACATTAACAGCTATACGCACCTTTGAGTATTCCTTATCTGCCTTGGATTTTTGGACATCCGGCTTCAAGACTACTCGTCCTATAACTTCTGCCACCTGTTTATTCATTATAAATTTTTAATAATTATGATATTGGGTTCTATATTATATATAACACGCCCCCGTGTCAAGCTTATACTGTCTAAAGATATTACTCATAAACAAAAAATTACTTGTTGTAATATAATTATCAAAGCTTTTCCGAGATAGATTTCTTCTCTGTATTTTTCACACTTATCTGCATATGCTATACTGACTTAGTTTAGATTAACTACAATAACTCATGATAAAAAAAACTAAGATAGTGGCAACAATAGGTCCTGCAAGCTGGGATAGGGAAATTCTTAAAGGAATGCTGGATAATGGTATGAATATAGCCAGAATCAATGCTTCATTTGCTGACCATGCTGAACTCAAGCGGGTATCAAAAGCTCTGAGGGAATTCTCCAACACAGTTGCAATAATGATGGATACGAAAGGACACAAGATAAGGATTTCTGATTTCGGAAAGGAAAAGAAGCTTAAAATCGGACAGAAAATCTCTGTCTTTACTGAAAAAACTGCTGGAGAATTGTATCTAGTAACTGAAACAAGTGTTGGACTTGAGCAGCAGATACCAAAAGAGGCTATCATACTTATTGATGACGGATTGATAGAATTGAAAGTCGAGGATAAAAAGGGTAAACAGCTCGTATGTAAAGTATTGCAGGGCGGACTATTAAAAAAGAGCAAATCGGTCAATATACCAGGAGTGCACATCGAATTTGGAGAGCTTTCCAAAAAGGACTTCGAAGACATAATGTATGCACGCGAAGCAGGATTTGACTTTGTTGCCGCATCATTCATAAGAAACATAAATGACCTTAGGGCAGTAAAGAAACTTCTGATAGGATCGAACACAAAAGTAATAGCGAAGATAGAGGATATGGAGGGGGTAAGTAACTTTGATGATATCCTTGCTGAAGCAGACGGGATCATGATCGCAAGAGGAGATCTCGGTGTCGAAATTCCAGCTGAGAAAGTACCACTCATCCAGAAAAAGTTCATAGAAAAATGCAACTTAATAGGGAAACCAGTGATAGTAGCAACACAGATGCTTCAGTCTATGACAGACAACATTTCGCCAACAAGAGCCGAGGTAAATGACGTAGCAAATGCAATATTTGACGGAACTGACGCAGTAATGCTATCTGCAGAAACTTCTACTGGCAAGTACCCTGTAGAAGCAGTAACTACTATGTCAAAAATATCGCTTGAAGTCGAAAAGTCGATTGATCCGATTGTCCGTGATGTTTCTCCGCTTGCAAAACCGACAACAAATGCAATCGCGAAAGCAGTCAAAGATAGCTGCGATACTTTACCAATTGATAAAATCCTTGTTGCTACAGCAACTGGAACTACAGCAATAACTATAGCCCGTTTCAGACCTAAACAACCGATAATTGCATTTACAAATGACATATTCTCCAAAAGAAAGCTGGCACTATCAAGGGGAATTATACCTGATATTCTTGAAGAGTCTTCTTCCACAAGAGACGTAGGAATACAATCGCTAGTTAGGAATGCACTGAACAAGGGATATGTTTCAGAATCGGATCTGATTCTGGTTGTAGCCGGAGCAAATATCATGGGACAAAGTGAGACAAATATGCTTGAGATAAATAGAGTAGAACAGATTATATCTTAAATCTTAAAGCTCAAATATCAAAATTCAAAACTAGATTTGTGATTTGAGCTTTGAACTTTTAACTATTAAACACTGCCCATGGACAACATACCCAGATCCAAGAAATTCATCCTCTGGTTCGATGAACTCACAAATAAAGATGTACCGTACGTTGGAGGGAAAAATGCCTCACTTGGTGAAATGATTCAGTACTTAGGAGCTAAAGGGGTTTTAATCCCTTCAGGGTTTGCTATCACAGCGTCAGCATATGATGCTCATATTCAAAAAAATAATCTTGGGGAGTCTAT
>JAHIVN010000053.1 GCA_018816645.1 Patescibacteria group bacterium | reverse complement strand
AGGGAAAGATCGAGCATATGATGATAGAGACATAGAAGAAATAGAGCAGGGAGAGTATGAGGTAATAAATAAAGGAAAGTACTATACACATCATGTGACATTAAGAGATCTCGAAGAGAACACAAGGTACTTTTACAGGATAAGTACAGGTTTTAAAACAATTAAAGTAGAAGAATTGCCAATACTCGCAACAACATCGATAGCAGAAGAGATAGAGGTTCCGTATCCTGTGTATGGATTAGTAACTGATGGAGCAGATAGAAGAGTGAATGACGGGATAATTTATCTAAAGATGATGAGTAAGAATGGAGAAGAGAGTTCATATTTGAGTACATATACAAATGATGAGGGAGGGTGGAGTTTGGACATATCAAATGCAAGAGATGCAACATTGGGTAGAACTTTTGATACTGGGAAACTAAAGAAAGAAGAGATCTTTGTTGAGGGAGGAGAGCTGGGGAGTACTGCGATTGAAGCAAGGCCAGGAGAAGATCAGCCAGTTAAGACAGTTAAGCTTGAAGGTAAGAAGTCGACAGAAGAGGATAATGCTGGAATAGACCATTTGATATCGGGAGCATATGCAGCACAAACAAGTCCGAAAGAGAATGCATGCAGCGGACAAGATGGGTGGCAGGAGTGTTATGCTTCGGGCTTTGAGAATCCGTGCTGCGGTAGCAGCGGAACGTGTTATGAAGGTGGCATGTATGGAGTAAATGGATACTGGTTTTGCAGAGGGCAGGGGGAATGGCTCGGCTGGTGTAATGAATACTACTGTGAGGATAGGTGTAGTGAGCCAGATTGCAAAGATAAGATCATAGACCCTCCCGGAGGAGAGATTCCGGATGAAGGAGAAGTTGTGTACAATCCGGCCAGCCTGGATTTTGGAACTATTGAGGTTGGAGACGTGGACTCGAAAACAGTGCAAGTAAGCAATAATACGAGCAAGGAGATAACCATTAAAAAATGTTCTGAATCAGGACCTTTTTCAGCTATTTGTCCAGGTAGTATAGTGTCAAAGGGGAATGCTGAGATAACAATAGGGGTGGGTTATACAGATTTCCCGGGAGATTATGACGAAACACTTACAATGGAATATTATAAAGGTGGTGATGTAATAAATATTGTCATTAAAGCTAAAGTTAAGATAAGAGAACCTCAGGCTGATTTCCCAGGATGTCCTCCGCCATCTCTTTCTGATTTAGATACTTACATAAATAAAGATGGTTGTACTTGGGCTCAAGGGAAGTTTTATTGGGACTCAGGACAGCAATTTTGCTATAAGAATAGACGAACTTGGGATTCAACAAGGTCAGAAGGCGACCGTTGGGTTGTTTCGACTATTAAGGCTGACTGTCCGAGCGATTATTGTGAAGAGCCATCTTTTGGAGAACTGAGTTGTAATCCTCCAGGATGTACGCCTGATTGTTCAGGAAAGGAATGTGGTTCTGATGGTTGTGGTGGAACTTGTTCTCCTGGATGTCAAAATGTTCATGGGACTACTAGCTGTAACAGTGGTACGTGTGCAAATACTTGCTTCGATGAATGGGGTGATTGTGACGGAGTAAGTACAAATGGCTGTGAGACTGAGTTGAATACATTAACGAACTGTGGTTTCTGTGGAGATTCCTGTAATAGTGGAGAGATATGTTCGGGTGGGAGTTGTATTATTCCTGAATGCAAATTTAACTCTGATTGTGACGATAGTAACTTCTGTACTCAAGATGTTTGTGATACAGTCGGAACGACTCCTAAATGTAAACACAACAATTTGTCTGATGGTACAGCTTGTAATGAATGCCTAGGAGAAAATTGTGTTTGTAGCTCAGGGAGTTGCGTTGATGCCGGTCCCAGCTCTCCAGTCACATACTCTGCTAAAGTCCCCTGGTTTGTTGGAATGGATTATCCTTTGACTAGTGTGCGTGATTATAATGTGAAATTAGAATTAATTCGGTTTGATAGCATGGTGCATTCAGAATGCACAGGAAATGTAAGAGAAAAATCAGGTATTCTGCTAAAGAAATTTCAGATTGTCTTACCAAATGGGCAGGGAGATGTTGGAGGGGAGTCTGTATTTGAAAATATAGAAGAAGGTTGTTATTTCATTAGATTGGGGCATGTTGAATGTGAGGATACCCATGGGGTATATAAAACACAAGATGCAGCATCTGGCTATATTTGGGTAAATCGGGACTTTTCTCTTGGCAAATTAGAGACTCGTATAAAGAGCTGTGGACAAGATCTAACTGTAGGTAACGTTGATAAGGAATGGATAGATGAGTTTAATAGCAAAGGTGACAGTTTTAAGCTGGGATATTTTCCATTATTAGATGAAGAAAAGGAGGCTTTTGTTGAGTTATATGATTGGATTTCTAGATATCCCTCTTTCAGTTCAGTTATGAAGAAAACTGAAATAAAAAAACAAAACCTTGGAGAGGATTGGGATTGCGGCAAACCTGGGAGTGCAACAGCCTGTGCTCAACTACACCTTCTCGATGTCTATTTTGATGATGAATTTATGCCTTTTCTACTTTACGATCATGATGTAGAAGACGCAAAGAAACAATTTAATATGGTTATGTTGCATGAACTAATT
Source organism: Patescibacteria group bacterium (assembly GCA_018816645.1). Lineage (GTDB taxonomy): Bacteria > Patescibacteriota > Dojkabacteria > JAHIVN01 > JAHIVN01 > JAHIVN01. Next base: position 25,095 of record JAHIVN010000053.1, on the reverse strand, counting down.
CATATATATGATACTCGAAAATTGTCTGCTATTGAAGGAACCAGAATATATAAAGAACAAAGGAATAACTGGTTCAAGTCGATAGGGTGGAGATCCGAATTGGATCCAAGGGATTTCGAGGAGACGTATTGTGTTAACTGTGGATACGAAACTCCTACTGAAGATTACGGATACACAAATACCCTTGAAGATTTAGCCACTTCGGGAGCACATTTCTATCCTTATGACACATTGGGTCCTCTATCTTCTCATCTTTTGAGATGCTGTTTTTTAGAGAAAGCTGTTTTCAATGATGAGATAGATAAAGATTGTGGAAAGTGTCCTAAGGATTTAAGTCTTGATAAGTTGAGGGATTATTATCTTGCAAAAGACGGGAAAACCTGGGTAAAAGAAGATGAGTTGCCTCCAGCAGGAATGGGAAGCTTAGATGAGAACTTGTATGCGAGTGTTTTAGGTGAAGAGACCGAAAATAATAAGGTTCCGGAAATTTTGATAGATACATACGAAGATTTCGGAATGGATATCCCTGAGAATAAATTTGTTTCATCTGTCGAGCTTTCTGAGAATGGATTATATGAGATTAGCATAAATGATGATACAACAACAGTTGAAGTTTCAGATTCTCACGGAGAAAAACTGAATCTATATGCAGATATAAACGAAAATGGACAAATGGATGAGGGAGAAGATACATCAGTGTTCCAAGACGATATACAGATAAAGAAGATATCTGATAACTTAACGTATAAAATAGATAGAGGCTGGACGCTTATCGCTTTTCCTTTTGATACAGATCAAGAGAGTTCGGTAAATACAGCATCAGAACTCCTGGGGGTAATAAATGATCGGGGGGGATTGGTAACACATGTAGCAACTCTAAGGGAGGGAAAATGGCTTATCTACTCTGAGAGAAATGGGAGAAGTTTTGGAGAAGATTTTAAACTATTCCCAACGGAAGGATACTTTATAAAGAATTATAAGGAGACAGAAATAGAATTGGTTGGAAATCAGTTTGAAGAATCATATCCATTGGATTTGACTAGCGGTTGGAATCTGGTTGGAATAATTTCACCAGAGAAAGAGTATACAGCAGAAGGTTTGATCAATTTAGGCACAGAGGCTGGTGTTGGGGTTGACATCATCACCAAATGGCAGTCGGGAAGATATGAGAATTTTATCAAGGAAGGAAATGTTTCTTATGGGCGGGATTACAAGATATTTAGTACCTCTGGGTATTTTATCAGAGTAAAAGATAAGGGTGGAACGATAAAACCATAAGGCTGTATAGTATTATGCAATTTTAGTTTTCCTTACTTAACATCTCCACCACTTTTTCTGCAAATTCTCTAGCCTCATCTGGTCCTTTGCCCGTAACTATATTTCCGTCAACAGTAACATTATCTCCGGTATGTGTTGCTCCCTTGCTTGTCAGGTTCTCCTCGTAACCAGGATAACATGTAGCTTTCTTATCCTGCAAGAGGCCGGCATTTGCTAGTATTACCGGTCCGCTGCAGATGGCAGATGTTAGCTTTCCTGCGTCATAAAAACTCCTGGCAAGATTTTGAACAGTCTCATTGTCAAAGTATATATGGGCACCACTGCCTCCGACGAAAACGACGCCTAAAAAGTCATCTGTCGATATCTCATCAATTGATAGATCTATTCTGACTCTTGTCCCCTTCATGCCAGTTGCAGAACCTGTTTCAGTTGATGCCGTGATAACATCAAACTTATTGCTACGGAGTGTATTTTTCACATTAATGTACTCCTGATCATTGAAATCCTGAAAGGCAAGAACTAGTAGTATATTCTTTTGTGGATTATGATCTATAAGATCAATTGGAGAATTTTCTTCATCATTTTGACTCTCTTGAGAAGTATTTGCTCCTTGGCTTGTTTCCTCTTCTGAAGCCTTGTTTCTAGAAATGTATACGAATATTAGGCCAATTGCGGCTATTATTAACAGTATCAATATACCTAGTTTCTTCATTTTATTATTACAAAATTATTATCTTAATAACCTAATAATTTTCTCACCAAATTCTTCAGCAGCCTCTGGTCCTTTTGCTGTAACTATTTTCCCGTCAACTGTAACCAAATCACCTGTATAATGTGCACCTTTTTTCGCTAAATTATCTTTTTCAGAGGGAAAGGCTGTTGCTTTTTTGCCATTAAGTAGTCCTGCATTGGCCAGTATCGAAGGGGCAATGCAAATAGCCCCCAGTACTATTCCACTATTCGAAGCATCCTCTGCTATTCTTAAGGCATCATTATTATTAAAATATTCACTTGCTCCAGAGCCACCGATAAAAACAACTGCATCATAGTTATATGCTATGACATCTTCTATATCCAGATCGACATCCGTAGTTCCACCAAGTATACCGTCAGCTTTCACAACTCCTTTTGAAGCGATTCTAACATCAAAACCTGCTTTTTCGAAAATTTCCTTGGGTATCTCCAACTCTTCATCTCTGTAATTGGAGGGGGCAATAACCATAAGGATTTTGTTTGTTTTCATGTTATGAAAGCTTAAACAGATTATAGGTAGAGATTAGTTTATTTCGATTTGTAAATCAAGTTGTAATATAATCGGTATAAGATTGATAAGAACTTATGAATGATTTGATAATCGATATTGTTTCGAAAAACTATAATGTTTCTATCAGTAAAATCTTGAAACTTGCTGGGGGTTTCAGGAATCTGTGTTTCGAGGTCAGCACCGGTTCAAAGAGATACGTATTTATTATTTATAAAAGAGAAAGTAAGATTCGTCAGGTTATAGAGAATTCACATTTTGTTGCTAAATTGCTCGATTCTTATGGATTTATCACACGCATACCGGTTCTGACCTGCGATAAAGAAGAATACAAGAGAGTGCATACGAAAGAAGGGTATCATTACTGTGCACTTTATGATTATCTCGAGGGGGAGACTATTCCCTGGGAAGCTTATACACGGCGACACCTCAAATCGATAGGCAAGACGTTGTCGGATATGCATTATGCCCTGCGGGGAATCTCAATGACCAAATCCCAATTTTCAAATAATAACCAAATTTCAATTTCCAATACCCAAGACGTGTTCCAAAAACTACCCAAATGGCAGGATTTGACTGAGAAGGAAATCGAGGAGATGAAGACATATTTTGAGAAAGTTGAACCGTGGATTATTAGAAAATTAAAGGTTGGACTAAATTGGAAAATGATTTTGAAGGTTCTTGATTCAGTGTTAAGGCAATCCCAGCCAAAGGCGGGTCCTTTGACGCAAGCTATTCTTCACTACGACTTTGTCCGCGGAAACATTTTATTCTCAGATAAACTTGACAAAAAGCTTGATATTTATCCTATTATTGGTATTCTCGATTTCGAAAAGGTCTGTGTCGGACCAGTTATAGCAGATATTGCCAGAACACTTGCATTTCTGATTATCGATTGTAAATATAAGAAGGAGGCAACTGTTCGAAAGAGATTCCTGATTAGCGGGTATAACAAACGTGGAAAGAATTCATTATCTATTAAGTCCATTAATAGCCCTGGGATGGTACATTTATTGTCATTTTTCTGGCTGAGAGACTTTTGGAAATTTCTGGAGCATAATCCATATGAATTTCTGCATATGAATGAACATTATGTAAGAACGAGGGACAAACTGTTGGCTTATGGGCTGATGGGCCGATGAGCTGATAGGCCTGGAAGTAATCCGTAGTCTTAAAATCTTAATCTTGAAGAGGGAATAGTTATTAAATTACCAGACTAACAAATAACCTAATAACCCAATCACAAAATTTTGATCTCCTTCTAAGTGATACCTCTCTGGCTCTGACGTTTAAAATATTATAAATAATAATTGTTTATTTGTACGTATGTACCATAATCGATCAAACGCTGATTATGAGAAGTGGGATGATTTGGAGATGGTGGATGTGAGCTGTCCGCGCTGTGGAGAACTTTTGGAAATGTACTTTAACGCTCGACGTCATGTACATTTCTGCCAAAAGTGCGGGTATTATTGTGAGGTGTAAGAATGTCATTTTATACATGAACTAAAGGAAACTTCCTCAGTCAAGTGTCAAATTTACGGCTCTTTCGAATTGCTGCCTTGTATCTTCTAAAGAGCCTGCCGCGTTAATAGCTATTAATCCTACAGCTCTAGATCTTTGTTCTCTTATATGATGAAATAAGCGAAGGTGTTGATGATATATTGCTTGTAGTGTCTCAGGGTTCATAATGAAGTTACTTGTACGACCGGCTCTTAGAAGAGTTGTGTTGGGGGGGGTAAGAAATAGAACAATAATGTCTTTGGCCCACCCTTTCTGGCCATAAAAGCGACTTGTGTGAAGAAGTGGACTTAAAGAAAAGTTTTCCCACGAGGGGGGGTCAGGAACAATAAGGTCTAGTAAAGCTAGGGCTGAAAATACGGCTGACCTGTTATACTCTCCCTCGTCGAAAATGCCTAATCGTGTTTTAGTATCCAAGCGTGGATTTAGGGCCATGTTTGAATATGCACGCTTATAATTTTCTGTTCTAAGAGCCATTAACATTTCAGCAAGTTTCAGAATCTCTGATGTACGAGTTCGATCGCTTTTTTCGATTTCTAAAACATCTAACCAATAACCTATTCTGATTGGAGTCTGCTCTGCTATTTCTACCGACATCATTTTTACTTCTTTGGCAGTAACGATATGCATCATTTGGCTGATTGCAAGAAGCATGGCCTGATCTTCAACAGTTAAAGTAGCAATATCTAAACCTAGTTCGTTTAGAAAAGTATGAATACGCTGTTCAGAAGATGCTTGAGGATCGTATCCAAATCTTCTGCGGTAACTTTCTACCATATCGTAAAAGTAAGGGTAAAAAAACTCATCTGCAAAAGTCTCACGTGCTATACGCATATGGGTATCTATAACACGTAACTCTTCTTGTAGAAGTGGATGGATCTTTTTATTTCCTGTTACCAGAGCTTGGGGTGTAGGGAGAGAAAGAGTTGCTGCAATTCTTTTAAAAATTAAGTGAGCACGAATGTATTCTACGAACATTGTGAAGCTGTGTTCTGGATAGGCACGAAATAAATCCCAGAATAATTTGTCTTCTCTAAGAACTAAAAAAACATCGTCAACTTTTGCCTCTACAAATAATGATTGAAGAGGATCTTCGAGAAATAGTTCATGACCTAGTGTAGTTTTTCCCGAGCATGAACTTCCGACAAGATGGATTACTGTGGGGCTGGATCGTCTGATACTAGGATCTGTAATGGGATAGTATACGCCAAGCCCAGGTAATGTTTCAGGTTTGAAGGGGGAAAGACCCTCGGCTTCTAATGATCGAAGTGCAAGAGATGTGTCGTCTCTGAGCTGACTGTAAAAGACGGCAGCTTCTGTATTTAAATGTGGAGATTCCATTTTTATGATTTTCTAAGAGTGTTTTCTGGATGACAAGGAGGCAGTTTATTTAGTTTCGACTAGTTGATACCCTCTTCCCCGATAATTTATAATTTCAAATCCAAAATTTTTGATCTTTCTATTAAGATTAGAGATCATCTTATATATAGCCCAAAGAGAGAATTTTTCCTGCTCTTCATCTCCCCAGAGCAGGTTTGCGATCTCATCAACTGTGATGATCTTGCTGCTGTGCTCTCTAAAATATTGAAAAACATCCCTTTCTTGGTTAGATAGATCTTTGTATCTTTGAATCTCAGCAGAAAAAGCTTGTTTTAAATAGGGCTGAAGCAGCTCAATTCTTAGGTTTCCCTCCTTGTCTAGAACGCCAATTCTGCCTAAGATCTCCTTACGATTGGTGTTCAAAGATCCTTTTTCGATAAGATCAGTCTCCACGAGTTTCTCGTAAATCTCTTTAGTACGGAATCCGATTCCAGTGTAGCCGATGAGATCCTCTGGATTTAATTCTTTTGGGGAGTGATCGCTTATATATTTACAGATGTATTTACATAAGCCGCGAACTCCTCCGGAAAGTTCATAAATCTCCGGTAGTAATTCATCAGGAATGTTCCAAGAGTACATCTTTTTGAATCCTTGAATAGTTTTTTCCAATTCTTCTAGATCAAGAAGTGGAAACAGTTCAATATTTGAAGAGGCTAGCGGACCAGCCTTGACATATTTCTCAGGCGAGGTGAGACAGCTGATATCTGCAGTTGATAAAAATGAGACTAGAAGAGGATTTACTGCTCTTAGAGTCTGCAGGAATGTGAAAACATGTTGATGAGGGAGGAGGTTATCTAAGCGATATAGTATGAACAGTATCTTAAAGTTCTGACTTGTAAGTTTACGAAGAATATCTTCAACACCTGATCCCTCGAGAGTTTTTGGAGATCCCAAGTTCTGGTTGATTATCTCTATTATTCTGGACTCAAGATCAGGAATGTTATTGAACCTATATAGTTCTATAGAAATTATGATACTCTTTTCTGATTTGATCTTTGCTTCATAGATATCACGGAGGTATCCAATGTAGGTATTTATTCCGACTTGGGGAAGGCCTGTAATCAATACAGATTCCTTTTCAAGCTTCGAGATGATTCTTTCTGTATACTTCTCCCATTTATTTGTAGCGAAGAAACTATCGTTCATGCTTACTCTTTTCTGATTGTATTCGATTATACAATAAATCTCCGGTGAGGAGTAGCCCATAATACTTTAAGTGGTAGTGTATATCTGATAGAATATGCTTAGCTGCCCAGCTAACTTTAAGCTGGAATTTTTATGGAGCTGTTTCCCGAAGGGATACCAAATAGAGGAGGCTTTGCTTTCAGAAATGGAGTAGCACGTGGTGTAGAAATCGATGAATCCATGCTATCGCAACCATTTGGATTCTCTTGTGCTCTTGAGTCTGGATGGACTTCGGGTTCTAGGGATAGTATCCATTTTCTTGTTTCTTTTGATGGACAGACGTATAGAATTGGAAAGTTGATACCAGCTCCAAATGGAGATCCTTTAAATCCAAACGCTTTCGATAATTGGGGTTTTGGTGCTGACGAGGGGATTCCTGTAGCCGATAGAAAAGTTTGTCCAAGAAGGATACCGGAGAGATTATTCTTTTTAGTTGATGGTTTCTTAGAATTGACACCGACTGCGTTGATAATAGAAAAATTCAGAGAGGTGATAGAGCAGCATTATGAGTACTTAATCGAGGAGGCAGAACTTGGCAGTTTAGGTAGACAAGGATATAGGACTAGTCTTATGAAATTAACAAGTGATATGCCAAGGATAGAGCTGGGGGAAGAGATGGAATGGATAGGTGATTTGTTAGTCGGAATTGCAATAAGAGAAGCAAGACAATCTGTAGAGAAGAAAATACAAATGGTTGAAGCGGATAGTGTCTATGTGAGTAGGGAAAGAGCATTTCTGGAGGTGCAGCTGATGGAGCTGGATGAGCTGGACGATGAGGTCCTCTCAAACGGTATTTATTTTTCAAGGGCAGTACTTTGGGGTAGGGTTCTTACTGAAAAAAGATTTACTCAGCCAAGGTTGTATCAGCATGATCAGAGACGCTGTATAGAGTACTATAAACTGAGATGGGAGATAGAAAGTGCTAGAACATTCTGGATACTTACTCTCAGGGAAGCAGGTATACAAGAAGTCCTGAATATAACAGGTCCACCAGCAACTGGCAAAAGTACTTTAATGGCAGCATATGCTTTGCTTAGATCAGTTCTCGGAGGGAATCCGGGCGTTGTAGCAGATATATGGGGACCCAAATCCGATGAACAAGTCACTGCAAAGAAGCTTTGTCGAGACGAACTATTAAGGCTTGAAGAAGAATTTCCATTGTTGAGTCGTGTGGGACGAAGTGCCTATCCAGATACAACGGGTTTAGGCGAAGAAGGACTAAGAGCGACTAGGGCTCCTATTCAGGAGACCCGATTTAATGATGTATGGGAAGCATTCTTAAATTATACTCGAAATGCTTGTCTAGCAGCTTGGAGAACAATCAAGAATGCAACTGTTTGGAATAGCGAGGGGAGAAATGTTCTTGCGCTTTTTCAAGGGTATCGTGAGGTAGCTCTGATGAATCAGTTTATTGTAGAAAGATTCCGTGAAATTCTAGCATTTATGGAGGATATACCTTTCGATTTCGATGGGGGCGTTCCAGCTGACTGGCCAGTAGAACTAGCAGATCTTAATGAATATTCAAGAAATCCTTTGATGAGGGAACTTGTTTTTAACTCTAGATTAAAAGTCCCACAGGATGTGAAGTGGCACATTTTGGCTGTGATAGCAAGTGGATATCCGTCCGATTGGTACAGACTTATAGGTGAAGGTATCCCTACAGTATGCTTAGATACCCCAGTTATAGAGTCCATTAGACGTTTTAGGACTCAGAAGGAACAAGATCCCGACGATGTAAATAATAACAGCAGAGAAGCCTTGCTGAAGTATCTGCCTTTTATGCGGCTTGTTCATCTAGTTCTTGCTGAGGAGTTTGGATGGACAGTTGTTCAATCAACAGAGGAATTTCAAAATGGGTTATTTGTTTTGAGTCCATTAAAGTTGGCCTGGCTGGTTGAAAAAGGAGAAAAGGCCGAGAGACTAGCATATAGAGCGGAGCATGTTCTGGAGAGTATGTATTTGGAAAGTAGACGGGCATTTCCTAGCGACGACTTATCTGCTTTGCATACTGGAGTAAAACAACTTGTAGATGGATTGGATCTGCTAGTTCGAGATCCTGGTTTTCTTGCAGGTTTCGGGGTTGAGCGTTTAAAGACCGAAAAATTACATGTCGAGATAAGAGAGCTTTCTAGACCTTGAGGTGTAAAAACACAGATAATTAATCTGGGATTCAGAAATAATTTGTAGTCCAAAAAATGGCAGAATATGAGACACAAAGTGGATTTTGTTTAGGAGACGTATCTGTCACTTGTGATGGTGATAGGGTTGAGGTGAGGTTCGGGGGTTTTCTTCAAAACCAACTGGATCAGAGTTATGACGGAATAAATCCGCCCTTTAGTGTAGACTGTGTTGATGAAATGGGGTTTAAAGAACTGTTTACTGTGTTCCATGAGGTCCCCGTCTGCAGGGAAATGTTAGCACGTTTAGTAGGTATGTGGATGAATTATTTGGGAAGGGGAATGGCTGAGGCTGATCGTAGGGATTTCAATATCATGAAGTTACTAGGAAGTGCATTGGAGAATTTCCCGTTGCTTCAGGTATCTCCATCTTGGGTATCTGAGTATCTGCTTGGCATAGCACTTTATGAAGCGCGGCAGATAGTTTTTGAGGAGCTAGTGAACAGTCTTAGTCCCGAAGCTGTAGTTTTACATAAGCAGTTATGGAGTCTCATCGAGAAAGAATCAGAATTCCTAGAAAAATCTGCGTTTGATGATTCTAAAGAAGTACAAGGGAAGTTTAGGTACAATTTTAGGAATGTTTGGATCTGGTCATGGAGCAGGTACGATCATGAAAGAAGACCGGAGCATAGGTTATGCGCAAGTCGTGGTTTCGAAGTAGTTCAAGATAGAATAATACGTGAAAGAGGGGGATTTGAGTATGCGCTCGCTCTCCCAGCAAATAGCTTTTTAGAATCAACAGGTCTTCCGGCTGTTGGCAAGACACTCATGAAAGCTCTGATAGGTCAGGTAGAAGCTTTGCTTGGCCATCCTTCTGCAACAAATGATGAGCTAGGAACTCCTTTTTATTCAGTAAGAAATGAGGTGAGAAGTAGGTATACAGGAGAGGACTGGATTGGAAGAAGTCACCCAATTGTAGAAAATCTACGTAGGCGTGGACAGGTACAGGATGTAGTTTTAAAAATGCAGGCCAGGGCCTTACAGATAGGACAAGATCTGGAAAAGCTTATGATAGATTTGTCATGGGAAGACGAGAATAGAACAGCGAGATTTTATGATTCTGGAATAACGGCCTCCGCTATAAATTATATTGTATTTATGCTAGGGCATGATATAGATTTACTTTTTCGTATGCAGGAATTTTATGATCAGCAAATGGCGGAGCTTGGATACAGTCAACTAAGAATGGCATCGTCGTATGATCTTATGCGTAGGCTGGAAATGGAGTGCTCGGTCTCCGACTTAGGAAGAGATATACTTGAACCGTTGATGAGTATAATACTGCAATCTGGACAGTTACATCTTCTTGCAGAACTTATCTCACCATTAAAGGTCATTTGGTTCGATGTTCCTCCTTTATTAGCTACTCATAGAATTGAAACTGATGATCACGAACCGAGAAAACAGGCAAGGTTACCTTATACTATTGGAAACATCTTGAATCGGATCCGATTTGTCACATTGGGTATGTCAAAAATGCTTCCAGGGACTCTTATTAGGGTTCCATGTACATATCAGGCAGATGACGGAATTCTACAGAATCCTTTTTTAAAATTTGCTGGCGATAACTCTTTAGTTCGAAGACTGGCCAGGCTAAGACAAGAAGATGCTGTTCAGGTTTGTGACTGGATGCCTATAAATCTAATACAAGCTCATCCGATTCAGATATTGATAAATACTTATAGAGCTTTGGTGCAAAGCTCTATTGGTATTGCATATCGTTGGGATAATGAAGATCCTTGGAGAGTTGATCCTGATATTTTCCCATCTGAAGTGAGAAGAGAAGCCCAGTATTTGATTGAGCATTTAGGAATTATAGCAGCAAAATATGATTTTCTTTTAAACAAGATAGCTTGGTTACAAGACGAAACGACTGGACGACTCGAACAAAAAGTCAAACAAATGTTTTTTCAATTTGAAAAAGTTAGAGGCTAAACAATTGCTTGGTCAGACTTTGATCCAATTTCTATCAGCGAGCTTCAAGCATTCAAAGTTTCTCCTTGTTATCATATCTTCGAATTTATGTTCAACACCTCTATCAGAACAAATAATAGTTGTAAGTACAAAACAGTTATTGACAGCTATAGAGGTTTATGCCCCAGGTGTGAAGGAGAGATAGTATTTGCAGAGGCTAGTTTTTTTTGCCCTCTGTGCGGATACTCTCAAGAAGACTTTTGGCTTGAGCTGGATCAAGGTTTGGATCTGTAGTCAGGGCATAACCTCTACCTTTGAAGTTCTCGATTTCGAGACCGTATCTTTTTATCTTCTTGTTGAGATTTGAAATCACTTTGTAGATTGACCAGAGGGAAAATTTTTGTGTTGAGTGTTCTTTCCAGATTGCATCAGCGACTTGATCAAGAGTAATAATTTCTTCATTGTTATTTGCGAAAAGTCTCAAAAGCTCGAATTCTTGAGCTGAAAGGTGTTTTGCGAGATTAACTGATTTGATTTTATCAGGCTTGTACTTAGGGAGAATTCCTATTTTAGGCAGATCGTTTGTGTCAACTAAACCTAGTTTTTGTAGGAGATCTTTCTTACTAAAATCCACCTCTCCGGCTTTCATGAGGCCGATTGCTTCCAGTGTTTGTAACAGGTTTTCTAATTTAAAGGCAATTGAAGGCTGAGACAAAAGCTTTTTAGTAGAAATTTTGCTTAATTTGTTATCACTTGCAAATTTAGCAATATACTTGGCTATCCCAGGGAATCCGCCACTTAGCTTGTAGATATCATTAGAGAGCTCTTCTTGGACATCCCAGCCATATACTTTCTTATAAACATCCAGTAATAGGGAAATTTCTTGTTGTTTAAATGTTGGTAAAAATTCCACATTCGCAGTTGTCAGCATACCTGCCGCCTTGTAGTCTTGTGGCTGGGTTTGGCAAGTAATGTAGCAGCTGATCAAGAATCTTACCTTTGCTGGATTGATTGCACGAAGGGAGTTTAGAAAGGCTTGGGCTTCTTTTTTCCCTTGTAGTCTCTCAAACCGATTTATGATTATCACGAGCTCTTTCTTTTCTTGTACAAGCTTCTTTACCGTATCTGTACAACTGAGATCAGCAATATTTAAAGGGAAGCTTAGCAAAATGTTGATCTGTTCCTTAATTAGCTGAGCAAGGTGGAATATTTCTTCCTGTCCAGGAAGAATCTCAAGTGTGATTAACAAGTTCTTATCCATATCTCTATTTTTATAATATTCTTCTACGTTTTTAAGAAAAAATGAGATCCCTGCATCTGGTAAGGCAGTTATGAGAACTGTTTCCTTTGTAAGAAGCGTACAAATTTTTTTGGTATATTTCCTCCAAGCGATTCCAGGGAAGAATTTTGAATAGAAATCGTTATTCATAGTAGTCCTATAACATAATTACGACAACATTTCAATCATTGAGAGGCTAGAGCTTATTTGAGAAATGACCTTGTGATATAATTGCCTATAATCTGTCTCGATTTGTAAGGTTATTCTTGGGAATTCACATGGAAGAAGATACTGGCTTTATAAAATTTGGTATTCCATTTGGTGGTGTGACAGCAGAGGCATATATGACCTCAAGAGGGAACTTGGCCCTTTGTGTTTATCCTGGAGAATTGGATCCTGGAGAAATAATGGGGTATTTGGCCGCGATTGCTCATATCAACTACGAGAGAGGTTGGCGACCTATAGTTGATCATCTTAGATCCTCTGTTGAAGGGTCAGAGTATCTTTACGGAAAAGTAGAGGCATGTCTCAACTATTACTTATATATTTTAGGAAGGTTATTTGAAGGAAATTTAGATTATGAAGGTTTTCAGGCATGTGCTCTTAATCTTATGGATACAGCAAGTGATATGACTGAGGTTCTGGTTAACCCCTTAGTAGGACTTGGCGCTGTTTCAGCTTTGGGATATGCTCTTCAGATATCTAGAGAGCTTGTGATGCAAGCGTTTGCATCAAATGCAGATATAACATTTCTTAATCAAGTGAATAAGTTCCTAGATTGTTTGAGTCGAGAAGCAAGTTTTATATCAGAATGGTCTGAGGCTAGGTATCAATCAGGAGAGATTGGAGCAAAATTGAGTATATTTACCGATGCTTGGAAGGTTTCTTATAGGGCAAACTTTGTTCAGAGTATTTTTTTTGATACGGGATTTTATGTAGAAGGAAGGGGGGCTGGAAATTTTATGGAAGTAGCAACAGCTAAATTTTTTGTTCGACCTGATGACCTTCTGGGGTCAGCACGTCCCGATCAAGTTCTGAGACAACAAAATGCTCGAAACGTACTTATAAGTTTCTCAAGTCCTGGTCCAAGAAGTGGGAAAAGTACAGTTATTGATTATTTGAGATATGTGTATGAAACCTTAGGGATAGAGGTACTTGTTGATGAGGGAGCAGATATATTGAGTGGTGAGCTAGCTCAGGAAAGGGATTTTTGGGCCGAAGTGGTGAAGATCTATGAAGAAGGTGTTCCCGGGTTAACGGAAGAGGAGTGTTTGGTATGTGCAAAGAAGGCATTTAGAATATATATGGAACTTAGAGCAGGATCAGTCGAGCATCTTTATACGAGGTATAAGGATAAGATTGAGGTTGATAATAGTAGACAGAAGATTTGGTTAACCGATACTGCAGGAATAGCTTGTCTTGCGTCTGTAATTGCAAGAGTTTATCTTAATGATATCCTCCTAGAAGGTGAATATCAAAATTTAAGGCAAGCACTTGAACATGATCCGGATGTGAGGATCCCTTCTAGGTTAGCTAATACTGTTAGATTTCTTATACACAGATACTTGGCTTCAACATTTTTTAACGCATTAGGAAGAAGTGGCAATAAAGTGATTATTCTCGATATGCCGACCTCCATTCCTAAGAAGCGGAATACGAGAGATCGGGAACGTAAAGAAATTCGTGGAAGGCATAGTATTGATGCGGACTCTCTTAGATTGATAAATTTAGTTCTAGATGAAGTTCTAGAGGATTCAGCAGTACTTGTTAATTGTGCTGCTTGGGATCTGGGAACGAAAGAGGTCAAAGCAAAGTCTAGAGTCCAAGTTGTTTGTTCGGCACTGGTAGCTGATGGTTTTGCTGAAACAAGAAATAGACTGATACAGGATTATTCATTTCATGATCCTCTTTTTGCCAGAGAAGTGCTTTTAGGATTGGTAGGTACGAAAGCTCAAGTGTTGGTATTGGGTGGAAAGGTCGCATAGAGCGTTTCTAATTCCCGTCCAAAATCCTTCCAAAAAAACTCAAGCAAGTTCAGATATTTTCTATACAATTTCTATACCTGAAATGCAGATGCACAATATTGAAGCTACAAGTACAGACAAGGCTGCCCAAAATGAGAAGTTGAGAGAAGCGGTTTGTCCTGACTGCGGAAGCGAGCTTCGTTACTCAGAGGCAAGTTTTTACTGTCCTATCTGCGGCTTCAGTCAGGAAAATGTTCTCATTGATCTTTGAGCAGCTCTATTATTTAACAGGTATATTTATAACATTTGACGTTTGAAGGCATATGAATTATGATAACGCAGCAGAGAAATTCTTCAAATATTATTTTGTGCGATAAAAACATGAGTCCGCAGGAACGACTAAACGGCAAATATGTTGACACCACTGATCTTTTGGAGCTCAGGAAGAAGCATAAGGATAAGAAGATAGTTTTTACAGCCGGTAGCTGGGACCTCTTGCACGTAGGACAGATGAGATATCTCGTGAAAGCAAAACAGCAGGGGGATCTGCTTATTGTCGGAGTAAACAGCAACGAATCGATCAGAAAAGTTAAAGGCAAAAATAAGCCTATCATGGATGAAACTATTCGAGCTGAAGGACTGACGTATCTGAAAGCAGTTGACTACGTGACAATCATTCCAACACCGAGCTGTCAGCCTATCCTGGGTCTTCTAAAGCCGGATGTATTTGTAACTGTTGGTGAGGGGTGGAACGATGACTTCAAAAAATCGAAGGAGTACATGACAGTGAAGGAATATGGCGGCGAGGTAAAGCTGGTTGAACGTCAGTCTCCCTACATATCGACTACAAAAATTGTCGAAAGAGTAGTCGGTGCTCATATGGGTGATATCTTCAAAGATTTCATGAAGATGAGGAAGAAACCCTTAAAAGAGAATTAACTTGACAGCTGAGCAGCAAACAGCTAAACAGCTAAGCAGTAAAAATACAAAGTTACCCCATTGTCAGAAATCCCAGAAACGATATTTTAAATATTAGTTTAATGGGTATGTTTAGATTCCAAAGTCTAAATGTCTGGGTAAAATCTCATTCATTCGTTAAAGAAGTTTTTAAATTATGTGATGATATTCCAAGTAAGTACAGATTTACATTGGTTCAGCAGTTGGTGAGGGCAGGATTATCTATAACGAATAACATATCAGAGGGAAGTGGTCGCTCTTCAACTAAAGACCAGAATTACTATTACACTATTGCCCGTGGGTCAACACTTGAGGCAGTAAATATGATAATATTGGTCAAGGAAATTGGTTTAGTCGGTGATGAGGCTGTAAATAGGTTGTTGTATAAAGGAGAAGAGATCCTGAAAATGTTATACGTTCTTAGGAAAAACAACTAAATAGTTTTGTTTAGCTGTTTGCTGTAGGCTGTTTAGCTACAAAGGTTAAATTTTTGATTGTAAGTGTGGGAAAAAAACGATACTACAATCCTCAGACAAATGTTTTCGACTTGCAGAAGAAAAAAGCCAGAAGCTGGGACTGGTATGATGACGTTTGGAAAAAGGTTGACAAGTGTGTTTTTTGCGACTTGAAGGACAGATATGTTATTTTCGAGAAGAACGGAATCGTTTTGACCTCAAACTTATTTCCCTATACTGATGCACACCTTCTCATCGTTCCACGCAGGCATATAGAATATGTAAAAGAGTTCACAAATGAAGAGTGGGAGGCACTCCGCGGGGTAATGTATGTAGCCAAAAAGGTCCTGCGAAAGGCATTCAAAAAGAAAAACCTGTGGTTTATCTATAGAGAAGGGGCCTTGGGTCATGCTCAGAAGACAGTGGGCCACCTTCATATTCAAGTTGTCCCATATATTGACGGGCTTGTGAAAATCAACTATCAGCCTATCAGCTGGGCACCTGGTGAGGTAGGAGACCGACTGAAGGAGGAGAGCAGCTATATGGATGATAAATTCGAGAAGTTCATTCTGAAGTACGGGAAATATCAGCCTGTGGAAAGAAGAATAGTAGTAAATGGCATAATCACAAACTCAAAGAATGAATTATTATTAATAAAAAAGAAAAACACTCTCGAGGATGGCTGGCAGACTCCTTCCGGTGGAGTAGATGGAAATGAGAGTTTGGAGGAAGCGTTGAAAAGAGAGGTGTTCGAGGAGACGCAGCTAAGGATCGAGGATGTGAAATTTATAGGAATAGATGAAGAGGAGATGCCAATACTCTTTGAGGAAGGGTTTGTGAAGAAGTGGAGGTGTATATTTATACATTATCGAGCAAAAGTTCTGTCCACCAGAGGCGGACAGGCAGGAGACGATGCGAAAGAGATGAGATGGGTGGCGGCAAATAACTTGAAGAAGTATAGGCTATCGAAGTTAACCCAGAAAGTGTTGAAGAAGGTAGGAATAATTTCTTAAGTACTGTTCCTGGCTGTAATTTTTCAAAATAAACTTTTTATTGAATTGAGTCTAAAAAACCATGGTCTCCGGAGGTTCAACTTCATTAGGTGGGTCAAATACCCAAGTTCCTCTAAATCTTCTGAACAATCTTACAGGAAAGATAATCTTTAAAGATCTCATAACAGCTGAAAAGTCTAGGATACGATACACTGCACTCTTCCAGTCTGAGGTAGGTTTTGTTCTGTCTTCAAGTGCTTCAACAGGGGATAGAGGAAAGTTGTAATCGCTCTCGTCTAGGACTAGGATTCTTTTCCCTTCGCCTGACTTTGCTCTTAAATCGTCTGGAGTGGTATATACCTCTATTGCTTTCCAAGTAGCGTAGAACGAAACCCAATGCTGTAAGGCTTTGAAGTTGTAGGCATAAGCATGTCCATTACTCCAAAGTGCATCATCCGGCCTAAGAACAGTGGGTATATACAAAATATTCCTCGTGTCATCAGTTAAGAATTTATCAACTTCTTTAAATAAGTGAAGTACAGCCTGAACAGCGAAAAGACTGCTTACAGATCTCCAGTCTGGCCCTTCGTGTGTGATGTGGATGTTTTCAATAGTGAAATCAATTTTTCCTAACTGCTCAATCCTCGTAATTAGTTCCCATCCTTGCAGACTAATAGCTTCTTGGCCTAATCGGATTGTATAGCCTCCGTCTAAAGGACCAAAGCTTTGAATCCCCGGGGCTAGGGAGTTCAGTGTTGCCCTTGCCAGCTGAGCTAGATCAGGCTGCGCTGATAGTAAGGCCTCTAGAGCCTGTACTCTAGAAGGATCTTGATTCATCGCTGATGCAAATAATAGGCTTGAGTTATATTCCTGAAGAAGTCTTGGTATTAGAGGCAGGCCCACTCCAGTTTGCTCGATAATAACTTTTGCTGATTCTATACCTTGAGCTGCTAACTCTGCTAGGACTCTTTGATCCATTTCGGCGGGACCGAGAGGCTGTTCAGATAGGGCTCGCCATTGTTCCTGTATTGTTTGACGCGCTTGTGGATCAAGGTCGAGTAAATCTTCCATATGATTAAAAGTAATCTAAAATACCGGGGCAGGTAAACTGATTGCATTATAAGAGAAATAGAAACTTAATAACTGAAAAAATCTTGAATTATTCTTGAATGATTTTGAAAAAGGAAGAAGATTGACTTGTTGCTTCTTTTTTCGTATTCTCGGGTTGTTAAGTATACTCATAGCATCATGAAAATATTAGACTGGAACAAACTAAATGATAAAGATAAAAAGAAGCTGACTGGTTCAAGAAAGCTGGCTTTTGTGGCTGGGCCGGTACAGATGAGCGACAAACGAGTTAGGGAACTAATAAGCGAACTTAGCGAATGTCAATTACTCTTTGGTTGTCTCAAGGATGAATGGATACCTGGGCTCGAAGGATTTTTACAGTTTTCTCCGCTGAAGATTGAAGAATTAAATAAGCCGAAGAGCCGACCAATCGAAAAGCCTGCAATTCTAAGTCATTTCCAAAAAGATCTTAAATATATCATTCGTGAGCTCAAGCCAAAGGTTGTAGTATTTATCAATGGCTCCTGGTTTCAGCAGATTCATTATAGGAAAGAATTCTGGGAAGCGGTAAGCGTCGGAGCTAAGATTGAGTTGAAAAGCCCATTTGTAAATGAAGCAGAGGCAAAAAGATTTACAAAGAAAATAGAAGAAAATTACGAGGCTGAAAAGTTATATTCAAAAACGAAGAAGTATTCAGATCGCGAAATATTTCAGATTCTAGAAAAGAAACGAAGACACTCCTGGGACTGGTGCGGTCAGCCAACGGCAGCTCTAGTTCGAAACGGGAGAATTCTCGCCCTGACACATAACCGTGTGATGTCTTATCAAGCCTATCAGATGCACGATGGATCGATTCGTGAAAAATTTCAAGTTCCGGCTCAAGAAATGATCGAAACGCATCTGACAAATCATGCCGAAGTAGAAATGCTTGAAGTTGCTAGACGTGAAAGGATTCGATTAGAAAACACCTCTTTATATATGAATATTTTTCCGTGCCCCGTTTGTGCTAAGATGCTTGCGAGGACTCCGATCAGAAAAGTCGTTTATGCTCAGGATCACAATCTTGGGAATACGATCGGATACAAGGTGCTGGAGGCGAGTGGTGTGAAGCTCAAGCGGGTAGTAGTTTAGCAGTACTGAATAGATTGGTTCAAAGCAGGAGCTACGTTTCTAATTGTTTAAAAGTATGGTTTTGTAAATGAATCGTAACTTAAAATAAGAGTACTTGTATTAAATTGAACCAGCTTTTAGTGTCTAAACAACGATTTGCTATTAAACTATTTCACTACTAACTGACTTGAATATGAAAGAGGAATTTACCCAAATTAAAGGTTTAGATATCGAATATATTACTCTCGGTTCTGGTCCTGATTTCCTCTTCCTCCATGGCGGCGGTGTCAGTTATAGGAGCTATTTCCCACTTATTAATGAGCTGGCAAAGCATTTCCGTGTGTGGGCATTCTCATATCCTGGAGCGGGGAATTCTTCCAAGATACCAAAGAGGTGGGAACTTGAAAATTACGCGGAGTTAGTGTCTGAATTTGTGAAAAAATTGAGAATACATCCAATTTTGTCAGGACATTCTTTTGGAGGAGCAATTGCGATAAAGACAAAGGCCTCCCATCCAGAGCATTTTAAAGAATTAGTGCTTTTTTCTCCGGCGGGAGCGAAGATGAAAAAGCTTAATGGTGCTATTTTGTATGTTATTTACTCTGATTTTCGATTGATTCTTAAGAATATATTCAGAAAAAATAAGAGTGACGCTTATCGAGATAAAATTATTAATCTTTCTAAACATTTTGGAGATTTGTCAAAAGTATCCGACATGTTTAATTCTTTTGATCTTAAGATGGATATGATGTCCGTAAAAGATAAGACCCTGTTATTCTGGGGCAAGGATGATGGAGTGCTGCCTATAAAAAGCTTTGAAGTCATTAAGCAAAGTTTTTCTGATATTAAAGCATTTTTATTAGATGGCAAACATAGAGTTTGTGTTGATAAGGCAGAGGAAGTTGTTGAGGATATTGTGAGAGAGTTGAAACCTTAAGATCAATTTATGATAAAGAATCTTCTAAAAAACAAAAAACAAATTCTCGCTCTTGCTCCTATGGACGGCTACACTGACTGTGCCTTTCGTGAGATAGTCAAGAAATACGGAAATCCAGATCTTCTTTTTACTGAGTTTGTGAATGCCCAGGGACTCATTCGGGCAACAGATAAGCTGGTTGATATTCTTCGTTACACGGAAATTCAAAGGCCGATTGCAGCTCAGCTTTTCGGTAGGGAGCCTGAGTACTTTTACCAAGCAGCTTTAGTTGTTTGTAAGCTTGGCTTTGATGGGATTGATATCAATATGGGCTGCCCGGCAAAGAATATTGCCGGAAAAGGAGGAGGAGCGGCATTGATCAGAGAGCCGGAATTAGCATTAGATATTATCAAAGCTGTGAAGCAGGCGGTTGCTGATTATAGGGAAAGATTAAGTGATCAAAATGATCTAGTTGATCTAATCGAAAAGAAGAAAAAAGAGTGGAATATCAAGGAGGATCAAAGCAGGGAGATTACAATTTCTATTAAAACACGTACGGGTTACGATGAAGATATCACGGAGGAATGGATCGAAACTTTAAATAAAGTAAAACCTGACTTTATTTCATTGCACGCAAGAACTTTTAAACAGGCTTACAAGGGGGAGGCGGATTGGGGCGCTATCAAACGAGCTGTTAAAGTATCGAAAGTACCGATTATCGGGAATGGAGATGTAAAGAGTTTTGCCGATGCTCAAAAAATGTTCAAGCAGACAGGGTGTAGTGGTGTTATGATTGGCAGAGGTGCGGTCGGGAAACCGTCGGTATTTAGAGTTGAGGAAAAAGTTGGGTTCAAGTCAGGAGACATTGAACCCGCAGTAATATTTAATAACTCAAATGTCTCCGCCAAAGGCGCCTGCCTGCGCAGACAGGGACCATGCCAAGAGGCAGGCAAGCCAGCCTCTGGCTGGAAAACTCAAATCTCAGAAGCAGGTAAAATTGTCCTGGAGCATGCGAAGTTATATGTTGAGTATAAGGGAGAGAAGAGGTTTTATGAGATGCGGAAGCATTTGATGAGTTACTTTTCAGGCTTTGAAGGAGCGAAGAAGATGAGGGTAAAGATGAGCAAAGTGAATGGTTTGAAAGATGTTGCAAGATGTTTATCGTGAAGAAGCAAGTTAGTGGGAATCTAATCTGCTTTTTTGTATAACTTGAAGACTGGTGGGCACTTCATCGGATATTACATCCGCTAAAGCAGTATGTTTTTGATGGTTTCTGTATAACCATCTCAGGTCCAACTCCTCAAATCTGGCATGAACTGCTGTGTCTACGTGATCGGGGACTTTTCCATCATGAGCATGAGAATTGTCACTCATACGATGTATCCGCCCCTTTGCAATGGATTGCGTAGTTTCAGCATCTATTATTCCAAAGATATCTCTTATCTCTCTTAAGACTTTTCCCCTCTCCTGTCTAGGAAATCTTCTAAGAACTCTTTCGAGTTCTCTTTCCGTCTCTCTGTAAATACGTATACCAAAAGCTGTAAGACGTCTTTGTGCGGGCGGTAGATCTGGTAGTTCAACTTCAAGTTCTCTATCAATAGCTACGATTTCTTCTATTGGCTCCCTCCCTAAAGTAGATAGGGCAATAGTCTCGTTGAGTGTTTCAGACCTAGTTGGGTCAAACCCGTATGGAGTGAGTAAAAATGGTGCCTCAGTCGCATACCCTTGCCGCATATCTAATGTCCAAAAGGTGAGTCTGCCCCATCTTTTGAGAACTTCTTGAACAGTGAAAAGCATTTCTTGACCGTGATTTTGAATAATTGCTGTCTCTTCACTAACTAGCCAGACCGGTGCTCCCATTGGATGTGGTGAAGCTGTTTCATCATCATCATAAAACATAGCTATTTTGAAATGATATTATATCTAACACTCTGATTTGAATTCATATATCCGCTCCTAGGTCATTATAAGTATTTGAGTTAATAAAGTAAAATTATCTGAAGTTGTAGTTCTTAAGATATAATTTGTTACTTCTTGACATCATTATTTTCCCTGAAATTATTACAGTAGTCTATTGGCCGGAAGATGTGTTGATTGTATGTAGAATACTCCTCAATAATTTAAATGTCAATTTAAATAGACTGAAGAAATTTTTGGAATAGTGTATACTCTTTTGTAAAGGGTAAATTATGATCGTTAGAACGTATTTAATATGAATTGGCCTATTTACTACAAAGACGTTTTAAGTATAGGAAATCCCAAAAGCAATGTCGGGATATGTACGCTTTGGACGCCAAAAAATCAAATTCTCGATGAGCTGAAGACTGCAAATTATGCTTTGGGAGGACAGCTTTATTCAAAGCGAGGTATCAACTTCATCGTTAGAAATATTCTTGCAAATCCTGTTATTAACAAAATTGTCCTTTGCGGAACAGATAGGAGTGAAAGCGGTGAGGCATTTATGAAGTTTATGAAGAATGGTATTGACGATGATTATAGAGTTGTAGGTGACAAGAAGTGTGAAATTCAAAAGGAGATAGATAAATCGGTCATTGAGGACTTTAGGAAGAATGTGGAAGTTATAGATGTGCGGGGAAAGACAGACATAAGCCAAATAGCTGATCGGCTAATCAGCAAATCAGCTAAGCCCTGGGCAAAGCCAAGGAAATTTAATGAGTCAGTATTTAGTGCTGCTGAAAAATTCCCATCTGAGAAATCTACATTTAACATCAGAGCTGACTATATATGGGAGGCATGGGTTCAAATTCTTCGAAAAATAATGAAGTTTGGATCGAGGAAGGGGATGATCAAGATTGGTGAGATAAAGGAACTGGTAAATGTTGTCACAGTTGTCGAAAAGGAAGGCCCCTATGATCCAGAGCTTTCCGACGTCTTTGATTTCAGCAAGAAAGATCTAGAGATTTATTACAAAGACTTCTTCAATCCGAGTAAGGGTAGCGAGAGTTATAACTATGGGGAGAGAATTTATTCTTATCCGGTTGGATTACCTATTGGTGAGTTTAATGCAGAGAAAAACCAGAAGTTATTGAGGAAGCTTTCAGCTGTCAGCAATCAGCGATCAGTTAAGTCAGGACTCGATCAGCTTGAGGAGGTGTATGATAAATTTAAGCGCTATCACGAGGATAGAGGGATGGTTGTCGCTATCTGGAATCCTTGGGTAGATAATGTGAAGGAAGGCTGGATGAGTGACAAGAAGCAAACAGCGTACAGCAAACAGCAGACAGTGAATAATCAGGAGCAAAAAGCTGGCAGCGGAAATGTGCCGTGTATGGCCTTGCTTCAATTTACTTATCGTAGCAAAAAGCTTCACTTAACGGCATATTTCAGAAGTAATGATATGTTTGATGCCTGGCCGAGGAATGCTTTTGCACTCAGAAAGCTTCAATTCGATTTCGCAGAAAGAATTGGCAAAAAACCTGGTTACTTAACAACCATTTCGAACTGTGCACAGATTTATGAATCAAACTATGCAAAGGCGAGCAAAATTATCTCAAGATACAAAAACAGAGTATTTTGCAGACCGGACCCGATGAGTACTGTTATTATTGAGATTCAAGGTAAAGAAATAGTAGCAAGGCATATGACGCCTGATGGTAACAAGCAGCTTGATGAGTATCGAATTGACGGCACTCTTTCGAAAGCAGCTCTTCGATTGATGGATAAACTCATGTCAAATGATGTGTTTTCGACGGATGGTCATGTTGCCGATATTGCCTCAGAACTTACAAAGGCGGAGTGGTGCTTAAAGAATGGGAAGATTTATATTCAGGATACAGACTGGAAAGAAATTGGCAAATAGATAACAGATAAGCAGATGATTTGGTAATCAGGTAATCAAGTAATTTGGGTTTGGGGATGCCAAATATCTAACTTCCGATAATTCTAGTGTATAGTTTTTCATATCCATCTACCATTTTCTCGACTGTAAAATTCTTCTCAACATATTCACGACATTTATTTCTGTCAATTGTATCTATTATTGCCATCTTTTCGATCATTTCTTTTTCATTCTTGACCACAAATCCATTTATCCCATTTTTGATGATCTCAGGGACAGAGCCTCTATTGAAAGCTATAACTGGTGTCCCGCAGGCATTTGCCTCTAAAAGTACCAGGCCGAAAGGTTCCTCCCATTCAATCGGAAAAAGCAGCGCTTTTGCCTTTCCAAAGATTTTGTTCTTATTTATTTGACCTTTAATATAGCCAGCATATGATATCTGTTTTTGATCTATATGTGGTTCGACTTTGGTGCTCCAGTAGTTATCGCCTCCGTGGCCTTCGTAGTGAAGCCCTGCAATTTTGAGATTTTCTCCTGTTTTCTTACAGACGTTGATAGCATGATGAACGCCCTTTGGTTTGATGATTCTGCCATAACTTAGAAAGTATTTATCCGGCTTTCCTTTATACAAGAACTTATCCGTTTCAATACCATTTTGAACTGTGCCGACTATATTTAGTTCAGGAATCTGTGATCTCTGATTGTCACTAATTGCAGAAAATTTCACGTTCTTGATAAGCTTGTAGCTTTCTGGGTTTGGGAAGTTTAGCTTGAAGGAATCATGCAAGGTGAAAAGTATAGGTCTTTTTAGACCTTGAGAAAATATTGGTCCCTCATGTCCATTTGTGATGTAAACATGCAGGATGTCAAACTTCTCACTTTGTGCAAAAGCCATTGCAAGAATTTCGAGTTTGATGACCTTAAAGAGTTTCCTGAATGTTTCAATGTCCGACTTTATTAGCTCAGGCAAATTCCCATGTTTTTTTACTTCTTCTTCGATGCTTTGCAGGTCAATGTGTACATTTCTTGCTTTAGTTCTGACAGGACCAGCCGAATAAAGTGTAACTTCATTCCCTCTGCTTACAAGGCCATCGGCTAGTAAGATTGCTTGATCTCCTGGAGCAAATATATTGTCTTTCAAAACTTTATCCCACATAAATATATGCGGGGCTATGAGTGCTATTTTCATGATAGGCTGATTCTATCAGAAAGGGGAAGATTATTTAACTCTCTTCTGTGAGCGAAAGATGTTTAGAACTAATCGATTCAAGAAAAAGGTCCAAACTGCGATAAGCATGATACAGAAGGTCTCAACTGGAACGACACTTCGAAAAGCAAGCAGGAAAAAGATGCTTCCAATTGAATACAAGAGGCTGATATTCCTGGAAATACGTGAAAATTTAGGATTTATTTCTTGCGTAATTTTACTAAATATATAGATTCCAAATGGGTAAAGTGCGAAATACAAAATCCCGCCTACAGTATGAAACGAAAGCTGCTGGTTCATCGGTATTATACCGGCGATCGAGAGACATATGAAATCCAATGTGAATATGATTCTTAATGACTTCATCCGGGAATGTGGAATTATTTTACTGGAATATGCTCTTTCGAAAGCAGCAATTGTTTGAAATATAAATACTCCGTTGATAACAGCTAGAATTATCAGAAGAGAGGTGAAAGGAATCCTTCCCCTCGGATATGTTCCGAGATAGCTATATGAGTCTTTGATCCAGTAATTATCAGCTGCAAGTACTATGCATAAAGTTATTCCAATTAATAAAAGTGCAGCATTTCCTATGTTTAAGTATTTTAAAATTATTTTTTGCATCTTGCCTT
>JAHIVN010000052.1 GCA_018816645.1 Patescibacteria group bacterium | reverse complement strand
TTGGCAGAGTAGGGAATACCTTCCAGAGGCTTCAATTCGATATTCTTCGATATTTTACTATCGACAGCATCTGCTCTTTCTAAAGCTAGTTCATCTGTGACAGATAAATAAGCCTTTAATTTAATATCTAGCTTCTCTATTCGATCAAGATTGTCTTGAACAAGTTCTCTACAAGAAAATTCCTTGTTCTGTAAGCCGTCACGAATTTGACTGATTGTAAAATTCTCAATTTTTAGCATCTTTTTTTAAACTTGATTTTGTGACAAAGTACCCTTTTTTCTTGACTGGAGCATTTTGCAGAGCTCTTTCACGTTTCAGAAAATGAATAATCTCATCCTTCCTCAAACGATTCTTAAGACCGGTTACCTGACTGGTTGGCTCAATTCCTGTAGTATCAACTTCATTTAGTTTATCAAAGTAGCTGACGATATCTTTCAGCTGAACTCTAAACTTTTTTACTTCTGATTCACTCAGTTTGATCCTTGCAAGAGAAGCTATGTGCTTGATTTGTTTCGCAGTAATATTTATAGACATAGTTATACCCTAACCTCTAAGTCATTTTAATGGACGGGAATAAATTTATCAAATATTGCGGAAAAGTTATTTTGAGATTACATCAACTGCTTTTCGACCCCTTCTTGATCCAGTAAGTGTTCGAAATTCTACCTTACCGTCTGCTATTGAGTAGATAGTAAAGTCTCTGCCCATAGAGGTGTTTTCACCTGGAAAGAACTTAGTTCCTTTTTGTCGTATGAGAATATTACCAGCTTTTACACTTTCACCATGTGACTTTTTCAAACCGTATCTTTTTCCTGCAGTCTGAACTCCTTGTCTCACGCCACCTGATGCCGTTTTCTTATGTGCCATTAGAATATAATAAAAATTAGTTCAATAATTAGATCTTTGTTATCTCAAGCTTTGTTTTATCTTGCTTATGTCCCATCTTTCTTCTATATCTAGACTTTGCCTTGTATTTGAGGGTTTGCACCTTTTTACCTCTGAAGTGTTCAAGAACCTTTGCCTCAACTAGAGCATCTTTGATTGCTGGACTCCCTATCTCGACTTTAGTACCTTTCCTGCGAAGCAAAACTTCTTCAAATGTAATCTTTTTACCTTCCTCGGCATGAAGTTTGTTTACTTCAACTTTATCACCTACACTAACCATATGTTGCGAGCCGCTTATTTTTACTATAGAAAAATTTTTACTCATTATAAAGCATCATTAAAGTTACATCTTTTTATTAAACCAGAAAAATGACTAATATTCAATACGCGAAATAGATTTTACTACTAAGCTTTCCTGCATGTCAACCTCATCTCGATGGATATTTACTGATTGTACAAGACCTAAAGCTATCATAGTGACCATGATAGAGCTTCCTCCGTAGCTAATAAGTGGTAAAGGAATACCTGTAACAGGCATGATACCCATATTCATACCCACATTTATAAAAACATTAAGAATGATCATAACTGCGACTCCATAGCAAAGAAGAGATTCAAATGTGTTACCAGCCTTCTGCCCTATAGATACTATTCTCATGATAAGAAAGATGTATAAAGCGAAAACAGCTATAGCACCGGCTAAGCCAAATTCTTCGCAAAATGCAGCAAAAACAAAATCACTGTATGCCTCAGGAAGATAGCGAAGTTTACTTTGAGATCCCTGAAGAAAGCCTTTGCCGAAAATTCGTCCAGAACCAATAGCGATTTTAGACTGACGCAACTGCCATCCGGCTCCTTGCGGGTCAGACTCAGGCTCTATGAATACTTCGATTCTTTTACGCTGATATTCTGGTAGCTTGGTTTCCCAATAATTTTTAGCGCCAAGAAAGCCGCCAACGGCAACCAAAAATGTGATAAGAACTATAAATACCTTGAGACGTAGCGTGTACGTAAGCAGCAAAATAAGAATAACAGTTAAGAATACGAGAGCTATATCGATATTCTCTACTATTAACGACAGACCTATCTTATCGTAAAGAGCTTTAAAATTTACAATATTCGCGACAAGGTTTACACTCATAAAGGAAACGATCATCATGCCAATAAATTTCTTTTGTTCAGGGTATGTAATAAAAAAAATCAAGAAGCACAGTAAAAAAGTGATAGAAGCATTTCCAAGCGCAGGTTCGATAAGTATAAGAACAACACAAACTCCAGATGTTATCACAGCGAGTAAGTATGAGTAAACTACAGGATATTTCCCCTTGAGATCGAAGAAAACGTCACTTATATTTGACAGAAAGCTCCCCTTCTTTTTGATCCAATCACCGATTTCGTTACTTTTCTTATCTAAATTTTGGGCCAATATACCTGAATTCAAAAGGATGAGCGCGACTTTGGCATACTCAGATGGTTGAATTCTGATAAAGCCCCATTCTATCCATCTATTTGTATCACGAATCGGATCACCGAATACCTTTACATAAAACAATAGAAAGAATATCACCAAGAAGATAAGAATTTGAATAGGGAGATATCTATAAAAAGTTGGATCAATAGTCGAGACAATGAAATAGATAGCAAACCCGATAAAAAGAAAGATCAACTGTCTGTTTATAGTTCCATACCCTTCAACCTCTGTTTTAGCCGTGAAAGTAGATGAATAAATGACAACTAGCCCGATACACAGTAAGGCGAGTATGGAAATAGTTATAAACCAGTCATGATTTTTCAGGCGTATCTTCATCA
This sequence comes from Patescibacteria group bacterium, assembly GCA_018816645.1. Taxonomy (GTDB): domain Bacteria; phylum Patescibacteriota; class Dojkabacteria; order JAHIVN01; family JAHIVN01; genus JAHIVN01. The sequence goes on along the minus strand of JAHIVN010000052.1, from coordinate 27,436 downwards.
GATAGGATTTCATTTTGAATGATGATATTATAACAGCATAGTTTCTTAAATCACAATTTTTGCACTTACCGGAATGAATAAATTTGATAGGGCTGGATTTACTTTGAAAGAATTGAGTAAAAAATACGGCAAGTATCCAAGAACCGGCCTAAAAAACTGGAAGAATGACTGGCAGCTTTTGTTTGCTGTGATTTTATCTGCGCGTTCAAATGATGATCAGATAAATAAAATCACTCTTCGGCTGTTCAAAAAGTATCCAAGCATAAAAGCTCTTGCTGATGCAGATTTTGAATCACTAGCTTTAGACATCAAATCTTCTGGCTTTTATAATGCAAAGGCGAAGCACCTTCAGGAAGCAGCCCGAAGCATTATCGCCAATCACAGTAGTAAAGTGCCAAGTAAATTAGATCAACTCATTAAATTACCAGGAGTGGGAAGGAAAACAGCAAATGTTTTTCAAGGAGTAATATATGGGAGAAGTGAAGGTATCGCAGTAGATACTCATGTAGCAAGAATGAGCAGGAGACTGAAGCTAACAAGTAAAAAGACTGCAGAAAAAATCGAAACTGCTATAATGAAGCTTTATCCAAAGAGCAAGTATCACCTTATCAACCCTATACTTTTTTGGCATGGCAGAACTATATGCGTTGCTCGGAAACCAAAGTGTGAAGTATGTCAGTTAAACTACTTTTGTCCGAGTTCTCTCATATAGATTCCAGTATCTGATGATGTATTCCTAGAACGGCAGATCATCCGGATCTATCTCCTCATCACCTGCATCCGTTTTGGCTTTTGGTTTTCTGTTGTCAGCTGCTTTAGGATTCTGAACTTGAGAATCGCCTTGTTTCGGAGCACCTTCATAACTTTCACCTTTTTCATATCTGTCAATCAGAAGTACTCTTTGAGCTATTATCTCAGTTCGATAATTCTTATTTCCGGCTTCACTTTCCCAGCTTCTTGTCTGCAGTCTACCTTCTACATAAACACGGGTACCCTTTCTGGCCCTCTGAGAAAAGAATTCCGCACGTTGACCCCAAAGAACTACATTGTGAAATTCTACTTCCTCTTTCCACTCTTCATTCTGCTGGTACCTTCTATTTGTAGCAACACTGAAACTGCATACTGGAGTACCATTTTTGGTAGTACGAAGCTCGGGATCTCTCGTGATGTTTCCCATTATTTCTGACTTGTTTATATCGCCAAACATAATTTATATCACTAATCTTAAGTATCCTGATTTTACAGAAGTATCTGGAAAAGTAAATAGATGTTAGATAATTAACTAATAAATAATCAGGTAAATAGCTAAACATATATCAGCTTATATAGCCTCTAGCAACATACTAAGATAAACTATCACACCACATTAAAATGATCCCAAAATTAAGATAAATTTCATATTGCTAACTGTGCCTGAATTGACTATCAAATGTGATTATCCTATAATTATGCAACTAAACATGTTCTGAGCACAACAATGAGAAGACTTTTAATTATACTTTTTCTTTCCTTCAACCTGTTTATATTTGTACCTCAGATTTCTGAAGTACAGGCCCAACAGACACCTTCCCAATATTGTTCCTGCCCTGCAGGAGCGGTCGACAATCATGATAGCACTTGTACGACAGCTATTTCAGATTCCGTAGAAGCCGGGACAATTGCATACGGCTGGTCAGGCTTTGATGAAGCAGATTATGTGAGGTATATAAGTGATCCTGTCAGTGAAGTGAGTTTTGGATATGCATGGGCATTGCACTTTGACTGGCTTTACAGAGGATATATCCAGTGGGATGTTACCAGTATACCTGAGAGTGTTGAAGTAACAAACATTGAGTTGGTATATGAAGGTCTTTTAGATGGCCCGGAAGTCTCACATATTCAGTCGCTGTTGACTGGTCAGCCAAATATAATATCAAATCAAACATTATATGATGGAATTGCTACCAGTCAAGATTATGTATATCCCTGGACACCTGTAATAGATACAAACCAGACTCAGGATCTAGGAGCATTAGCTGTGAGTGATATAGAATCTCAACTTAGTTCAGGATGGTTTGCAATCGCATTTACAAGCGACAATACTGGTGCAGGCAATTTCCCTGGAGGTTCCGCTTCAATTGACTATTTACAATCAAATTCTCCCGACCCTACTTTAAACGTGACTTATTACCAAGTATGCCAGACCACCTCTCTTTCGCTGCTAAAGTCTGTTTCTTCTAGTAAAGTTTCTGCAGGAGAGTCAGTCAATTTTATTTATTTAATAGAGAATACAGGCGAGGTTGTGCTTAGCGAAATCTCACTTACCGATGATGTTCTTGGTGTTATTGATTGTCCTAAAAATACTCTGAATCCAGGTGAATCTATGACTTGTGAACAATCTTCTGTTATCAATTTTACTGTGACAAACACTGCCATAGTACAAGGCCTGGATCCTAACGAATATACGGTATCAGCCAGTTCCGGAGACATAACAGTTTATGTTTTGCAGCAGCTGGCAGATACAGGAATGCAGATTTATCTTGTTGTTGTAATTTCCTCGATAACTATAATATTCATAGGTGCTGCAAAGCTGCTGTCTTTCAATAAGTAGATTCTCTCTCATATAATCTTCCCATCTTGCAATAGATATGTGAAAGTTTCAATTAAGAACTGGCACTTTCATATTTCTTAAGTCCAGCCTTCCAAACAAGTCCAGATAAGGCAGTTAGAGCCAAAGCAACTAGGATTGAGTAAACAGCATATTTGAAATCGAAGATACCAAGAAGAGCTCTGGATGGAACATTTGAAATTAGAGCTATAGGGATAACAAACGTGAACAAGATGAAAAATGCTCCTTTAGTATATATCTCATAGGGAAAACGGCTTAGTCGATCAATAGTGTTTACTATATAAAGAAATGAACCCGCATTTGTTACCCAGAAGACAATAGACGTTGCTATAAATTGGATGCAATATATCATCCAGCCGGATATAAGCATAAAGAAAATATATGTAAGAATTTGAGGCAAGTTCGGAAGGTATCCCAGCTTGAAGAAACAGTAACCAATTAAAATTAAACCATTTAGCAGTATTGTAAGACTTGTCCAATTTGTTTTAAATGTTGAGACATAAAATCGAGCGTTTATCGGGTAGGTAAATATTTTGTCTGATGATCCAGTTCTGACATATTCTGCAAAAGTTCCAAGAGACGGCCAAATGATCAGATAAAAGAACCCTCCGACCCAGATCTGATTTGTGCCTAGAAGCAGACCGATTTCATAAGTGTTCCATCCCGCTATTGAACTGTAGTCACTTATGAGGAAGTTGATGAACAAAAGCTCAGCTACAAGCCAGGATGCAGTAGCAAAAAAAGAAAACACAAAATTAAGTCTGTACTGAAGATCAGTCATAAGCTCAAGCTTGATAAGTTGTTTGAAAACTCGAAAATATCTATTCATATGCCTACTGCCTCGTACTGTTTTAAACCAAATTTCCAAAGGAGAAAGTTTATGACACAAAAGAATATATTCCAAATAATTATGACGAGTAAAGCATCTGTAAAAGTTTTCAGTGACACATCACTTAGAAGAATTTTTATCGGAAAGAAAAGTATGTATTGAAAAGGAAGGAGTACAGTGATCTTTTGTATAACTTGCGGGAAAAGATCGACAGGCATGAGTTCACCAGTAAATAAGCGAGTGCTGTTTCGGATCACGGCTTGAAGGCCGGTTGCTTCCTTAGTCCAAAACGCCGCCAAACCAATAGTAAAGAATATATTGAAATTTAAAACAGAAGAAAAAGCTACAACAATGACAAACTGCAGCAAACTAACAGTTCCTATGTGGAATTCACCCACAAGACTTGGAAAGAGAAATAGGATAGGACATACCAGAAGTACATGCAGGATAGTTTCAGATGTTACTCTTGCGAAATGCTTCGTAAGCAGGTATATAGAAACCTTAAAAGGCTTTACCAGATTTGATGAAAGCTGTCCTGTCAAAATGCTGTCTCTCAGGTCTCTTGCTGACTGACTTGTAGTGAGTCCATGCAGAACTATTGTCAAAAGGTAATAAATAATGATTCCTGAAAGTCCATATTCTCTGATAACATTTCCTTCTTCAGCTATTCTTGACCAGATGAAAGCAAAAGCAATGAAAGAAAAGAGCTTTAAAGCTAGACTGACAGCTAGATCAGTTCTATACTCAAAAAACTGCTGAACATTTGTTTTAAAGAAATGTAAATACTTACCCATGGCCTTGCATTATACTATTCAATAATAATTGATTACAATTCAATTTAAACAGACAACTGCTAAAAATTGTACTTGGGCTCATATATAGATTAAAATATGTTGCTTGTTTCAATTTTACTAAATGACGAGAATGAGGAACCTTACCATAAATGAAATATCAAAGGACGAGTTTAATCGCCTAACGGGTGTTCTTTTGTTAAATAAACCTGCCGGGATTACTTCCCATGATTTGGTTGATAAAGTCAGGAGAATTACTGGGATCCGGAAAGTTGGACATGCGGGAACTCTCGATCCGTTTGCAACAGGACTTATGATTGTACTCATCGGTAAATATACTAAACTAGCTGAGCAATATACCAGATACGATAAAGAGTACAGTTTTGAACTGTTAATCGGTGCTACTACCAAAACTCTTGATCCTGAATCCGAAATTATTACCCAAAAGGACTCATCTTCTTTAGAAGATAAAGAAATCATAAAAGTGATCAAATCTTTTCAAGGGTCATCCTTTCAGACAGTTCCGGTTTTCAGTTCTGTGAAAGTGTCAGGGGTACGTCTACGAGAGTATGCACATAGTTCTGAAAACATAGTCATAGAGTCAAAGGGCAGTAATACATCTGTTGCTACTTTCATGCTGAAGCAGGGATCCAAATATCAGACTAAATCTCAAAAGGGTACGATAAAGATTGTACTCCCAAGGAAAAAAATTACAATTAAAAAAATCTCAGTCGATAGTATCTCAGATACAACGTCGAAGTCCTTAGATAAATTTCCTCCAAACAATCCTGCTCTTAAACTAATAAAAACAACAGCTAAAGTAAACAAAGGCACGTATATACGCCAGCTGGCAAAGGACATCGGTGTAAAGCTGGGAGGTTACCCGGCCATGCTTTATTCCCTGGAAAGAACCAAAATTGGAGAATTTTCGCTTGAGGATGTTATCACACTGAGTGAACTACAGGAGAAAATAAACACCTTGAATTCTTGACTTAAAGTATCTATACTGTGAGCATACTTAATATCTAAAGTTTCTACCATGGAAACAAACTCAAGTAAATCTTCGCCGATATTTATCGCAATTGCTGCTACTTTTCTAGTAACCGCACTGATTTCCGGCCTAGTTGTTTTCATGATCCAGGAGCAGAATAAGAATACCACTATAGAATCTACAAAAGCTCTTTATAATAATGATATTAGTAAGCTCGAATCTCAAATTGAAGAATTGAGTTCAGAGATAGTAGATCTTACGAGTAAGGTTGATGAACAAGAAAAGCCCGTCGAGGAGAATGAAGATACTCCTGAAAATGAAAGTTCGGCTCTTGTTGTGACTCCTAGTAATATCAACTTCATTAAAACCGGAAACTTAGTAGCCGGCCCCAAACTTCTTTACGAGGAAACTGGAAGTCCTGCTCTTTCTGTAGATTTGGTTTATAGAAATTCAACAATCTGCATCGATGGTCTTGCTGTCTGCAACCCAAGTTCTTTAAGCGTAGGTACCAGGATCTACGTTGCTGGTGAAAAAAACGGAAGTACTGTAACTGTATACTACATGCAGGTACAACATTAAAATCATCCACTCAACAATTTCGCTACAATTATCGAAATAGTTCTATTACACTTTTTTTGTAAATTCTAACAGATAAAGTAGTAAGGATAACTAATGCTATGATTGCAAATACGGAAAGTAAATTTTCACCAGTTACAGCGAGCACGGCACCGTTCGCAACTGGCTCATTAGAAATGAGAATATCACTCGATTCGAGCGGAAGTACTCTGTAGCTGTCATCTCCATATTGAGAAACTATACCAACAATACCAGCATACTGACCTTTCTTTTTACTAGGAGTATCTATAGAAGTCGAAGACTTTATGAGAATTTTCAGTTCACCGCTTCCATCGTCTATATAAAATGTCCTGCCTGATGTCTGAGTAATAATTCCAGTGACTGAAACTAGTCTACCTTCAAGATTTTCTCCTATCTTACCCGTACTTGCGAGCATAGGAGTACGATACCCTTCATCTTTCAATGCTCTTACAGCATTTTTGTCGTTAACATACAATTTATGCTCTCCGTATGTCTCCTTTAATTCTCCTAGAAGTCGAACTCTTTTTCCAACTTTAAACGACTTCCAATAGCTCTCATCCGAAAGATATACCTGCAAGCCTCCAGTAGTGTCATCAATATAAAATATCTTGGAACCAAGCTTATTAATTTCTGTTGTAATGAAGCCTTCGATACAGATAGTATCACCAACAACGTGATTTCTAGCAGATTTAATGCTTAAGCATTTATGTCCATAGAAAACGTCAGAGATATCTACGAATTTATTTCGCGCGCCTTGTGTAACTGAACGCGTCTGGACTACTTTCTGAAGATATTTCCCACCAGAAAACTTGCGAATATTACTCACAGCATTTGTCGTTGATTTAAAGACAAATTCGTCAACTTTGTCACCATTGGGATCAAAGAGTGCAATCTTTTCACCGGAGTTGTTTAATGTTAGCCTCAAATCATCCCCTGATAGAACAAGATGTTTCTTTGGTTGAATGATTGTTTCAGAATCAACTTGCTGTTTTTTTGTGTTATCTGTAAGTGACCAGTTTAAAAGATCGATTTTCTCATCGCTATAGTTATATAGCTCAATCCACTCATATTCATCCTCAGACGGACTTGGATAAATCTCGGTTATAAGGATACTATGATTGTAAACAACTACTGGTACTGGTTCATTTACCAAACCAGGTGTAACTCTGTATTCATCTGTCCAAGTTCCGTCCTCTAGACGTGAAAAAGAAACACCGCTTTTTGAAGCCTCCCACTCAAAAGTCTCTTCAGTACCAAAACAATCGAGCATGACAGAATCATCTGAGTTTTTCATGGAAATCGACAGTGAAATTGCAGCGAAATCCTCTAACTCACTATCTCCCCATTCAGCTGAATCATCACCCCAGTACTGTTCAAAACTTTGTCGATCCCCGTCACTATCAAGAAGATCCTTGGCTATCAGAAGATAGCTTTTTCCTTCGATAATAGTACCTGAAGGAATACTTTTGAAATCCAGCTCACAGCCTGATAAATCTATTTCTTCTTCAAAGTTGTTATAGAGTTCTATCCACTCGTAATCAGTATCACTGCCGTCTGGATCCGGCATGATCTCATTCAGTCTGACATAAGAATAATCTATCTCTTCAAGTTCAAATAGAGGGTAAATATAGAGTTCTGAGGCCTCCAGAGGAGATGGCAGAACTAATATTAAGATGATAATAGTCCAAGCCGCTATTATAATTTTCATCATTCCACCCAAGACTAATATTTAATATAATATAGAAATCAAGTCTATACTACATGGTCGTTATCTGGGTGACAATGAGAAAATCATATATATGAAATTCTAGTGATATTTGTCCTGTGTCTGTTCATACCTCTGCATAAAACCTGCTAGAGTCTGAGATAGATTCTGAAGTGTAATTCTAACGTTGTTTAACTCTACTTTCAGCTCTTCCATTCTCTGATAGATCGTTTCAATCTTTCTGTCTGTATCAGGGTTCCCTCCGCGTTGAGTTTTATCAACTGCCAGATCCTCTCGGACCATGTTCTCAAGTGTGTAGAGCCTGCTTTTTATAAATTCCAGATCTGTCCTGAGAGTATTTCGGATGATATCATCCATATTATCGGTTGTTACGGGTTGTGACATATTTTTTTGCAATAAAGTAATTTAACAAATTTAATATATCAGAATAGTTGTAACTACATCTTAACAGCTGCATTTATAAATACATCGAGATCTCCATCTAGAACCGTTTCTACGTCAGACCTTTCTACTCTTGTACGAAGATCCTTTATCATCTTATAGGGCTGGAGAACATAACTTCTTATTTGATTGCCCCAAGTTGCTATTTTGTGTTCGCCAACTTCTCGAAACTTTTCATCATCCAATTCCTGCATTTTCTTCTGGTAAAGCTTTGCCCTGAGAAGTTTAGTCGCATATTCACGGTTTTGTTTTTGACTTCTCTGCGATGAACAGTGAACTGATATCCCTGAGGGTTTGTGAACTAATCGAACCGCAGTTGAGACTTTATTTACATTCTGGCCGCCCTTGCCGCCAGAACGAACAGCAGAAAATTCCACATCATCTGGCTTGATATCGACTTCAACATCGTCTTCGATAATTGGCGCAACTTCAACAGCAGCAAAAGAAGTCTGCCTAAGACCCTGTGCGTTAAAAGGAGAAATTCGCACAAGCCGATGTGTTCCATGCTCTCCTTTGAGATAGCCATAAGCAAATTTTCCTGATACTTCCAGGGAAACAGAGGAGATACCAACCTCTTCACCTTTCAGCTCATTGGTGATTTCAGCTTTCCAGCCTTTTCTTTCAAAGTACCGTAGATACATACGAAGCAGCATCTCAACCCAGTCGCAGGCTTCAGTTCCGCCCTGACCGGCATGAATAGAAAAAACAGCTTCGCTTCTATCAAACTGTCCGGAGAGATACGTCTCTATCTCGAGCTGTTTGAGGTCTTCCTCAAGTTTTTTCTCTTCATTTTGGGCATCTGAAAGGTTTGAATCAGAAATACTTTCCTCTTCATCAAGCAGAGAAAGTAATGTCTCAAAGTCCTCAAGTCTTTTCTTCAGAGAATTCACTTCACTGAGTTCCGACCTCAAGTTACCGATCTCCTTCATAACTTCTTGAGCTCTCTCTGTTTCATCCCAGAAGTCCTCTGCTTTGCTTTGGGTTTCTAGAGCAGATAATGAGTTTTCCAGCGATGCAGTATCTTTTTTCTTGAGTATCCCTTCAAATCTTGTCTTTAGATTTTTGTATGATTTTTTCAGGTCATGCATATTTTGATTCTATCAGATACAGGATTTATTTGGAATCGGAATTGTTACTTTTAACGAGAAATTTAATTAATATTTATATTCAAAATTAACGTAAATTGAGATGATCACACTACCTGAGTATCCAATAGCATCAGTTGTATCTAAACCTGAAACTCCACAAAACCCGAAAAGGCCAAAATTTGCACTGTACTTGTCAGATGTACTGGCTGCGCTCTTCAAGATGCTTGGAGGGTAAATAAAAGAATTACATATGTTGATAATATACAAGAAGTATCAGCAAGATGCCCGGTTTTGAAACCCAGAGATCAACCACGAACAGATGTCAAGACATTAGTTCTATGTGAGACAGGCTTAAATTCGGAACCTTGATAATACATAAATTCTTTAAACTTGGTCTTCAATAATATAAATTTATAATTGACAAAAAAACTGAGTAAATGTATTATCAGTTTACAGAAATCAAGGATTTACTGAAATCTTGAATTTTCATTTGCAAATTAGTTGAATATTTCTAAAGTGCATGGGTGTTTTCAATTTTGAATAAGCCTGTGAATTTAGGTGGAACCGTTTCAAGAAGAAACCCCTTTGTTATTACAAATATCGTGATAACTGAGGGGTTTTTCTAGCCGAAGTACTTTTAAGCTGATCAGTTTGTATGTATATGTACAGATGGTTTGAATATTATGCACTTCATATACTAAAAATTATCAAATAATTGACAATTAATATACAATGAATTAACCAAAAATAACTTAATAACTGGTAAAGATCAAATTACATTCAATATTTAAACTCTTAATTTAAAAAAATGACCCAATTCACGTTAGAAGATATCATAGCTTTATCTATAAGACGCGGCTTTGTCTGGCCTGGAAGCGATCTATATGGCGGTCTAGCAAACACTTACGATTACGGTCCATATGGAGTAGAGTTAAAAGAGAACGTCAGAAAAATATGGTGGAAGACTTTTATTCAGGATAGAAACGATCTGTTTGGAATAGACAGCAGTATTCTGCTAAATCCTGTTGTCTGGGAAGCAAGCGGTCATACTACCTGCTTCAACGAGACAGTCGTTGAAGATAAAGTCACACATAAACGATATAGAGCTGACCATATCATCGAAGATTATTTTTCAAAAAAGGGCAATGAATTAAAAGCTGATGGTCTACCAATTGAGGAAATGACCCAGATGATCAAAGTTGAAAATATTAAAAGCCCAGATGGGAATGAACTTTCTGATGTAAAGAAAATCAGTGCATTGTTTGAGACTAAAATTGGTGTGATAGAGGGTGAAAAGAATAGAGCTTATTTAAGGGGAGAAATAGCTCAAGGCTTATTTCTGAATTTTAAGAATATCGTAGATACATTCCATCCGCAGCTTCCTTTTGGAATCGGTCAGGCAGGAAAAGCTTTCAGGAACGAGTTTACCCAAGGACAATTCACATTTAGAACATTGGAATTTGACCTTATGGAATTTGAATATTTCTTCGATCCTGAAAAAGACAAATGGGAAAAATTGTTCGATTACTGGAGAGATAAAATCTTCAAGTTTGCTTTGAAACTCGGCATATCCAAGGACAAACTGCGCTGGAGATCACACGAGCCCTTTGAATTGTCTCATTATTCAAAAAGGACTGATGATCTAGAGTACAAATTCCCGTTTGGATTCAAAGAAATCTTCGCCTGCGCATATAGAACTGACTTTGATCTGGCAAATCATATGAAGCACACCGGAAAGGATTTGCAGTATACAAGAGAGGCCGGGGAGAAATTTGTGCCGCATGTAGTTGAGCCGACTTTCGGATTATCTAGAGTTCTCACTGTTCTTCTCATGGACGCTTATAGTGAAGACGAAATAAATGGCAGAAAAAGAGTCTTCTTAAAGTTGAGTCCAAGTGTTGCACCTGTAAAAACAGCAGTGTTTCCTCTTCAGAAAGATGAAAAGCTACAAAAGTTGGCAAAGTCCATCTATACTGATTTACAGAATGACGTAGAAGGAACTATAGAATACGATGAATCCGGAAGCATTGGGAAGCGATACAGACGCCAAGATGAAATCGGTACTCCTTTCTGCATCACAGTTGATTTTGACTCTCTTGATGACAAGAAGGTCACAATTCGCGACCGCGACACTTTGAAGCAGGAAAGAATTGGGATCGAATCCGTAGGGGAGTGGATAAAGAAGAAACTTAGTTGAACAAAAAGTTCCTCAAAATTACGCGAAGAAATTCTTTTTGAGTTTTGTGATATCTATACCTAACTCTTTTTTGTACAAAGAATCTATCGGACCGAAGAACGCCTTTTCATACTCCAGGTCAAGGTGCTTAAAACCTTTAATCACTTCATTCTCAGAATCAGCCTCTATCTCTATAAATGGGGCTAATCCCGGCCATGTGTCGATATCAAAGATAATATTGTCCTTTGACCACTTCTCTCTAAGCTTCTCTTCGAAACATTCTTTCTGATAACCCAACACTTCAAGAAATTTACACGTTTTATCGAAATCTTTTACTTCGATACTCATCTCTTGCAGACCAGAAACCGAACATTTGTCGTTAGCTACTTTAAGAGCTAGAAATATTCCTGAATATTCTTTCTGTATACGCAACCAAGCATTTTGACTTTTCAGTTCTTTAGAGATAAAGGTCTGGCGAACAAACTTTGTTTCAGGGAAAACCAGCTTAGCACCTATCTGCTTCAAATTTGTACTGAGCTTATTTTTATTAATGTTTAGTGACTTAGCCTCGTATTCTATTTTCATATTAATAATCCAACAGTTTAATATATAACCTTTATCCTAAACGGCACACCGTTGAATTTAAACCACTCACCCGCCCGTTTTCCACTCAGTACCATACCATAAGGTGACTCAATCGAATACAAACCTTTCACCGGATCAGCCTCCAGCGGATGAACTATCCTTCCATGTATAATTTGATTTCCCGCTGCTCTAGCTTTAAATCTTGAACCCAAAACAATTTTTTCACTTTTAATAAATTCTGGTAGTATTTTAGCTTTATCGAGAATTTTTCTAAGCATATTTATCCTTGACTGTTGCAGGCTGACGCTAGCGTCATAAGAAGCTGCGTCCCTAAAGCTTTCGAGAAGATCTGTCTGTTCGTTAGTATTTTTCTCTACCAGTTCCTTCATTAACTTTTCATATTCTGATCTCAATTCTTTTATCTTTGGTTGTGAGAGAGATATTTTATTCATTTTATATTAGATTAGTATTAGATACCTAGTTTTTCCATGTGGTATTGCGCAAACAAACTATTTAAGCTTGCCTCTTCTTGAGCTCTAAGTTCTATATATTCCTCTTTGCTTAGACTAAAATAATGTGATCCGGGTCCATAGTACCTTTTCCCATCTTCTGCAGAATAAAATGAAACCAAGCGCCCATCAGGCAAATGACACGCACGACCCCAGCCTGTTAAGTCGTAATTCTTGCCTCCTGAATAATTAAACTTAAAAGTTGCCTCAGGAGGAATTTCTAGGGTGCTTATCAAATTTAACTCTGTTTCTTGTTCAGCTTCCATTTCATTAATAATAAATTTTAATTAATGGTCTAATTTTAACAAAATTGAAATTGTGTTTTCTAGAGAGGATGTCCTCGGTAAACAGATAGCAGATAGCAGTCAGCGATCAGCGTTCTGCCGTCAGCAGCTTAATGCTTACCAATAACTTATTGGAATTAAATCGGAGGTTTGTTTATCAGTAACTCATCAACGTAATATCTTCCTGAAAATAAAACATTTCGAAGTTTCTATCTCTAATTCTTTTTAGAATTTCAGCAGACTTTTCGCTTGCTGTAATATTCTTCGACTCAAGTTTCAAAGTTTCCTCTATACTAGTCCAGAAATTCTCACCGAATTCATTTTTAGCTATCAATTCACCTTGAGGCTCATCCCCATGACACACGTGATACAGCGTATCTTCAATAATGTTTTCATTACTTTCTCTTCTGATCTTGCGGATTACTCCGATAAGTTTGAAATCACACATCAAGCCTGTCTCTTCTAGAAGCTTCCTTCTAGCGGCGGATTCTAGCGGCTCCCCGGTGTGTACTTTCCCAGACACTGTAGCATGATCACCGAAATATGGATGGCGAAGTCGTTTTTGCACCAGGATCTGCAACTTATCACCTACTTTTCTGGTGACATAAGGAAGAACTGAGAATTTGAAGTAATCTTTTACCCCGCCTTTTATATCAAGCTTCTGAACAAACTGTTTTCCTTTATCAGTGAGTGAGTATTTCCCCTCTCTTTTAGCTATATATTTTTTCTTGACCAAAAACTGCAAATGATAATTGTAAAGATCATTTTCAATACCGCTAACTTGAGCTTCGGAGTAGCGAAGCCCATTCGACTTCAAAAGTTTGGTAAGAATTTTCAGCTGAATTTCGCTTGGCATTGTAAAAATGATTAAAATGAACGAACTGAATGCAATTCAAATTAGAATCGTTTAGATAGTGTAGATCGACTTGATCGACTAGATCGCTTTAATCTATCCCATAATACTTTTTTACCCTGTCATCCACTTCCCTACGCGTCGTATCAGACGATCCTTTGTTCAGCTCAAGCAAAAATTTTCTTGCTTCACCATCAAAACATTCGATAATATTTGCCATGACTTCTAGAACTGAATCTTCGATTTTGCATTCTTCGTCAGCACGCAGGCTATCCAAAACATGACCGACAAGGCCTTCAAGAAGAGTTTTAGTTTTAGAGTTTAGAAATTTAATCATATCTTTATACAAAAATTCAACTCCTGTAACAATATAATAAAACTTTTCACGAAGTGATTTTGGAAGTTTGGAATATGCGAGTTCGTAAACTTTCACAACCTCAATATCGTTTTTTTGTTTGACTGAAAATATGAGGTCGCCGCCAAAGCATTCTCTTACCGAATGTATAAATTTAAGATCAAGTGGAATTTTAAGTACCGTGTGCGGAATGTTTTGCGAAAGCGCTGAGAATATTTTCTTTATAAATTCGCTGAGATTATTCTCGTTGTCTGTAATGATCTTCTTCCCGTCTAAACTGACATCATTCCAGATCTGCACAAGATAGGAAAGCTCAAACAACAGCCAGATAAGCATGATCTCTCTAAGCTCCAATTTTTTGACTAATGGTATAAGTTTGTCTCTGTCCCAAAGTTTAAGAGCCGTAATCAGATTTGCTTTGGCGATTTTTACTGCATCTCCTACAGCGATAGAAAAAGCCTCTGTTTCCATTTTCGCGGCAAACTCTACGCGGCGCTGCTCAGTATCCGGTCCGAAACCAGGATCAACTTCCGCATTAACTGGTATTTTTGATATGCCGATCGATGAACGAATCATTCTATATGTAATATCTCAAATGTAATATCTCAAAACGTTTTCTTCTCAATTTTGACATTAGACATATTAGTTTTGAGTTATTGTTTATTATATTAGAATTCAAACGAATAAGGAAGAAATTTGCAGAATGGATAGAACGCTGATAACATAAACTCACAGAGACTGCACCAGACCGTGAGACTGGTGCTTTCTTACCTGGTAACAGGTAGACGGTAGCTGAAAGCTATTGTTTCATATTACTTTTTCTAATTAAATTGGTTTTTTTCGCTACTAACAGCTTGCACTGAAACAATTTCAGAAAGCTATATCTCAATGTTCTTATTTCAAGAATATCGAACCCTGATTTCTTCAGCAACCCTGAAATGCTAAATGAAGTACATTTAAGACCCCTTCCTCCCTTTATTTTAGCCATAAGAATTTCAGATCTAAATACCGGCCAGATAAGAATTCCTTCCGGAATGAGTTTCTTGTAGGATTCAGAAATTAACAGCTTCTGACCTTCCGGTGTGAAATATCTCGTAGCAGCGACCTGTGTTATGCCAAAGACGCTGTTATCCTGAACATTGCTGATTTTACTGTTCAAATCCTCAAGTACAGTTACTGCTTTAGGATATTTTGATTTCAAAATATCAAGCTGAGTTTTGCTGATGTCGGAGGCTCGGACTCTAAATCCCTGAGCCAGCAATGCTTCAGTTACAATACCAGTTCCAGCCGCACGATCCAGAATTAAAGCGTATCTCTGGGATATATGTGGTGGAAGATACTTATTGAAAGTTTCAGCTATTTTTTCTGCAATCCATTCTCTCTTATAATAGTGCCTCGCGATAGAATCATAAATCCTCGCATCCTCCTTAGTCTTATAACCTTTGCCTAGTAGTTCTCTTATTCCCCATATCAAAGAGTCTGTTATAGTTGGTTTTCTGTCCATTTTTAAGTTTAACATAAATCTTAAAGCTCTACACTTTACACACTACGCTCCAAATTGTAAACTTCTTCTAGAACAATTTTAAATGCTTCCTAATATATGTTATAAACTTACTACTTTCTCTATTCTAAAATGTCGGAAATTAATGACCTCGATCTACAAAACTGGAAGAAACTCGATGACATTCTGACCGACAGTTTATGGCTCATCAAAAGCAGAGACCGCTCGGGTACACACAAAGGAGATTATCATGGTAACTTTGTCCCGCAGATTCCAAATCAGTTGATTAGAAGATTTACTAAGAAGGGAGATACCGTATTGGATACTTTTCTTGGAAGCGGAACAACGCTTATCGAGTGCAAAAAACTTGGCCGGAATGGAATCGGGATAGAACTACTGCCTAAAGTGGCTATGATAGCCAGAAGCAGAATAACCATTAACAACTATGAATCTTCCCCTAAAGACCGGTTTTCTGAAATTATAGTAGGGGACAGTAAATCAAAAGTCACACGTAAAAAAGTCGATAAAATTTTAAAGGATTACAGAAAAAAGCATTTACAACTGATCATCATGCATCCACCATATCATGACATCATAAAGTTCAGCAAGAACAAGGCTGATCTATCTAATGCCAAAAGTGTATCACTATTTTTAGAATTATTTAGAAAAATTGTAGGGAACTATATGGAGCTTTTGGAAAAAGATCATTACATAGCTGTCGTAATTGGTGATAAATATGTAAAAGGCGAGTGGACACCTCTTGGTTTTCAAGTGATGGATCAGCTCTTAAGCATTAAGTCCTTAAGACTTAAAAGTATAATAGTAAAGAATATGGAAGGGAATAGAGGAAAAAGAAATCAGCAGAACCTGTGGAGATATAGGGCACTAAAAGGAGGCTTTTACATTTTCAAACACGAGTACATTTTACTGTTCCAGAAAGTGAGTAAGAATTTATAATCCGTAAACTGTGAGCTGCAAGCACTTCGAAAGTCTAGATCATCATAATCTCTCATTCAATCTAATCAAATAAATCATCCCTCATTTCAAATCGGCAATTGTTAATTAGAAATTGCACATTGATAATTGCCTTAAGGTATGTCTTTAATTGCATCATGGATCTTCACTCTTGTCGGTGGATCGATTTTCTCTGCCGGGTAACCAACTGGTACTAATGCTATAGGTCTTAGCTTATCCGGAAGGTCGAGAATTTCCTTTACTTTGTATTCCTCAAAGCCTCCAACCCAGCAAGTACCAAGCCCGGCTTCATAAGCAACCAGCATCATATTCTGTACACTAAGCGATGTATCAACTATAGCATAGAGCTCTTTCCCTTTCCCGCTATATTTTACTGAAGAAGCTTCAAGGTCAGCACAAGCAACAACAACCAAAGGAGCTTCTACAAGGAATTGCTGGTCAAAGGCTGCTTTTGCAAGGTCAAATCTGATCTCACCGTTAGTGACAAAGTAAAACTTTCTACTTTGTAAGTTACCAGCAGACGGCGCCCAGATAAGAGCTTCCTTTAGTTTCAGTATTAATTCTAGTGGAATTTCTTTGCTTAAATACTTTCGAATACTCCTTCGTTTTTTAATTATGTCAAGAATACCCATTTCTTTTTAAATTTTCTTGTTATAACTATTACTTGTCTATAAAACACTAACATAATTAAAAAATGAGATATCATGGGTAATAAAACTTTCATTCCTGTCTCTGGGAGTTTGGGTAATTCTATCTCAAACTCCAAATTCGCATACATCGTAAAATAGGTTGTATTCCCATAAGAGTCTGTCGCTCTCACCTGGATAGTATGCTCTCCTTCAGATAGTTCATATGGTATTGTAATCGTGTACTCCTCTTCACTTTCATCAAATGCTCCATCTGCTGCACTTACTCCTAAAGCTGTCCAAGTACCTCCATCAAGAGAGTACTCTACCAATGCTATTGTCGCTGGACTGACTGTTGCTGCTGTTCCTGTAAATGTTGGTGTGCTGGTATCGTAAGTGATAAAAGTCTCCGGAGTCAGTGTTATTGTTATGACATAGTACTCGTACGCTCCTATGTCATAGGCTGAGCCCTGGGGACGGGGAACCCCAATGATATCGGTGAGGATATCCGTCAAGGTGTCTCCCGTATCCTTCGCCGGTGAGGTTATTGGGATCCGAAAGTCGTTGCTGAGCAGGTCAAGAAAAAGAGGATCCTGATGAACGTCATGTGGAGAAGCAAAAATGTTGTTTATCTCCATATAGTCTGTTCCCCATTCAGGCAAACCAGGAAAGCCGGGATTATTAAGATACAGGTTATAATCATGATTTATTACAACGTTTGCACTGTTGCTAGCCAGACCGAAATCCCCCGAATTCATCACTATGTTATTTCTTAAAACGGCGCCACTTCCGCCCAAATACCCCATGTTGAGACCTGAGCTGCTATTATTAAAAATCGTGTTATTATAAATAAATATTCCAGTATAGTTCGAAGCAAAAATTCCATAACCCAAGTTGTCGTGAATAATATTATTAATAAGTATGTTTGATATTCCGCCATAACACGCTATTCCAGCTGGTATTCCACCCTGATTTACATTTATTATTTCAAATCCTGATATTTTTAAATAATTCTTATAAAGGACACTCATTCCAGCATCTTCTCCACTGGCATCTATCAGAGGAATGCCTGTCCCAACCCACGATTTGTAAGTAATAACATTCCCCGAAGTACCAGAAACTGCTGGAGTTACTTTTTCGGAATATGTAATTCCCCCCTTCACATTCACAGTATCCCCCGGTCCAACCACACCAGCCGCTTCCTGGATCGTCTTGAACGCTGTCACAGGGGTTTTGCCGTTTCCGCTAGCACCAACACTGCCGTCTACGTAGCAGTTGCCTTCAGGATTGGCATTACAGTAGGTTGCTGCTTCGACCTTTGAGGCCAAAACAAAAGAAAGAAGCGAAAATATGAAAAAGCCAGCTAATGTAAGGATTATTTTATATGCAATTCTCATCTTTTAATTGGTATTGTAGTTTAAATATAGTAGCACATGTATTTAAACATGACAATTTGTAGGTCAAGTTTGCTATGCCGCTTTGTAGGAAGTAAAATGTTTGTTGTAATATCAATTTTCAGATTATTTTTATAATTGCTTAATTTAAACATTTGATTCTTTCCTCTTATGAAGCCGTTAGAAAAACTTGTTGAATTCCTAAAACAAAACAACGTCCCATTCAAGCAATTTCATCATGCCCCCGTCCGCACTTCCGAAGAAGCTCTAGCTCAAAGACCAGACTTTATTCTTTCTCAAGGTGCAAAAGCTATAATAGTAAATGCAAAGAAAAGCAGTGATAGACGTGAATTCATAATGCTTGTTTTGCCTGCTGATAAGCGGCTTGATTCAAAAAAAGTACGTAAAATTCTCAAATGCAAATCATTTTCGTTTGCTCACGAATCCGATGTTATCCGAATATCCGACGGTGTAGAGCCTGGAGGTGTACATCCTTTCGGGAACTTGTTTGGTCTTTCGGTTTATGTTGACAATTCACTTGCGCTAAATGATGAAATAATATTTAATGCTGGGGATCGAAGCGTCTCTCTAGCAATGAAATGTATTGATTATTTGAAAGTGGTGAGACCTAAGTTATGTGAATTTGCAACTAAGTAACATTTCATAGATAAGAAAATGCTCTTTGAAAAATAAGTAGTGCATGATTAAATTGATTGATATGAGTAAGATGATTAATTTGATTAGACACCAATGAGTACTGACTACGTTTATAACTACGAAAAACTTGAAATATACCAACGCTCCAAACAACTAATTGCCGAATTATACAAAATGACTGGCAAACTCCCAAGCATCGAAAAGTACAACCTGGCCGACCAAACAAGACGATCTGTTACATCCGTGTGTCTAAATATCGCTGAGGGGAACTCCAAATACTATAAAAAAGAGCAAGCAAGATATGCAGATAATGCTCTTGCTTCGCTTATGGAAGTCAATGCTTGTCTTGACATAGCCGTTGAGCTTGATTATGTAAAAATCAAGGATTTAGAAGAAGCTAGGGCTTTAATAAAGGAAATCTACTTTAAACTAATTGCTTACAAGAAATCGAAGTTCAAATAGTAAGTTAAATAATATAAATTTACCTCAAAATCTTTAATCACATTAATCAGTTATATCACTAATGATAACCGTACGCTAGCTTATTTTTCACTTTAATGAGATTACAAAACTAATGTCAGATGTAGTATTTACAAACAAACAAAAAAAAGCTATTTACTTGCTTGCATACGTTTTTGCTTCCTGCTTAGTCATTTACGTTTTGCAGCCAACGTATATCATTTCGCTATTTCTAGTTATAGTTCCTCCGTCTATCATTAATTTTCTATGGATAAAAAAGTCCCGATGGAAGATATTTTTCTTTAGTCTCATAACACTTATCTTATTTGCACCTCCAGTTGAGATCATGACACGTCTTACAAATTCATGGGATGTGCAGTCAATTCTTCCCAGACCCTTTGGACTCATCCCGCTAGAAAACATGCTCTTTGGCTTTTTCAATATTCTTTGGCCGCTTAGTTTCTATGAATTCTTTGTAGATAAAGACCGGACAAAAGTAATATCCAAAAAATTGAAATACCTAGTCGCTCTTTACTGTCTCCTGTCCATAATTGTATACACTCTTTTCTACTGGAATAAGAAGTTGATTTCAATTGATTATATAGTCGCTTCAATACCGATTCTGATCATCCCGTCACTGATCATATTTACAAAAAACCCTAAGATATTACGAAAAGTTTTTCTCACAACAGTATTTTTCGCCATAGTTCACTTCACCTTTGAAATGTTTGCTATGAAAATAGGCAACTGGTGGTGGCCAAGTGAATATCTCCACACATTCAACATCTCAGGAATGGTTTATCCTCTGGATGACGCCATTGTTTGGTTTCTTCTCTCGACCCCGACTCTTATTGGCGGGTATGAGTTTTTTGTCGATGACAATAAGTGATTAAACGATCGAATGATTGAGGATTTGCGATTTGACTTCAAACACAGATTCTATAATTACTAGCAATCTTTTTCTTAAAGTTCCAATTTTGATTTAATCCCTTTAGATCATTTTGATCTTCTCGATCACTTAAATCTTCTTAATTATCTTCTGATTTTCCTGTATAATGAATAAATCTATGCTTAATAATCGATTAAGAATGACACAGAAGATTAACGATCCAGGAGAGACTGCACGAATCTTTGCTATCATATCACTAGTTCTAGCCTGTATATCTCTCATCGGAGGATTTTTTGTAGGCCTGTACGTTTTGCCTATAATGCTTATCAGTGTAGTGCTTGCTATAATGGGCTTAAAATCAGGTTCTGCGAAAGTTCTCTCAATTCTTGCTTTATCTATAAACGGACTTTTTCTGCTTATCGGAACTTGTGCTATACTCTGTCTTAATATTTTTATTAATTGGTAACAGTTCATATGACAGTCATGAAAAATGTCTTTGAGGCTTTGCAAATTCTAAACAACCTGAATCATATAAAGCGAACAGAACCTCATCTGTTTGCTTGAATTCCAAACGAAAAACTTGAAAGCATAGCTGAACACTCTTATAAGGTTAGCTACTTATGCCTGATATTTTCAGGGAAAGTAAAAAATATGAATGTTGAGAAACTTCTGAGATACTCTATTCTGGATGAATGGGGCGAGTGTTTGCTGGGTGACCATCCAACTGCAAGTCTCTCCTACCAAAGTTACTTTGATGAAGATATCCGATCTATCACAAAAAAGGCTGAAATACTTTCTGATACAAATGTTGTAAAGCCGGAATTAAATGTAGCTGAAAAAAGCCTTTTTGAATTCTGCGACATTCTGGCCAGAACTCTGGAAACTGTAAATCTCAAACAGCTGGGCTTAAAGCACAAATGGCTAGAGAAGATGTCCAAAACACAGATTCTTCTTATTCATGACTTTGACTACGAATTCACTAATGACGTGATTTCAGAACTGAAAAAACTTTTTGGCGAAGTCATGGATAACGCTTATCTTACTAGAAAGACTGTAAAATAGGCTGCCTATTTTACGCTAATCCGGCCAATCCACAACTATTTTAGTTCCTTTCATTCTCTCTACTCTGCATTGAAGGTCCTCGATTATCACAGACCGCTTCTCTGCTTCCAACAAAACACCTTCTATGTGAACTGTTTAACATATACAAGCAACCAGACCTTCACTAGTATCAAGTAATAGTAATTCTCTCTAATGGAAGGAGGAAGCTCGGGGAACTTTACCCTGGACATAGCTGTAAACTGTCTAAAATCGGCTTTCTTTTTTCCAGATAAATTGATATGTTATTATTGTACAATGATGACATTTATTCGATACTATTGTAATTGCACACTTATTTTGAAACAAGTCTGATCAAAGAGAGATCATGCTTTACGATCCAAGTACAGAAGATGAGAATGATCTTACTGTATTGGGAACAGAAAGTGTGATAGAAGAATTGCCGGAGACAGGTGAAGAGTTGATATTCATAATAATAGTAATAACATTCATAGTAAAGCTCAAAACAGATGAGAAGATTAACTAAAACATTTATGTTTACAGCAGCAGTATTGATTACGTTTATAGTCGCCGGCAGGTTGATAACAGAGGAAGTTGAAGCAGCAACAATTGAAGTAAATTCAACGGGAGATCTGGGGGATAGCAACCCGGGGAATGGATTGTGTGATACAGGGGGATTGAATTCAGAAGGAGATACTGAATGCACACTTAGGGGAGCTATTGAAGAGGCGAATGTTTTAACTGGAGAAGACCAAATTGGATTTAATATACCAACTAGCGATCCATTATATAGTGATAACGGAACGCCCGATTCTGATGATGATTTTTGGACAATTCAACCGACTGTTTTTTTACCTTATGTTCTTGAAGAGGTTGTTATTGACGCGCGAACTCAACCTAGTACTTCGTGTCAGGACATGTTACTAAAAATTGAAATTGATGGTTCGAATGATTCTTCTATGACAGGATTAGAAGTTCGTGCAAATTATGTTGAGATTTACGGTTTTGTAATTAATAATTTTTACAATGGAATTTATTATAATGCTGGAGCGTCAAATTCCAAATTACAATGTAATATTATAGGATTGGACCCTGATGGGGATACTATCCAACCAAACAGGACAGGGGTGTATTTTTGGAATAATAGTGGAACCGACCCTTCGGTTATTACTGTTGGAAACACATCCGGGCATCAAATAGGAGGGAATGTTTCCGTTGAAAGAAATATTATTTCCGGAAATTCTAATAGAGGCGTTTATGCGTATCCGATCAGAGAATCATTAATACAAGGTAACTATATAGGTACTGATAAAACAGGATTTAAAGGTAGAGGTAATGCTTTTGGAGCTTTGCTGTTAGCTAGTGGATCAAGCGACAATATCATTGGTGGTGATGATGCTGCTGTATTTGGGGGTAACTGTGTTAACGCGTGTAATCTCATTTCTGGTAATAGTGGTTGGACTTTTTATGTTGGTCAAGATTCTACAAGATATAATACGATAAAGGGAAATTTTATCGGGACAGATGTATCAGGTACTCAAACTATTGGTAATAGTGGTGCAGGTATTACTATTCGAGGTGCGGATTATACTCTTATTGAAAATAATCTCATTTCAGGGAATCAATATGGAATAGTATCTCAGACTGAGGTAGGTAGCTGTAATGACAATACGATTAGAGGAAACTATTTTGGATTGGATACTACAGGCGAAATATCGCTCGGAAATTTATATAATCATGTTAACGCAACTTCTGGGAGTCCCCAAACAACGTCCAATCTTACTATTGAAGATAATCTCCTGAGAGCCTCAGGTCGCAGCGCGATAAGCTTGTCCGGGACTACAATAACGAACACCCAGATTAGTGGCAACACTATTTCGGATAGCAAAGAAGAAGGAATTTTTACATGGGGAACAACAAGTGTAGCTATATATGGCAATTCAATATACAAAAATGAGGGTCTCGGAATTAAGAGATCTGACGGATCAAGTCAGTGTCCAGATATCACTTCATTTACAACTTCAGAGACAGATATTTCTATTCTCGGAACGTACGGTGGTGTGCCAAGTATGAGCTATCGTATTGATTTTTATTCAAATATTGAGCAACAATCGGGAGGACGTACACATTTAGGCTATTCATCGTTTACTACTGATGCCTTAGGAGGTTATGATTTTGTAGCAACTCCTCTAACTATTTCATCTCTGTTGCCAGAGGGACAATCATATATTAGTTCAACAGTAACATCTTGTTCAGACCAGACTTGTACAATCTTAATCGATACATCAGAGTTTAGTATAAATATTGAAGAAATGGATGGAGTTTATTCTGTAAACTCAACAGAAGATGCAGGGGATGAATATCCTGGTGATGGTCAGTGCAATACAGGATCATGGAATTCAGAAGGAGATACCGAATGCACACTTAGGGCAGCTATTGAAGAGGCGAATGCTATAGATGGAGATGAGGTCATAAATTTTAATATTCCTCAAAGTGATTCAGGGTGTTTATCATTTGTTGATGATAGTTCAGTTAGTTATAATCCTTATGAAAGTGAAGTAAATTGTCTAGCAGAAAATGCTGATCCTGAGATAACTTGGTGGCGGATATTGTCTTTAACTGATTTACCTGTTATCACAGAAGATTTAACTATAGATGGAAGCACTCAAAGCGGATATGTCGAAAATACACAGGTTCCTCCTGAGGTTCTTGATGGACAACCAGTAATTGAGATTAATTGTTCAGGTCTTGATACATGTTTCTCCGCTGAAAATGATTTTACTAGTCCCAGCTCAATAGCAATTTATGGTTTAGTAGTGAACTCGGCTAGTTATTATAATTTACTTCTGATTCTCGGAAGTGGAGGAGCATCTACTATTTCAGGTAATTATATTGGGACAGATATTAGTGGAAAAAGATATATTTCCGGCACCTTTTCCGGAGTGTATGTTTTATACGGTGATAACATTACTATTGGAGGATTTGAACCTTCCGAAAGAAATCTTCTGGTCGCAGATACCTTCCCCTTATTTGGGAAAGATCAAAACGGTATTGATGATTTTAGTGTATATGGAAATATAGTTGGACAACTCAACGACGGATCATCGGTTATAAATTCTAGAGCTGCAATTGGTATTGATCATGACATGGGAAGTAACGTGGGTGATGGTTCTATTGAAGGTATGAATGTAATTTCCGGGGGTATGATAGAAGGAGGAGTCTCAATTTGGTGTACAGGAAGAAATACTGAGATTAAAGGGAATTTGATCAAAAACAATAATCGAGGTATTGCGCTTTGGTGTTCAGATACCGGGGTTATTGAAGATAATATTATCGAAAACAGTATATTAGATGGCATATATTGTTACTATTCCTGTAACAATATGGGTATCGATAACAATTTTCTACGAAATAACAATGGTTATGGAATTCATATACATAACGGAATCAATAACTTGCTTTCTCAAAACAGTATATATGCCAACGGAGGACTGGGAATAAACCTGGTCGGAGGTACAGAAAATGGATACGGAGTGACAGCCAATGATGCAGGAGATACGGACTCAGGGCCAAATAATCTGATGAATTATCCTGAGATAGAGAGGGTAGTATATAAGGGGGGAGGAGAATATTACATATCAGGAGATTTGGACTATCCTGGGACGGCAACGATAGAGATATTTGAAAGTGATATAGATGAATCAGAATATGGGGAAGGGAAAAGATATCTTGGAAGCACAACTGCAAGCAGTCCATGGGAGATGACACCGACAGGGCTGGAACAGGGGATGTCATTTACAGCAACGGCAACAGACGAAGATGGGAACACCTCAGAATTCAGTCTAAATCGGGAAATAACGTTATGGATAGAAGCAGAAAAGGAAGCAGAGTATATAGATAGAGATGTGAGCGGTACGTTGACGCAGGGAGATGAGATAGAATACAGAATAGTAGTAAAGAACAATGGGACAAGTACGATAGAAGGAGTAAAAGTAGAAGATGAAATACCTGAAGGGACAAAGATAGTGGAAGGAAGTATAGTGACAACAAGCGGGACAATAGCAAGTACAAACCCGATAAGGATAGAGGGGATGGAGATAGTAGGAGGAGGAAGTGAAGAGATAAGATTCAGAGTGAGGTTGATAGAAAATACAGGGAGTGAGATAATAAATCAGGCGAGAGTATATTATGACATAACAGGCGATGGAGTGAATGATGGGGAGGTCTTGAGTGACGATCCAAGTACAGAAGATGAGGATGATCCTACGGTATTGGGAACAGAAGGTGTGATAGAAGAATTGCCGGAGACAGGTGAAGAGTTGATATTTATAATAATAATTGGAATTATAGTAATAACATTTTTAGTAAAGCTCAAAACAGATGAGAAGACTAACTAAAACTTTTATGTTAACAGCAGCAGTATTGATTACGTTTATAGTCGCCGGCAGGTTGATAGCGGGAGAAGTTAAAGCGGCAACATTTGAAGTAAATTCAACGGGAGATCTAGGTGATAGCAACCCGGGGAATGGGTTTTGTGATACAGGAGGATTGAATTCAGAGGCAGAAACGGAGTGTACATTGAGAGCCGGTCTTGAAGAATCGAATACCTCTCTTTCAAGTACAATTCTTATGAATATACCTGAGTCAGATCCTAATTGTTTATCATTTGAAGACGATGGGATTTCGGATGTATATGATCCTGATGCTTTGGAAGTGAGCTGTCTGGCAGTAAACGCAGACCCCGATATGAAATGGTGGAGGATATCTCCTGCAACTGAGCTGCCTTTTGTGATACACGATTTTGCATTATTTGCAGATACTCAATCAGGATATATGATAAATACAAATGTTTATCCTGATTTGAACAATTCACAACCAGTGATCGAGTTAAGTTGTACAAGTTTGGATAGATGTTTTTCAGGCACAGGCAGTACAGCCGATATTTTGCTAAAAGGGTTTGCAATAAATAGCGCAAATATTTCAAACGTTTTATCGATAAATCAAGCATCTGGTGGAGCAATAGAACTAGAATCAGTATTTATTGGGACAGATATTTCTGGCAGGAAGCTGAAAGGAAACACAGCATATGGTGTTGAAACTGCTGAAAACGGAATAGTTTATATTGGCGGTTGGTTACCAGGAAGCGGAAGTATAGTAGTAGGTCTGGAGGCTTCAGTATATCAACATACTTCTATCTCAGGATCTTATTCACGACTTATGATACAAGAATCTCAGATTGGAGTTCTAAAAAACGGGGAAATCAGTTATTCTGAAACAGGCGTATATGTTGAAGGGAAAGGTTTTCTGACAATTCAGAAAAGTAAAATCGCAGGAGGAGATACGTTTGGAGGAATATATATCGCAGATACGATAAACACAATTTTCACATTTTTAATAATCTCAGAAAGTCAAATATTTGAAAACAAATACGGTGTTTTATTAGAAGGAAATCCGGTTGGACCCGGAAGTTTCTTTGAAAAAACAGAAATAACAGACAATATAATAAGCGACAATGAAATGGATGGAATACTGCATGTAACAGCTGGAGGCCCCGTAGAAATGTCAGGTAACGTATTCTACAACAACGGAGGACTGGGAATAAACCTGGTCGGAGGGACAGAAGATGGATACGGAGTGACAGCCAATGATACAGGAGATACAGACACAGGTCCAAACGACCTTATGAACTATCCCGAGATAACAAGAGTGGTATACAAAGGAGGAGGAGAATACTATATAGCAGGTGACCTGGACTTTCCTGGGACAGCAACAATAGAGATATATGAGAGCGACAACGATGAATCAGGATATGGAGAGGGAAAAAGTTATCTGGGAAACGTTGTGGCAAGCAGTCCATGGGAAGTAATATTAACAGGACTAGAACAGGGTATGACATTTACAGCAACAGCAACAGACGAAGATGGGAACACCTCGGAATTCAGTCTAAATCGGGAAATAACGTTATGGATAGAAGCAGAAAAGGAAGCAGAGTATATAGATAGAGATGTGAGCGGTACGTTGACGCAGGGAGATGAGATAGAAT